>JAYTVJ010000072.1:0-23239 GCA_043744535.1 Arenimonas sp.
AACAAAACGCCGATTTGGTCAGCGGCCAAATAGCCACACAGTACAGCTATTCGCTGAATAAAATGCGCATTGAACAAAAAACCCTGCACTACGCCAAACAGATTCTGGGCAAAATATCGCTCGACTGGAAAATACCGGAGCCCGCTCACACAATGCCCATGGGCGAAAGCATGAATGCTATGCCCGGCCTGCTAGACCAAGCAAGATACATCCTGCAATTCTGTTTCAGGCAGTTCTATCGCGCTATCCGAAGTGCTTTCCGGCTGGACTTCAAATGGAGTGTGGCCTATCAGAAATCCGGGTGGCAAGATACGGACTTGGCGAGCGCGGTAAAAATTACTCGGCCCGATCAGCACTTTCTCGCCGATCCGTTTGTGGTGAGCGAAGGCGGGCAGGATTACTGCTTTCTGGAAGACTACGACTACAGCACCAGCAAAGGGCATATTGCCGTGTATCGGCTCGATGACAAAAAAGCCGAATGCCTAGGCAACGCGTTGCTTGAACCTTTCCATCTATCATTCCCGTATATGTTCCGCTACAAGTCTGAACTGTATATGTGCCCGGAAACCAGCCGTAACCGGCAAATCAGGGTATACAAATGCGTGCATTTTCCGCTGCACTGGCAATTGCATACGGTGCTGATGGATGATGTTTCGGCGGCCGACACCATGCTTTTCGAACATGCTGGCCGATGGTGGATGCTCACCAATATGGATGTGACTGAAACCGGCGATTATTGCACCGAGCTAAGCATTTACTGGGCCGACAGCCCGCTGTCTAAACACTGGACCGCGCACTCTGCCAATCCAGTGTTCATCGATGCGGCAAAAGGCCGCAATGCCGGATTGCTATTCGATGCCACCCATATTTACCGGGTTGCCCAGAAACAGGGCTTCGAGCGCTATGGCAAAGCATTCAGCATCAATCGGATTGATCAGCTGGATGAAAACGTGTATCGGGAGACTGAAGTGCGCGCAGTGCCGGCCGATTTCTTCCCGAACATTAAAGGCACGCACCACATGCACAGCAGCGGCTTGGCAACGGTATTTGATTTTATCTGACTAAGGTCATCAGTTCAGACATCCCGCTTAACCAAAACACAATCGTATTCAATCACGGCCAGGCTAGGCTCGATATTGATTGGGAACATGCCGCTGATCAAGAATCCGGCATCTCGGTATTGCTCAAGGCCGGCAAACGAACGCTCCATGCCCTCATACACCGAAATCAGCGATAGCTCGGATTGCATGGCATGAATGTGTCTCAGAGATTCACCGGCACCTCGGAATACCTTCAAATCGAAGCCCTGGGTATCGAGCTTCAAGTAGAAATTTTGGCAGCCAGTTGCACCCTTGATGCCATCAAATACCTCATCAAGCCGAGCAACGGCCACATCTTCAGCGGATGACTGACGAATAACCTCCCACATGGTTTTGGAATAGTCGCTGGCTTCCAAGAATGAACTGAATTGGGTATCTTCAAAAACATTTATCCGCAGGGTCTGCGTTTCATCGCCCAAAGCTAGATTGTGGCAAATCCACTTGGCATCGGCGCTTGAATTTTTAACTAGCTCATCAAAAACAGACTTGACAGGTTCGAAA
The DNA here is from genome assembly GCA_043744535.1 of Arenimonas sp. Lineage (GTDB taxonomy): Bacteria > Pseudomonadota > Gammaproteobacteria > Xanthomonadales > Xanthomonadaceae > Arenimonas. The sequence continues at coordinate 1,602 of JAYTVJ010000072.1, forward strand.
GATACGATGTAACCCGTGTAGCCAATGTCCCGAAGATACTTTCCGTATTGGCCACTATTGGCGCCCACATCAAGCACACAGTCAATCTCTCGGCTTTTGAACACCTTGCTCAGATGTGTACCGAGGCCTTGATCAAAATGGCCTTTCTTTATAACATCGAAGCCAAAAACATTGGCAGCTTTATGAATCGATTTTTTTATAATTGTAGTGAATACGGACATTTGCTAAAAAACCTCACAATGATATTTCAAATTAAACAATCTACTAACAAAACAGCCGACAAGTGGCCGGCGAAAAATTGTGCTTCCGACTAATCTGACTTAAACGCCAAAGCAACCCAGTATGGCCGTGCATCAGAAAAACGGATTTTCTCAAAACCGGCAGCTTTCAGCATTTGTTCAATCTCAGATTTAGTAAATCGTTGTTCAAGCGGCGTGCCGAATCGGTCTCTGGCATCGGTGCGCATGGTATAAAACGATTTATCTCGATAATAAGAGAGCGGAATATTTTCGACACCCATGCCAAGTACCTCCAAAATGCGGGCCGCGCGTGCAAGCGGCCAATATACTAGTATAGCCATAACGTCTGCCGATACCGCCTTCAGCGCCGGCGGCAGCCGATTAATCCCTGCCCTGAAAGGCTCAGATACTTTCCACATGAACTTATACCAAAATGGTTTGTTGTCGAACGCATAGTAAAGGTAAAGCAAGAAAGGCGCGCCGGGCTTCAGCAGATTGGCACAAGAAACGATTGCTGCTCTTGTATCTGGAACATGGTGCAAAACGCCGAGCGAGTAGCCGAAGTCATAACCATCGGCCGGACGTTGAACCTGGTCAACACTTTCCTGCAGAAATTCCACATTAGAGCAGCTCGCTAAGTTCTTTCTGGCCACCTGCAGTGCCTCTTGGCTGGGGTCGATGCAGTGCAGTTGCGCAACGCGCGGCGCCACCAGCGAAGCCCAACGCCCGCTTCCGCAGCCCATATCAAAACCGGATGCCAAGGCCGGTAACTGTTCGAACGGGAATATGGCGAAATAATCTTGGAAAATCGCTGTTTTCTCTGCTTCGCTTAAGGCTGATTGGTTCATACGGACCCATTCATCGCCGAAACTGTCAACGGTTCCCTGATCGATATTGTCTTTAGCGTTATCAAGCAATTTATTGTTCATGCCATCACTTTCCGGTTTGCCGCGTTACGAACACGAAGTGTATTAATCATCATGTAGGTGCGCGGTGCTTTGTACAAAAACCAATCCGGCCATTCAAGCGCTATCTGCGCGCTTCGGCTAAGTTTGATCATTTCAAACTCGCCAATTAGCGCATCCATGGGGAAGTCAAACGCCTTTAGCTCTCTGTAAAAATAGGTCAAGGTTCTGGCCAGCCCCACCTTCATCACCAATAGGGCCGGCACAGCGTCTAGCGGTATTGACTGGTAGAAGCGGTGAAGAGTTTCCATATCGGCGCGGCTATGGTTAGAGGTGATGCTGCCCGGTCGTTCGCGGTAGCCAAGCAGTGGCTTATCCAGATAATGGATGAACCAGTTGCCAAGAAAAATCCCAGGAATGCTCATGGTGTCTTCGTAGTGCACGGCCTCGGGAAATCTAAACCCATTGAGCACGCTACGACGAAAGATGCGCAGTGACGGATACCAACGGGTTTTGGCGAACACAAATTCACGCACCGACTGTAGTTTCTTCAAGCCGCGCAGGCGGTACAGACGCCGGTGTGGTTCGGTGGCCAGCGTGGCGCCATCCTTGAATCGCTTAAAGCCAAATTCAATGATGTCGGCCAACCCAAGCTCCAAGCGGTCCATCAGCGCATTGAAATAGCCATCAAGTAGCACATCATCGCTGTCAAGAAACCCGATATAGTTGCCCCGCGCGCGCGCCAGGCCAGCATTGCGAGCAGCTCCGGGGCCGGCATTGGGCTGGGCCAGAAGCACTAAAACGCCGCTGTCTATCCAAGGCTGGAATCCACGCCGGATGATATCCATGCTGGCATCCGGCGAGCCGTCATCAATTACCAACACCTCAACGCAATCAGGCAACTGCCTGAACACCGAATCTAGGCATTCATACACGAAGGCCTCAACTTTATACACCGGAATGATGATGCTAAGCAGGACGTTCATCGGTATTTGCCTGCATTGGCATAGGGCATGAGCAAACGCTCCCAAACATCCAACACATGGCTGGGTGCGTAGGCGTCTTGCAGCCATTGGGTTGGGGCATTTTCAAGGCGCTTGAGCGCTTCAGGATCGCCCATCAGCTCCGAGAGCGTGGCCGCGAGCGCGCCCGCATCGCCATTGCCTTCCGCCAACAGGCCATTTTCGCCTGGTCGAATCAATTCATTGGTGCCGGGACATCCGGCAAAACCCACAGCAGGCAAGCCATGCATAATAGCTTCAGCGGTTGCAAGGCCGAAACTTTCATAGCGCGACGGCAGCACAAACAGATCGGCGTTTTCATATTCAGCGCCGATATCAGCAATATTGCCGGGCAGTTCAACTCGGCCAGACAGACCAGATGCAGAAACCTGTGCAGCTAACTCATCAAGTAAAGGGCCATCGCCGGCAATCCGCAAAGTCCAGTTTGGGAATTTATCAGCAATTAGCGCAAACGCCTCAATCAGGCAGGCTTGATTCTTTTGTTCAGTCATCCGCCCAACCGAAAGCAGGAGCTTGGCGTGTCCATCCCCGCTACTGCGCTCAGCTTTTCTGGATTTAGCTGTGAAGCTGACTGGATTATGCGCAACCCGCATTTTGCGGCGCAGCCAAGGATTAAAAGAGGCGCGTATTTGTTCCGATACCACTGTGATAACTTCAGCAAATACCGGCGTCAGCTGTAGCAGGATGCGTTCAAGCGGCCGGCTCCGGTAGTGTTCAGGGCCAATGTGTTCACTGGCTAGTAGCGGAATTCCTGTCCCAAGTAATGCCAAGCCGGCTGGAATATAGCTGCTGTGCATGAACGCGACAACCACATCGGGATGGCGGGCCTTCAGTACACGGCGATACGATCGCAGGCGTTTCAGAAACTGCCGAGGGCTGGAAGATTGCTCAGTGTTTCCGGAGTCGAGTTGTATAATATCGATACTAGGATGCAAGGGATAATAGGACGGCGCGCCCGGTGGATCGCAGGTGATAACGCTGATCCGGTGGCCGCGTTCTGCTAGTCCGTTGGCCACATCGACCAAAACCCGCTCGGCGCCGCCGCCGGTATTTGCAAGTGCCTTAATCATGAAGGCAGCATGGGTTTTTCCAGCCTGAACCGAAGTCAAGCGTCGGTATAGCGCTTCGAGCTCAACGGCGATGCCGTCGAAAGCGAAATCCATAACACGATCTGCGTTGACGGCTAGCTGGCGCTGACGCTCCGGATCTGACTGCAAGCCAGTTGTAATCGCTTCGATCATCGCGGGCACGTTGTCAAATGGGAAATACAGTCCCTGATTCCGAGTTATTTCGCGGAACACTGGCATATCGCTTAGCGCCATCGGGCAACTTGCTGCCATGGCTTCTAGCACCGGAATGCCGAATCCTTCGTAGTAGGAAGGAAACACAAACAGACGCGCCAGCCGGTACAGCCATCTAACCGTATCATCCGACACACCACTGAGGATGACAACATGCGCAGACAGCCCTAAAGCTTCAACCTGGTTGCGGATTGACGACATCTCGCCGCTGTCGTTACCGACCATCACCAGATTGACAGCCGTTCCGCTTTTATGCAGTCCAGCCAAAGCCTCGATTAGCCGTGCATAATTCTTGCGCTTCTCGAAATGTCCAACCGTTAAGATGAAATCGCCCGACAGCCCGAGTTTTGCCCAGACCTTGGCTAGTTTATCGGCATCTACGGTGGCGAATTCGTCTGCATCAATGCCGTTGTAGATTACAGAGACATCCAAGCCGGGGGAAAACGCCAAGATATCGCTACGCATTGCCTCTGAAACGGTAATCACATGGTCAGCCTTGCTGAAGGCATTAGCAAGCACAGTTCCAAATTGGAAGCGCTCAAGCGGCCCGCTATAATGCGAAACCCCGCGTATATCATGCATGGTAAGGATATTTTTGCCGGCTGGCGAGGTCGTGAACGGCAGATGATAACCTTCGAAAATATCAAACTGCCTTACTGCAAATTCTTTCCGCCAGTATTTGATGCTGGCCAGGAATTTTTTCAGCCGGCCACCATCTGGAATGGCGGCGGTAACAAATTCAACATTGCTGCACGGCCCGAAATAGTCGCTCAAATCGCTTTCAGCAGTTTGGTACACCACAAATTCAGCAGTGGGCATGCGTTTGAACAAGGCTTTATAAAGCCCGATAAAACGCTGCTTGGCGCCTGAGGGCCGGCTGTTAAGGCACGTGGCGTTCAAACCAATTTTCATGCGATGGCTTTATCCGTCAAGCCAAGTATCTCAAAATGCCGATCGATAACCGCATTTTCAGCAAACGGCTTTATTGCCTCAGCTAGCAGTGCATCGGAAATTGGCCTATCGATAGCTTTACCAATGGCAGTGGCCATCGCTTCCGAGTCATCAACTGGCACCAAATAGCCGTATTTATCGTTTTGCAATACTTCACTCGGGCCGGTCGGGCAATCCGTTGATACCGGCGTACAGCCGCACATCATCGCTTCGACCAACACATTGGGCAACCCTTCCACGCGCGATGACAGCACAAACACATCGGCATGCCGATAATATTTAAGTGGATTGGCAACATAACCGGTCAATTTCACTGATTGCTCAAGTCCGTTGTCGGTAATCATTTTTTCTAAATCAGCGCGGGACGGCCCATCACCGAGAATCAGCAGTCTGGCCTGCCTCGTCTTGACCAATACTTTCATCGCGATAATCAGGTTATCAAAACCTTTCCAAGGTGCCAGCCTCCCGGCAGCAACTAAAATTGGAACGCCATCATCCATTAGTAGCCAAGGTTCATCCACGGGTTCCAACATGCGCTGCCTGGAACTGGCATCATCGACAATGTTATACACGTCAATGTGCGGCGCTGGGTCAAAAATCGTTTGATACTGTTCGACCATGTCTTTCGATACGCAAGTTAGCGCATCGGCGCGGTGCATGACTGCCTTCATCAACGGCTTGAGCAAGGTACCTTTGCTGAAAAACTTTTTCGGGTAGGTATCGAAAGGCGTGACACGCGATGAGCCACTGATTTTTGCCTTAGTTCCGGAAAGGATGGCGGCCAGTAGTACAAAAGCATTTAAGTGATCTTCAGCCGAGAAAACTACATCCGGTTTGATTTTCTTGAAAAGCGTGATCATCGGAAATAGCATGGCGCGGGCATTTTTTTTATTCAAATGCGTGACCTTGATTTCCGGTGCACTGGGAAATGGGTGGCTCGCATCGATGTTGCCGATGACCAACTCTACTTCATGACCGCGCCTTGCTAAAGCACGCGCAAACCGAACCTGTGCCAAGGGCACACCGGCAAGTGAAAACAATGGTGTGATGACCAATATTCTAAGTTTTTTCACAGAATAATTCCAAGCGTCTGGTTAACGATTTTCCTGAATTTAGGATTGACCGTTGATGGGTGCACGAAAATAAAATTGTTGATGTAATTTCCAGGCTGATGAAGGCTACCTTCGAAATCCTGATCTTTACTTACATCAAAGTTATTGATGTTTTGCAGTTTTCCGCCGCGCAGGAAAAATGCGCTATAACCATACGCCATAATGAGATCAAATACCTCGGCAATTGGCCGGCTGATATGACGCTGCTCGATTTCCACCAGCAATGAAGGCTTCTGAGTTTCGATGGTGGTGGATGCCCCGCCAAGAACACTGCTTTCGTGCCCTTCCACATCGATTTTGATGAATGCAATATCGCGGAATCCATAACTGTCCAAGGTTTTGAGCTCGACCGTCTTGTCTTCGACTTCGCCAGATGGCGTATTCTCCAAGGAAGCAGACGCGTCGTGGGCAATCCCGGCGGCATCAACCGGTATGTGCAGAACCGCACTTCCAGCGCAACGTGATAATGCCACGGAATGCACGTTTACCGAAGATTTCCCCGCCGCCCAAGCTTTCAGAATATCGGCGCATACGCCATTCGGCTCGAACACCTCAACCCAAGTGCCCAATTTGTGGAGTTTGTAGGCGTAGGTGCCGCGATTGCCACCAACATCGATGACGTGGTCGCCGGCATTAATCAACACGTTGAGGATATCCAACTCAGGCTCCATGCGGCCGCCGAGCGAATTGAAAAGATACTTTACCGGCACCTGCAGGCGCATGGGCACAAGATTACGCAATACGGTTTTCAGCCCCATAACACAAGGTCCTTTTTAAGATCATGCATACCTGCCCTGTTCAAGATGCTAATGCTCGGCTCATGATACTGGCAATCCGTTTTCTAGCCGCCTCGCAAGAGTACAACTCGAGAAACCTAGCTCTTAATTCTTGGTCGAACCCCGACAAATGCATGGCGGTAACCGCCTCAATGGCGGTGATGAACTCTTCCGCTGTTTCACAGTTACAGCCGGAGCGATTAACGATATTCTCGTAACCGGAAAACGACTCGGGTGTACCAATCACAATTTTACCAAACATGAGAGCCTCAGCGACCTTGGTTTTCATACCGGAGCCACCGAAGATCGGCGCCACCACAAATTCAGCACCTTCATACCAGTGTGCAACGCTATCAACGCCGCCGATCACTTCGATATTGCCATGCCGCTCAAGTTGCTCTTTATATTTCTCGAAGCCGCGGCCGACTACATAGGTTTTGATGCCGATATGCGGCGCCACATGCTCTGAATACCAAGCAATACCAGAAAGATTTGCATAAAAAACACCACCAACGAACAAGGCATACCTTTCCGAACTTAGTTTTGGCAACGATGCGGATTCCTGTTTGAGGTTGTCTTTCAGGGCAATGGCAGAAACATCGGTGGCTGCCCTACCATGCACTTTCTTCAGCATGGCGCTGTCGCGTTCGCTCAAGCAAATCAGGCGGTCACTGAAGCGGACCGACTTGCGCTCCGCGATGAAATTAATGACACAAACTGCCAAGGCACGCAAGCCAACTTTCTGCTTAAACGCACCCCAGAAAAAAACCGCTTCAACATTATGGAAGAACGTGACGATTTTCATATTCGGGAAAGCTTTGCGGATACACTTGGCAGCTTTGCCAAGGTTGGAGCCATCAATGAACACGGTGCCAACATCTTCCTGCCGAATCTTGTTGAGCAGTTCGGTGATGACGACGGGATTCAGACCATCGATGTAGCCCCTGAAAGCATGATAGACCTGGATTAGATTGACCGGGCTAGCTTGTTTCAACTCAAACAACACTAACTGGTCGGTATAAAGCTCGGATAAGGACTGATAATTCAGTTTACAGAGCAACTCGCGGCCACCGTTCGGCGACTCGTCAAGGGTGTTGGTAAGCAGCATGACCTTCTGCATCAGGGTTTTCCGAACACGTAAATGTAAGATCTTGCGAAAAATTCATATTTTATAAAACCGAGCATTTTAAGCATAGAAATGCCTGCTTTGCGAAAACCGGAATTGCCGGCGCCGGTGTAATGATGCACACGCTTGAGCAACAAACCGGCGCGGTTAGCGAGTTCCATGGCATTGCTCGGCGTAATCCAACTGATGTGCTCGGCATTAGCGATTAGCATGCCGTTGCGCAAAATCGACAGGGCATTTTCGTAAAACATTGGGTTTGGAGTGGTACAAACAATCAAGCCGTTGTCGGCAAGGTGCCGAGCAGCGAAACGCAACAGTGCCACCGGATTATCGACATGTTCGATAACATCGCCAAGCACTACCCGATCGAAACGTTCGCCGATATCCACCTCGCTGGTGGCATCCACTAGCCGTACGTCATAGCCTTTGCGCTGCAGTTCTAGCACGGCTTTTTCCACGATGTCGATACCGACGGTACGCGAGGCTACTTTTCTGATATTGTCATGCCGCCAATCGGCCTTGAACGAGTTTTCGATGGCGTGGCCAACCATGCCGATATCCAACACCGAAAGACCCTCAAAATAGTGTTTGTAAAACACAGCGGCATCCTCGAAGCGCTCGCCTGTGGCGGCGACCAGCTCACGTTTTTGGAATTCGCGTACAAGCGGGGAATTGGGTTCATCGCTTATCAATCGCCAGTTTTTCACTATCAAGAATTCCCTGTTTCCTTGGACATCGTTATACGTCTTTTTTGAATCAATATCATACCTTTAAAACGGATCTGGCAGATAGGCGAATAGCCTTGGCCAGCGTTTTTTAAGCGGTTCAGCGTGTTTGACTAGGAAACATGGGCTAAACAACCTGAGCAGGGCTTTAGCAAAATAGCGTGTTGCCATGATCCGCGGGCTACTGCGCACAGCCTGCCCCAGATAGCCGGCTGACTGAATCATTGACACGCATGAAAAGTCGATAGCAGCCCACACGCACATGCGCGCCTTAGCAAAATCGTGCAGAGGGTGATTTTTGAACTCACTGAGAATCTGTATGCGGTCTTCGAACATCTTCCGCCGATTCTTAGAAATATTGGCATCGTGATAGCGGTATTGCACCAGAATATCGGGGACATTTTTCAGCGGGTAGCCGGCCTCGGTCAATTTCAACCACATATGCCAGTCTTGGATTGTGCGGCATCCTTGGAAGCCGCCTACTGCATTCAATGCGGACGTTCTGAGCAACTGCCCGGGTGTTGAAAAAGTGTGCATGTGCGTAATCACTTCATCGAAGCTAAAATATCTGGCCGGTGAACTTTCCACACCGAATACCCTGCCCTGTTCATCGATGGCTTCATTGCCGGCGAACACACCAGCAAGCTTCGACTCATGTTCAAGAATGGGTACCAAGCGAGATATTTTATCGGGCTTAAGCACGTCGTCTGAATCCAAGGAAGCAAAATACTTACCCTGCGCCCACTGTAACGCTTCATCGGTGCTAGCACTGACACCCTTATTGTGCCGAGAACGAAACTCAAAACGTATAAAACGATCTCTGCATCGATCTATTAAGTCTTCAATGACTTGTACGGTATTGTCGGTCGAACCGTCATCGATGATGATCAGTTCGATATTGGCATAATCCTGGGCGATGGCCGATTCGATGCACTGCTTTAGATAGCGCGCATGGTTGCATGTTGGCATGGCAATGCTGACTAGGGGAATACCGATGGGCTCATCGACGCTCATAAAACGGCATTCGCTATAAAATGGCGTTGTCGCATTGGATTCATCTGACTAATCGCTTAATCAACAGCAGGATTGATTTTGGGGTCAGAATCTTCACGATGCTATACATGAAATTATGTGTGAATACGATTTTCGGGCTGTATCTGAAACTTGCAGCCAGGTACGAAAATGACTCATTCCTTGATAACTCTGAATATTCCAATGCAGTTGCGGCATATATTTGTGACATCGCACGGGGATAAAGCGGATGGTCTTTGTACATCTCCACTATCTGTTTTCGGCCTTCGAACATCTTCACGATATTCTTGGACATGTTATCGGCATGCACGCGGTATTTAACCAACACATTCGGAAGTATCATCAAGTTAAATCCGGCATGTGTAAGTTTGAGCCACATATACCAATCTTCGAAATATATGCTTTCGTCGTAGCCGCCAACATCTTTCATGGCATTCAAATCTACTAGCATGCTGGATGCCACCAACCAATTACCGTGTAGCAAGACATTCTCGAAATCGCACACGGTAACAGTTTGTAGTTTCTGGTATGAAATGGAAGACATATTTTCATCAATGACCTCGGCGCAAGAGAAAACTCCAGCCACATTTGATTGTTTCGCAATGAATTCGACTAATAGCCGTGTCTTGGCAGGGAGCATTACATCATCGGATGAAATGTATGAAAAATACTTACCCTTGGCCCACTGCAGACCTTCATTCATTGTAGCCGTCAGCCCCTTATTGGGCCTTACCCTGAATTCGAAGCGAGTGAATCTTTCCTGGCATTTCGCCGCCATCGCCTGTATGACATCTACCGAGCCGTCCTTTGAACCGTCATCAATGATGATTAATTCCATATTGGCATAGTCTTGGCTAATCACCGACTCTATGCATTGCTCTATGTATGCAGCATGGTTATATGAAGGGATAACGACACTGACCAGCGAGTCGTATGCGCACTTATTCGCATTTTCAGTCAATTCAACCAAGCTCTTATCTGAATTCATTCACTTTACCCGCAATGATTGGTCCGATTTTTTTCGAGCCGCTGATACTCAGGTGATGGTCGTCTCGAAATAATAGAATGCCGTTTTCGGCCATTTCGCAATATCCCGCCCTGCAGAATGATTGGTAGGTATGAATAACCCTGACTTTCGTATTACGCTTTGCGATGTCATCAAAAGTTGGCCGATAACTGATAAAGGCATGTGTATCTACATCCCTACATTTGTTATCTATGCCCAATCTGCCAATAAACTTGCAACGGCTCGGCTGGAATGAGAAACCCGGCACATCATCAATCAGATAGACGGTCTTACCCGCAGATGTCAATTTATCGACGGTTGCCTGCAAATCTTTTTTCCACTCTGAAAACTTAGGAAGCTCAATTTTCCTCACCCATATAGCATTGAGAATAACAACATCAATTGATGGATCATGCAAGACGAGACTGAAGGTATCTTCCAATTGCTTGTTACTTGTAAACGGCATATCTCCGGTTGGGTAAAACACCACATTATCTAATGGTAAAGACTCGGCCACACCGATGAACAGATGTTCGGCATGGCTGTCGCCAATCAACGCAACCGTTTTGACATCACCTTGCTTCGACTGAAAACAGCGCACCACACCATATTCCAGCGCAATCTTGGCTCGGATGGATTCCGGTGTGCAAGGGTAATAGTACTTCTTGATATACGCGAAGAATTCGGTGTGGCCGATATCGCCAGCATTGAGCACTTTTGGTAAACTGCCAGATCTGTTCTTAAAGCCGTCAGTGAAATAGGCGCTAACTCCGAACAAGCCGATTGCCGCTATCAATCCTAGCAGCACAAATACCGTCGAATTTTTATGCGCGCTACGGCGCACTGGCATTTCCACAAATCGATATGTGATCCACGCTAAACCAAAAGCAACTGCAACGGCAATCACTCGCTTATATTGGAGAACTTCTTGGCCTTCTAGGGTGCGCAGAAAAGACAGTATCGGCCAATGCCACAGATACAGCGGATAGCTTATCAATCCAACCCAGACCATCATACGATTAGATAGGATGAGTCGGTTGAAGATGGCTTGCGAGCCTGCGGAAATCATCAATGCCGATCCAAACACCGGCATTAATACCCACCAGCCTGGAAACGCGCCTTTTTCATTAATTAGCACAAAGCCGGCGGCAAGCAAAACCATTCCTACTATGCTTTGGGTATTATTGAATATGGGCGAAGAAAGTTTTTGCCGCATTTCAACTGTACAAGCCAGCAACGCACCAACCAATAACTCCCAGAAACGCGGAAACGGCAGATAAAATGCGCTGGATTTATCGGTTTCGGTAAGGTAGATATTCAGAATGAATGATACGATTGCCAATGCGCTTATGGTCAGCGGTAAAGACCATTTCTTTTTATACGCGAACCAAAGAATAATTGGCCAGAATATATAAAATTGTTCTTCAATACCCAAAGACCATAAATGCAGTAAGGGCTTGAACATTGCCGATATATCAAAATAGCCGCTTTCATTCCAAAGTGCGAAGTTAGATACGAATGCCGTGCCTGCCGCTATATGCTTGCCTAATTGCTGATACTCAGTAGGTAATAAAAAAAACCAACCTGCCACAACACACGTTAATAAAACGGCAAATAGTGCCGGAAAAATCCGCCGAATACGACGCTCGTAAAATTCCAGAATGGAGAACTTGTCTTTCTCAAGGCTGCTGAGCAAAATTGACGAAATCAGAAACCCAGAAATAACAAAAAATACGTCAACGCCGATAAAGCCACCAGACAGTCGGCCGGGCGCCGCATGGAAAGCCACAACTGCCAGTACTGCTATTGCTCTAAGACCATCAATATCCGGCCGATACTTCGTTTCGCTACTCATATAACCCCATGTGTTCCATAACCGCTTCTAGTAATGCGTTGCGAAGCCGTTTATTGTTGTTAATTATAAAATTAATCCCTTAACAAGGGCACATATTTAGCCAATACTGTGTTGTTGTAAGATTCCGAATAAATCGGATCATCCTGCCCAATTAAGCTTGCAAGTTGTTGTCCATCATAAGAGCCGCCGTCTGCCTCTGCAGGAGACATCAAAAGAATTGGCTCAACTCCCTGAACGACCGCAATCATTGAAACAATCTCCTCGACAGGAACCATTTTGCCGTTGCAGACATTAATCGCCAGATTGCCAAAACTGGCAAGTACGAGGGTAAGCCTGACCACATCATCAACATCAATCAGGTTTCTTCTGGCACCCTTGAATACCGTAATAGGCTTCCCGCTTTTGATGTTCTCGGCAATAAAGCTTACCAATGTCGAATTTTTCGTCAAACCGACCACCTGCGGCAATCTGACGATCAGATAGCGTTCTGCGCTTGATTCAACCAGCGCTTCCATGGCTTTCTTATGCTGGTAATACGGCGTATCAATCAAGTCAGCAGCGCAGGACGAGAAGTACACCATTTTTTTATCCACATACCATTGCATCGTATTCAGTAATAATGTTTTCTCGCGGTTGAACTGGTTGGCCGAGGTTTCCCTCGAATTGGAGACACCAGAACAGAACAGAACAAGACCTTCCTGCTTAATATTCGAGGCCTCGAACGCTTTCGCCAGCATGCCATTGCCAATGACGATCATGAGACGCTACCCGAAGACTTGTACGGACATAGCGAATCATTCATGCCACACGCCCATGCTCTTCATCTTTGCTTGGGCCCAATTCGCCACACTGCCAAGCCTTCCTGTCAAATTCGATTTATGCGCCAAGCGAGTGAATCCGTAAACTGCATATACCGCGCTGAGCAAGATGCCGACCACGGCCGTTGCAAGCAGTGAGTATCGCGCCAAGATCAACAAAACGAACGATGAAAGCAACAGAAAACACAATTGCCTTATCACGTCTTGCTGTATCACCAATCCCATGCGGCGTTTGGCCTGCCAAAATACCAAGCAAAACATAACGATGTTCATGCCCAAGAATGAAACGCCCGATCCGGCAATACCGAATAGCGGTAAACATAGCCAAGTAAGCAAGCCAAATACACAAAAGTACACGGCTTCATTCCTAACAAAAGCGCGGCCATCACCCGAAGCAACGAGAATATAGCCAATCGGCCAACCAGCAACTTTCAGGATGTCACCAATAATCTGCCAATGCAGCACTTCAGCGGCCGGGTGGAATTGAGTGGAATACAACAAGGCAATCACCCAGGGGGCTAATGCCATCATGGCCAAGAAAATCGGGCCGGCCATTAGCAGGGAAACTTCCATCTGCTCGTTGACCATCTTTCCTGCCACCTGTTTATCCGTAATAACGGCCGTTAGGCGCGGATAATAATCTTGGCCCATTGCGGTAACTAAGAACCCAATATAGGTCATGGAGATGGCCGAAGCGGCCTGAAAATAGCCCAATGAATCGATTCCCAGTTCGTTTTGGATAAGGCTACGCACGAGGAGCTGCCCGGAATAGCCTATGCTGCTAACCAACATGAAAGCGGCGCCAAGCTTGAGCATGGCTTTGCCTTGCTCGGTGACAGCGGCGCGTTCAACTGCAAACAGCTTCAACTTAGGCAATTTGGCTACATACCACTGGCCAACCAACACCATTACTAACGGTACAGAAACCACATACGCGACAATGCCCGCGTTGCCCCACAACCACAAGGAAGCGATGCCAATCAATGACGAAAAAAATGCCGAGAATACACTGAGTCTGGACTGATCGCCGATGCGGCGTAGGCCATTCAATGCGCCGCCCTGAGAGCCTACCAGTATGTGCAGACCAACCGCTAAAGCCAGCCAGCCAACCTGCGTGGCTCGCGTTGGATCATTCAAAACGTACTCAGCCACCACGCCACGCAACAGCCAGAACAGTGCGCTGCACAATACGGCCAGAAACAAAGAGCAGAACAGCAACGCCGCACGTGATGCAGCGATGGATTCGTTATCATTACGTCCAACCGCCTCTGCAATCTGCCGCGTCCCGGAGTTTGAGAGCCCCATGCCACCGAACGATATGGCAACACCGACAAGATTGCTAAATACGCCGATCAGACCAACACCCGCAGGGCCGAGCAGCAATGCAGCGGCTTTCATGCGCAGTAAGCTCATCACGATATTGAGAGCTGAAGCACCGCCGATGATGGTGGTTGAGCGCAGTATCTGCTTATAGGACTTCCCCCCATCATTCATAAATAAGCCCGAACCATGAGCTCAATCATTTCTAAAGTATTCTCAGCTCTCTGCTTTACGCCATGCCTCGAACTAGGCAAAGCAGAAAAAACAGGTGCATAGCGCATTAACGCTTATCCTTGATCAGCGAAAGCAAATACTCACCATAACTATTCTTTCCTAATGCCTGCGCCAACACACGAAGCTGCTGCTCATTCAGCCAGCCCTGATTGAACGCGATTTCTTCCAAGCAGGCGATTTTGTAGCCTTGCCGGTGTTCTATGATGGCAACAAACTGCGAGGCTTCGTGCAGGCTGTCAAAAGTGCCTGTGTCGAGCCAGGCAAAGCCACGGCCTAACAATTGCACATTCAAATCGCCGCGTTCAAGATAGGCTTGATTCACCGAGGTGATTTCCAGCTCGCCGCGCTCAGACGGCTTCACTTGTTTAGCAATGCGCACCACGTCGTTGTCATAAAAATACAAGCCAGTTACCGCATAATTCGACTTAGGCTTAAGCGGTTTTTCTTCAATCGACATGGCACGCAGGTTTGCATCGAATTCCACTACGCCGAAGCGCTCGGGATCTTTAACTTGATAGCCGAAAACAGTGGCGCCAGATTTTTGTGCGGCAGCTAACTTCAGCATTGACGAAAAACCTTGGCCGTAAAAAATATTATCGCCGAGCACCAAACACACCGAATCATCGCCGATAAACTGCTCGCCAATAATAAACGCTTGCGCCAAGCCGTCGGGGCTTGCCTGCGTGGCATAGCTGAGATGAATGCCAAGCTCTGAGCCATCGCCCAGTAGCCGCACAAAACCCGCTTGATCTTCGGGTGTGGTAATAATCAAAATATCTTGAATACCCGCCAACATAAGCACCGAGATGGGATAGTAGATCATCGGTTTGTCGTATACCGGTAGCAATTGCTTGGATACACCGCGGGTTATTGGGTGCAAGCGCGAACCCGCGCCACCGGCTAATACGATTCCTTTCATGCACCTCTCCTGCTAAGTTGATAATCGCCGTTAAGCACGCGCTGCCACCAATCTTCATTAGCCAAATACCACGCAACTGTTTTACTCAACCCAGACTCAAAGGTTTCCTGCGGAACCCAGCCTAACTCACGTTCAATTTTACTGGCATCAATGGCATAGCGCGCATCGTGGCCGGGACGATCTTTAACGTAGGTGATTAAATCGGCATAATGCAGCACACCGCTCGGCTTACGCTCAGGCGCGAGTTGCTCTAATAAGCTGCAAATGGCGTTCACCACATCGATGTTTTTCTTTTCATTATGGCCACCAATGTTGTAGGTTTCACCGATTTTTCCTTCGGTGCAAACTTTCAGCAAGGCGCGAGCATGATCGTCAACATACAGCCAATCACGAATTTGCAGGCCATCGCCATACACCGGCAAAGGCTTGCCATGCAGTGCGTTGAGAATCATGTGTGGAATCAGTTTTTCCGGAAAATGATACGGGCCATAATTATTTGAACAGTTGCTAATCAAGGTTGGCAAGCCATAGGTGCGTTGCCAAGCACGCACTAAATGATCGCTGGCGGCCTTGCTGGCCGAATACGGCGAGCTGGGCGCATACGGTGTGCTTTCGGTGAACAAATCATCTACGCCGTGCAAATCGCCATACACTTCATCGGTAGAAATATGATGAAAACGAAATGCCGCTTTGCGCGTGTCATGCAAGCCAGACCAATACGCGCGTGTTGCTTCCAACAGCGTATACGTGCCGGTAATGTTGGTGTGGATGAATTCGCCCGGGCCGTCAATCGAGCGATCAACATGGCTTTCAGCCGCTAAGTGCATCACCGCATCGGGTTGAAAATCGGCGAAGGCGTTCTGCAGTGCGTCGCGGTTGCAGATGTCAATCTGCGCAAAGCCATACCGGTCAGAATTCGCTACATCAGCCAATGATTCCAGATTGCCGGCGTAGGTCAGCTTATCAACATTCAAAACCAGATGCTGTGTATCAGCAATAATATGGCGCACTAAGGCCGAACCGATAAAACCCGCACCGCCGGTGAGTAGGATTTTCATGTGGAACACCCTAAATCCCCCTCAATCCCCCTTTCAAGAAAGGGGGAGGAATATCCTGCTGTACCCCTCCCTTCCTTGGAAGGGAGGCCGGGAGGGATGGCACTGAAATCAAACCGCATAATATTCACGGTACCAACGCACAAAATTTGACACGCCCTCTTCCACATTCACCTTTGGTGAATAGCCGAGCACGTTTTCTAAATCCGAACAATCGGCGGTGGTGTCGGGCACGTCGCCGGCTTGCAGCGGCAGCATTTCCAGCTGCGCTTTCATGCCAAGGCTTTGTTCAAGCACGTCGATGTAGCGCATTAGCGGCACGGTTTGCGAATTGCCGATATTGTAAATACGATACGGCACGTTCGAAGTCGCTGGATCCGGTTTAGCGCTGTTCCATTCGGCATTGGCGCTGGCCGGTTGGTCGCAGGCGCGGATTATGCCCTCCACAATATCGTCTACGTAGGTGAAGCTACGTGAGTGTTTGCCGAAGTTGAACACTTTAATCGGTTCGCCCGCCAAAATAGCTTTGGTGAACAAGAACAGCGCCATATCTGGCCGGCCCCAAGGGCCATACACGGTGAAAAAACGCAAGCCGGTGCATGGAATACCATACAGATGCGCGTAACTGTGCGCCATCATTTCATTGGCTTTTTTGCTAGCTGCGTAGAGTGTTAATGGATGCTCGGTGCTTTTATGTTCGGTAAATGGCATGTCGGTATTGGCGCCATACACCGAGGATGTGGATGCAAACACCAGATGTTGCACGCCGTTATGCCGGCAGCCTTCCAAAATATGCAAAAAACCGGTGACATTGCTTTGCACATACACATGCGGATTGGTCGCCGCATAGCGCACACCCGCCTGCGCGGCTAGGTGAATAACCCGGTCAGGCTTATGCATGGCGAACATATCTTCCATGGCGCCGCGGTCTGCCAAATCACTATAACTGTGCGAATAGTTTTTATGCCCAAGCAGCGGCTCTAAGCGTGCGCGCTTAAGCGACACATCGTAATAGTCGTTGAGATTATCCAAGCCAATCACGCTGTCGCCACGCGCTAACAACTGCTTGGCCACGTGCGAACCAATAAATCCGGCGGTGCCGGTGACGAGGATTTTCATCACAACCTCCCATCTACCGCATCGCGCGGCAAAATATGTTTCACATCAAAGATAATCGAAGCGGGCTTGCCAAAGGCGCGAATACCTTGCGCACCAAGGGCTTTGAATTGATCATGCGCTACGGCAATGATAATGGCATCGTACGCACCGGCTTGCGGCGCGGTAATCGGCCGCACGCCATATTCATGCTCGGCTTCATCGGCATTCACCCACGGGTCAAACACATCAACCTCGGCATGGTATTCGTTGAGGCTGGCCAGAATATCCACCACACGCGTATTACGCACATCTGGGCAGTTTTCCTTGAACGCTAGGCCGAGCACTAGAATTTTTGCTGCCACTGGGTTAATTTTTTTAACGGCCATCAAGCGCACGGTTTGCATGGCAACAAAGGCACCCATGCCATCGTTAATGCGTCGCCCCGCTAAAATCACTTCCGGGTGATAGCCCACTTCCTGGGCTTTATGGGTTAAATAATACGGATCCACACCAATGCAATGGCCACCAACCAAACCGGGGCGAAATGGCAGAAAATTCCATTTGGTGCCAGCCGCTTCCAATACTTCAAGCGTATCGATGCCGAGCTTATTGAATATTAATGCCAGTTCGTTGATCAACGCAATATTGACATCGCGCTGGGTGTTTTCAATCACTTTGGCCGCCTCCGCCACTTTCAAGCTTGAGGCTTTATGCGTGCCAGCCACGATGATCGAGCGATACAAGGCATCCACAAAATCAGCGGCTTCTGGCGTTGAGCCAGAGGTAACCTTCAGAATATTGATGACGCGATGTTCTTTATCACCCGGGTTGATGCGTTCAGGTGAATAGCCAGCGAAGAAATCGCGGTTAAACACTAGGCCGGAAATGCGCTCAAGAATTGGCACACACACTTCTTCGGTGCAGCCCGGGTACACGGTCGATTCATACACCACCACATCGCCCACGCGCAGCACGGTGCCTATCATTTCACTGGCTTTAATCAGTGGCGTTAAATCGGGGCGCTTAGCCGAATCAATCGGTGTTGGCACCGTGACAATATACACATTGCATTCGGCCAAATCGGCTTTATCGGCGCTATACGCGAGCAACGCAGAATCTGCCATCTCCTCGGCGCTAACTTCCAGCGTGCTATCCACGCCAAGACGTAGTTCATCGATGCGCGACGCACGGATATCAAAGCCTGTGGTGGCGAATTTCTTGCCAAATTCAACAGCAAGCGGCAAGCCAACATAGCCCAGGCCAATGATAGCGATTTTAGTATTATTAAGGTCCATCTTATAAAATCCGGTTTTTTGTAGGGGCGCCGCATGCTGCGCCCGTATGGGGTAATAGTGGTATTTGTAGGGGCGAACCTTGTGTTCGCCCTTACGATGATGTGTTGTAGAGGCAACGGCATACCGCGCCCCTGCATCATTTACAGGCCTTCAATTATCGCAAATTAGGCCATTTAAAGATAGCAAGATAGTGCTTCACTCAACTAATTTTTGTTTGGATTCCACGGCTACCAAGAATGCCGCTAGCAAAGCCAGCATTGTGGATAAGGCCGTAGTGCGTAAGGGGTAATCTACTGCTGAGTGCAATAGCAATAACAGTATGCCAATCCATGCAGATCGAGCCAGTAACGTTGATTCTTCTTGATACTCAGACGCCCGAAACCACACATGTATGCCTTGCCATAAAAATGCAGCCAATGCGAAAAGTGCAGGCAACACGAACAGCCAACGCATTTCTAGCCATAATTCAATGTAGTCATTATGTGCATGGTTAGCAATAACATCGCCAGTCAGGAAGTTATCATATTGTGGAAACACAAACCAAAAACTGCCTGGCCCAGAACCCCACGGCGCAAATTGACTAGCCGCTTGCGCTGTTATCGGGAATAACTGCCAACGCAAATCATCCAAGGGATTGGCCTCGAATTTCAGGCTGATGAAGTATAAAGCGATTTGTACAGTAAAAAACAAACCTATCGCCATGCCTGCAAACAACCAATGCTTTGCGCCTTTATGCTCATCGGCAAGAATAACCGCCGGTAGCATGAGCAAACAGCCGAATATGCCCAACACAAGACCCGCGCGAGAACCGGATAACATAAAACCTAGAATAAACAGCACTGCCATGGCAGAGCACACAACAAACCAAAGTGGATTTACTGGCTTTTTGCTGCGCTGATTAAACAACACAGTTAACCCCGCCCAAATCAGTGGCAAGCTGGCTGCCATTGATATGGCATAGTGATTGGAGTTGGCAAAAAAACCCACGGCTGAACCGTAGTTGGTATTTGCATAAAAATACAATGCACTATCTAATCCACCCGCTTTTTGGGCAAGGCCTAGAATTGCTCCAACAAAAATCCAAGTGAGCAGCGCTGCGATGGCAAGTTTTTTTTGCTGTTTAGTAAACTGCAATGCGCTTAGATACATTGCGATGCCTGGCAACATCCAGAACAATGCCCTTTCGGCTGCTACAAATGAAAAACTCAGCTGACTGCTTAAATCACCGATGACCGGGCGCAAAGACTGGCTTAAATCATTCCGTACAATGCCTAAGTTAGTCAGAAACGTCGGTAATGGCAACATAAATAACAGCACTGACACAACAGGAACAACTACATATACGCATGATTTTGGCCAAGTACGTAAATTCGGATTCTGTCGATATAATAAAACCAATAAAGCAACGGCCGTTAATTGCGTTAGTGTATCGCCGAGCGTGCCCTGCCCTCCGCCAAAAACCATTGCCAATGACAATAAGCAAATGGATAACATAAATTGAGGGGTGCGATAGTGTCTTGTTGAGCGCATTTTGTGTCCCATAAAAAAGGGCCGCCTAAGCGACCCTTTAAATTCTAACAGTAATTTTTGATTATGGAGAAATCGTTGCGTCATCGCCATCGCTAATAAGCACGGCAGCGCCAGCAACTGCTAAACCACTTGCAATCCAAATACCTGTATTGTTGGTCATCAACACACCGGCTTTGCATGACTCATATTTATCATCGGCATTTAATACATCATCACCATCGATATCGCCATCTTTGCTATCGGCAATGCCATCATCGTCGCAATCACGTTCTTTATCGCCAACGGCTTGTGCACTGACTGGCGAAATTTGAGCCACTTTATTGATACCCGTTGCGCAACTTGATTGCTGTGGAATCACAGCCAACGAACCAGAGTTTAACGTTTGAATGCATCCATCGGTATATTTAACTATAGCGTTGCCGCCTTCCATAACCATGACGCGATCACCTGCCGCCAAGACTTGCGATGGCTGAGCAGTAATAAACTGCTTACCCTGATTGACCAATACAGAGCCATTCGTAACACTTAAGGTAGCAACAGACGTTGCTGCAAGACTAGTACCTGCGAATAACAGTGTTGATATTGCTATGACTAAATTGCGCATGATTATTACCTTATATCTTCCATGGGGTTGATGCAAAAGATGAATTTTCATAAATCCTTACATATCAATGCTACACACTAAAAGCTAGCATGTCAAGATTGTTGTGACTAATATCACAATTCATCCTCAACTCGTTGAATTATAACATTATCTATCCAAAGAGAGCCATTAATAAGCGTTTCAGCAGGAATTCGGGCGGGAATCATCAAAATAAGTCGCTGTCCGGCACAATTATCGGGGATTGCAAACGTAAAGCTTAGCTCTTCCCAGTTAAACCGTCCTTTCATTGGCTCTGACTCTGCCAAGGTTTTGCCATCCGTTTGGCATACAATACGCCAAACCAGGCCGCGCGGGCTATCTAATCGGTTGGCTTTAGCACGATAATTCATTTGCCAGTTGCCCGATGGCAATGCCAGTGTTTGGCTAAGATGCGCAAATGGCGTGCGTCGACCCTCAAATTCAACATAAAATGAATTCTCACCCATTGTTCCTTGGGTGTTTAAAAGTTGCATTTGAGCACCTGATACGTCCTGAACAAGCCAAGCAAAATCACCAATCTGCTCTTCAATTGGTAGCTCGAAGCCGCCATCAAAGACGTTACCAAGCAATTTGCGCTGCTGTTGGGGAATTAAGTTTGCCCATGTTAAATAGGATTGCGCATAACGATTTTCTTTGTTCAATCTGTTTATCAATGGCAAATAATCAGCTGGCTCAA
>JAYTVJ010000073.1:0-22917 GCA_043744535.1 Arenimonas sp.
TAATCAGCCGGCTTGTGTATTAGCCGATGAACCGACTGGCAATTTGGATGAACGTACTGCGGCAAGTGTGTTTGAATTATTGATGCAGTTAAAACGCCAGCACAATACCGCATTAGTCATTGTTACCCACGATCACCGCTTAGCGGTGAAATGCGATCGCGTTTTGGAACTATTCCAAGGCCAGTTGCGAGAACACACCGGATGACGCCCCGGGCGCCGAATCAGCTCTCGATTTGCCGCCCATTACACCTATTTTCTTTCGCCCTAGGCATCGCAGGATTACAACTATTTGCGACTTTACCTACGGTGTTTGTCAGTATTTTCCTATTGCTTGCAGCGCTTTTTATCGTTTGGCGTTTTTCACGTGCTGCCTGTATTGCGGCGTTTTTATTTGGCTTTATGTATTGCAACGTGGTTGCGCATTTGGCTTTATCGCAGCGTCTTAGTTTGCACGATTCAGGCCACACCGGGCTTATTACGGCGAAAATAACCGGCTTGCCTGAACAACATCTTGGCCAATGGAATTTTCAAGCAACTGTGCTTGGCTCGGATGATTTTCCAAGCTTAGTTGGTAAAAACATAAAGCTCGCTTGGTACAAATCAACGCAAGCACTCAATACGGGCGATAGCTGGCGCTTTCAGGTTTTGTTGCGAACACCCAATGGCGTTATAAATCCAGGTGGTTTTGACAGTGAACAGCGCGCATTGCAGCTAGGCATAATGGCGCAGGGCTACGTGAAAAAAGTGGCCGAGCGATTATCTACCTCAAGCACAATCGATAGCTATCGAAACCATGTATCGCAGCAAATACAGCAATTGTTGCCTGGCGAAAATGCCCGCTTCGTGCAGGCCTTGGCCATCGGCGATACCCGCGCATTAACGGACCAAGACTGGGATATTCTTCGAAAAACTGGCATCACGCATTTGATTGCCATTTCTGGTTTTCACGTGGGCATGGTGGCATTGTTTGCGGTGTTTTTGGTTCGCGGCGTGTATTGGCTGTGCCCATTGCTGGGCCTGCGCTTTAGTCGAATGTATTCGGCCGCTTTGGTGTCAATAATCGCGGCTTGGGCGTATACCGCTTTAGCTGGCTTTGCCATTCCCACGGTGCGTACTGCACTGATGATTTCGGTATTTATGGGCTGTAAGTTGCTTCAACGGCAATGTGCAACGGTTCAGGCGGTTGCGCTTTCCTTATTAGCTATTTTGTTGTGGGATCCGTTTGCCATTCTAAGCCCTGGCTTTTGGCTAAGTTTTATGGGCGTTTTGTTGCTGGTTGCCTTTATGCCGCAAACCGCACAGCAAGGCGCGATTAAGCCATTCATTCGGGCGCAATGGCTGGTGTCCATCGGCTTATTGCCATTAAGTATTGGTTTTTTTCATCAAACAACCTTGATTGGCCCTCTGATTAATTTTCTAGCCATACCTTGGATAAGCTTAGTGGTAGTGCCTTTAGCCTTGCTTGGTGTTGTATTTTCGTGGTTGCCTATTGCCGCCTCGTTTTTTTGGCACGCCGCGGCGCTGGCCATGCAAGCATTCTGGATGTTGCTGATGTGGGCATCGCAATGGTCGTGGTCTAGTCTTTATTGTGCTGAGCCGAGTGTCTGGCAGGTAGCTTTGGCACTGATCGGCGCGTGTGTTTGCGTGATGCCGAAAGCCATGCCTGGAAAATGGCTAGGATTCGCATTAATTGTGCCAATCCTTATTCCCATACATGAAGTAATCCCAGAAGGCCGATTGCGCATTGCCATGATTGATGTCGGGCAGGGCTTGTCGGTGTTAATCCGCACAAAAAATCATACCTTGTTGTACGATACGGGCGCTGGCAACCCCAAAGGCTTTAGTCGTGGCGAGTCCAGCATTGTGCCAGCATTGCGCGCTTTGCAGATTCAGCGCTTAGACAAAGTCGTGATTAGCCATGCGGATAATGACCATGCCGGTGGCTTGCCCGCTGTTCAAGCGGCTATCAACATTGCTGCTTTAGAGGCGTCCTATCCACTAGCCAAAGCAACTCGCTGCAAAATGGGCTATTCCTGGCGCTGGGATGGCGTGCAATTTAGCTATTTATGGCCAGCACAACACGACGAGCAAACCGATAATGATGGCTCGTGTGTGTTGCAAATACGTGCACAAGGGCAAACTGTGCTGCTAACCGGCGATATTTCGGCCAATGCCGAATTTCAACTGCTTGAGCATTATGGCGCATCACTCAAGTCGGATATTTTACTGGTGCCGCATCACGGCAGCAAAACCTCCTCATCGGCAGCGTTTTTAGCACAGGTAAAGCCGCGTTATGCGCTGATATCCAGCGGCTTTCAAAATCGCTTCAAACACCCCAATCATTTGGTGGTTGAACGCTACCTTGAAACAGGCGCGCAGGTCGTCAATTCGGTGGATACTGGCTGGGCTGAGTTGCAATCGGGGCCAGATGGTTGGCATTGGTGTTATCGCGGCAGAATTGAAGGCCGCCGCTATTGGCAACGCGATACCCCGCGGCAAGCGCAAATCGGTTACTAAGCGGATTAAATTCGCCTAATGAAGGCATCTCAGGCTATGCTATAGAAGCAGATAATGATTACCTTAGAGGTTCTATGTTGGAATTACTAACATCCGGTGGCTGGACTATGCTGCCATTGCTAATTTTGGCGGTATTAGCCACGGCAATCACCTTAGAACGCCTATGGACATTGCGTCGATCCGAAGTGATGCCACATGGCATTGAGCAAGATATCGAGAATTGGTCGCGTGGCAAAACCTTAGACAATGCAGAGATACAGCGTTTAAAGCTTAACTCGCCCTTGGGTGAACTGCTTGCTGCTGCATTAGCAGTTCGACATCGCCCACGGCACGTGATTAAAGAACGTATCGAAGATGTTGGCAGGCACATTAGCCACGATTTAAATCGCTTTTTACCAACCTTAGGCAGCATTGCATCGGTTTCGCCGCTGCTCGGTTTGTTAGGCACAGTTATTGGCATGATTCAAATGTTTTTAACCATCCTGACTACCGGCGTTGGCGATGCCAATCAATTGGCGGGTGGTATTGGCCAAGCCTTAATATCCACGGCAAGCGGCCTGATTGTGGCCATTCCTGCGCTGATGTTGCACCGCTATTTCCGGGGCAAGGTGGCTGGTTATTTAATTGAAATGGAAAAAATTGCCATGAACTTGCTTGATGTGCTTGAAGCAAAGCAAGTGGAGTAAGGCATAGCATGCGTTTTGATACATCCAGCACTGACGACGATGTTGAAATCAATCTAACCGCACTGATTGATGTGGTGTTTACGCTGATTATTTTCTTTGTGGTAACCACCAGCTTCAACAACCGCTCTGCATTGAAAATAACCTTGCCAAGCAGCCAAGCCAGCCAATCTGAACAGCAAAATAAACCGTTGGTTATTCTGGTGGATAAATCCGGCAATTATTTTGTTGGCAATACCGCGTTGGTTAGAAATGATTTAAATAGCTTGAAAGAAGCGATTAGCCAACAAGCAGGCAACGACAAACAACGCACCATAGTGATTCAGGCCGATGCCAAAACGACCCATCAATCGGTGATTACCGCCATGGATGCGATTGGCCAGCTGGGCTTTTCACGGCTTTCGATTGCCACGGCACCCGAGAAAAAACCGTGAGCACGCCGAAAGAAAGCAGCGCGTGGCCGGTTTATAAACGCCTGCTTAGTTATACACATAAGCATCGTTTGTATTTGATTGTGGCAAGTATTGGCATGGTGGTTGAAGCCCTGTCGGCCGGCGCCTTTACGCGCTTAATGAAACCGATTGTAGATGTGACCTTTGTGGCCAAGAATCCTGACGCCAATTGGCTGCTGCCTTTAGCTATCCTCGGTCTGTTCGTGTTGCGTGGTGTGGCCACATGGGTAACCGATTACGGCATGGCACGCACCGGCAGAAGTGTTGTGTTTGATTTGCGGCAGCAATTGCTGGGCAAGTTTCTTCGAATGCCAAGCAAGCGTTTCGATCACGAGCCCGTGCCAACCTTGGTTAGCCGCCTTAATTACGACACCGACCAAGTGGCACAAGCCAGCAGCGAGGCGATTAAAATCGCCATCACAGACACCCTAACCATTCTTGCCTTAGTGGTGGTTATGTTGCTTGAAAGTGTCAAAGTCACCTTGGCTGTGTTGGTGGTTGCGCCACTGATTGGCTATATTTCCAGCAAGGTGAGTAGCCGCTATCGCCGCATTAATCGCGGTATTCAGGAGGGTGTTGGCAAATTGGCACAAACCGCCGAAGAAACGCTGGCCGCGCAGCAAGAAGTGAAAATCTACGGTATGCAAGAAGCTGCCGAAAAACGCTACGGCGACATTGCCCGCGGCAATCTAAAAATGCATATGAAAGTTGAAGCAACGCGCGCCAGTGCTTCATCGATTGTGCAATTGTTGGCGGCGGTCGCGTTGGTGGTTATTTTGGTGGTAGCGGGCCATGAAGCCACGCAAGGCCGTATGACGGCCGGTTCATTTGTAACGCTGATGACGTCTATGATGGTGTTATTGCCTTCATTGAAGCGCATTACCAATGTGCAAAGCATTATTCAGCGCGGTGTTGCGGCCAGTGAACGCCTGTTTGCCGTGCTAGATCAGCCTGATGAGACCGATGACGGCAGCATTGTAGCGGGGCGTGTTAAAGGCACTATTGGTTTTGAACACGTTACCGTGCACTACAGCAAGGATGGCAAGCCTGCCTTATCTGAACTTTCATTTACTGCAAAGCCCGGCACAGTCACCGCAATTGTTGGGCGCTCGGGTAGCGGTAAGTCAACGTTAATTCGGCTATTGCCGCGTTTTTATGAGCCAAGCAGTGGAAATATCTATTTAGATAATAACAACATCCGCGATTACACCTTGATTAGCTTGCGCCAACAAATTGCGTTGGTAAGCCAGCAAGTGATGCTGTTCGATGATTCGGTGTTGGCTAATGTGCGCTACGGCAAAGCCAATGCCACCGAACAGGACGTGTGGCAGGCGTTGCGTGCAGCGAATGCGGAGGAATTTGTGGTTAAACTTGCTGAAGGCATCCATACAAAAATTGGCGAGCGGGGTAGCCGTTTGAGCGGCGGGCAAAAGCAGCGCTTGGCGATTGCGCGCGCCATCTTGAAAGATGCCCCCATATTGATTCTCGATGAAGCAACGGCGGCCTTGGATAACGAATCTGAGCGTTTAGTGCAAGATGCCTTGGCGCATTTAATTCCGGATCGAACCACGCTGATTATTGCGCATCGCTTATCAACGGTTGAACACGCTGACCAGGTTTTAGTGCTGGATGAAGGGCGTTTGGTTGAATGCGGAACACACCAACAACTTCTCGAAAAAGACGGCCTATACAGCCATCTGCACAAAATGCAATTCCGAGAAACGGATGGTGGGTAGTGCGCGGTCTTGAGTCCTGGCTGAATAAACAGTGGTATAGCAAGTCAAGCCCGAATTTGCTATTGCGTGTGTTTGAGCGCTTATACGCATTTTTGTTAAATCTGCAAAAACCCATGAGCACAAAAAAATTAGCGGTTCCGGTGATTATCGTCGGTAATTTTACTGTGGGCGGCACCGGCAAAACACCACTGATCATCGCTCTACTCAACGAGCTGAAACGCTTAGGCTATTCACCCGGTGTGGTAAGTCGAGGTTATGGCCGTAAAAGCCAACACGCGCAATCCGTGACGCCCTCCAGTGCTATGGATGATAGCGGTGATGAACCCCTGTTAATTGCAAAACGCGCTAACGTGCCGGTGCGTGTGGATGCAGAACGCCTATGCGCTGCACAGTATTTGATTGAGCAAGGTTGCAACCTGATTGTCTCTGACGATGGCTTGCAGCACCGCGCCTTGCCACGAGATATTGAAATCGAAGTATTCGACAGTAAGCGCGTGTATGGTAACGGCCATTTATTGCCAGCCGGGCCGTTGCGCGAAGCGGTGCGTCGCGTTGATTTACGGGTGGGCAATGGCTTGCTGCTGGATACGCCTGAAGCGTATGCCATGCAACTACAGATTACGCAGTGCTATCACCTTGTATCGGGTGAACAGAGAGCGTTGCGCGATTTTACAGGGCAAAGCTTGCATGCCGTAGCTGGGATTGGGCACCCACAACGCTTCTTTGATGCACTGATCGCATTGGATATTCACGTGTTTGCGCATCCATTTCCTGATCATCATCCGTTTAGTGCTGCGGACTTACCTGCTACTGGCCCTATTTTGATGACGGAGAAAGATGCCGTAAAATTGTCAGAATCAAATCGTACCGACATTTGGGTTGTGCCGGTTGATGCTATTTTATCGGATGCGTTTTTAAATGCACTTCAACACCTTATTGCGCAAGCACAGAAGAAATTATGATGGATTTTATCGTTGCTATTCCTGCTCGATTTTCCTCAACCCGTTTGCCTGGCAAGCCCTTGCTGTTGATTGGTGATAAACCGATGATTCAACATGTGGCAGAGCGTGCTTTGCTAGCAGGTGCCAAGCAAGTGGTTATTGCAACCGATGATCAGCGCATTATGGATGCAATCCATATTCAGCATGTTCAGGTGTTGATGACCTCAGCAACGCATCAATCAGGAACCGACCGTTTGGCCGAATGTGCAGAGCGTTTAGCTTGGGATGATCATCAGATAGTCGTCAATCTGCAAGGCGACGAACCGTTCGCCCCAGCCAGTGGAATTAGGCAAGTGGCTGAACTGTTGCAACAATCGCACAGCCCAATGGCAACTCTGTGCACGCCAATTACACATAACCAGCAGTTTGAAGATCCAAATACCGTTAAAGTAGTATGCAGTGTGCAGGGCTCGGCCTTGTATTTTAGCCGGGCCGCAATTCCGTGGCCACGCGATGCGAACCCCAGTTCAGCCAATATCGCGCAACGGCATATTGGAATTTACGCGTATCGTGCAGGCTTTTTAAAGACCATTACCCGTTTGCCAGTTAGTTCACTTGAACGTTGTGAAAGCTTAGAGCAACTTAGAGTGCTAGAAAATGGCTACAGTATTGCAGTGGCTGAAACACATGCGCAATTTCCGCCTGGCGTTGACACGCCAGAAGATCTTGAACGCGCCATTGCGTATTGGTTAAATACGCAATCTGATTCATTGTTACAGGCAAATCTTTGATATATGGAGTTGAACATGAGCAATAAAGCCGCCGTTGAGCTAAGCCCAAAACTTGACTGGATCAATGCTGATCCGCAGAAAATTGCCAGTCATCAGGGCCGTGTGGTGGCGTTGGTTTTTTGGAACGCAACCTCAATCTATTGCCATAATGTGCTTGCTGAAATGCAGCAATTGCAGCGCAAACACCACGATAAATTAACGGTGCTCAGCATACATTTGCCCAAATTCTCAGCGGAACTGGAATCAAAAACGCTGCACGAAGTGGTTAATCGTTTAGACATACAGCTGCCTGTTGCAAACGATACGCAATGGATTACCTGGCAACATTACGAGATTCAATCGTGGCCCACGGTGGTATTGATTGATGTAGATGGCTTTGTGGTAGCTGAATATAGCGGTGATGAACACAAAAAAGATATTGAGTTGCAAATCAGCGAGTTGCTGCAGGCAGTAAAAGCCAGTGTTGGCCCAAAGCCGAAAACTTTGCAAGCAAAACCTAAATCGAAAAGCTTTAGCGTGCTAAATAGTCCGTGCGCGCTGTTGATGCATAAAAATTTATTGTATATCGCAGATTCAGGCCACCATCGGATCTTAGAATGCACGCTTGACGGCCGCGTGAAGCGCGTATTCGGCAATGGCTTGCCGCTTTACCTTGATGGCAATTCTGCGGAAGCCAGCTTCAACCGGCCAATGGGCATGAGTGCCAGCCGCGAATATTTGTATGTAGCAGATGCGAGCAATCATTCGATTCGACGTATTCGCTTATTAGACGGCATGATTGATTCTATTTTAGGCAATGGCAAGCCAGGCTTTACCGCTGATAGAGTGGTTGACGCGTTTCACGATGTGCAGCTTAACAACCCCAGTTCGGTGGTTGTGTATGAAGATATGTTGATGGTGGCTGATTCAGGAAATAATTGCATAAGCCTGTTTAACTTAGCCAGCCTGCATTTTTCGCAACTTGCAGGAAAAGGTACGCTGGGCTTGCTTGATGGCGTGGGTACGCGTGCAGAAATGGCGCATCCGCTCGCGCTTTCAGGTAGTAAAAATCATTTGTTTGTGGCCGAAGGCAGCTCGTCGTCAATCCGCACGGTGGCTATTCCCGAAGGACGCGTTAATACTCTCATTGGCCTTGGTTTGTATCAATATGGCAAAGAAGACGGCATGCGTAAAACGGCTGGCTTACAGCATCCAAGCGCAGTTGCAATCGATGAAAAAAACGGCTTTTTGTGGGTTGCCGATTCGTATAATCATATGGTGCGTTCTATTCATCTAACAACCAATGCGCTGCACTCGCATCCGCTCATGCAATCGTTGGGTAATCCTTGCGCCTTGGCGCTTGATGACGAATCGCTGTGGATTGCTGACAGTGCCAGCAATCAAATTCATCGGTATTTTATGGCCACCGAATATCTATCGCGCGTAAGCATTCAAATGGCTTGATGCGATCATGGATGAAGTTTTGACGCCTGATTTTGATGGAAAACGGTTTGTACAAGATTTGTCGAATGCGCCGGGCATTTATCGCATGTATGGCGACGATGACGCTGTGCTGTATGTGGGCAAAGCAAGCAGTTTAAAAAAACGTGTGGCCAGTTATTTTCGCGAAGATCTTTCGTCACGACGCATTAGCTTAATGGTTAAGCAAATTCGGCGAATGGAAGTTACCATCACTCGCACAGAAGCTGAAGCGCTGATCCTTGAAAATCAATTGATTAAATCGCTAAAGCCGAAATACAACATATTGCTGCGCGATGACAAAAGCTACCCGTACATCATCATCACCGATGAAACCTGGCCAAGAATCGCTTTTCATCGTGGCTCTCGAACGCTATCAGGGCGCTATTTTGGCCCGTATCCAAGTGTTTTGGCGGTACGCGACACGATGGAACTGATGCAGAAAATATTTCGTTTACGCACCTGTGAAAATGCGGTATTCAGAAATCGTTCACGACCATGCTTACAACATCAAATTGGCCGATGCACGGCGCCTTGCGTTGGGCTGATTAGTCCGCGTGAGTACGATGAAAGCATTAAACGTGCTGCTATGTTTCTGCAGGGCCGCAGTAATGAATTGGTGGACGATTTAACCACAAATATGGATGCCGCTAGCCAACGCCTTGAATACGAGCAGGCCGCTTCATTGCGCGATTTAATTGCCAGCATTCGCAAAGTTCAGGCTAAACAATATGTGGAAGGCGACCAAGTGGACATGGATGTATTGGCCGTCGTCATGGAGGGAAGTACCGCCTGTGTGATGTGCTTAAGCTTTCGAAACGGCATCAGTTTTGGCACACGCGCTTATTTTCCGAAGTGCCACGGCGAAGAGTCGCCTGAGGAAGTGATGTCGGCGTTTATTAGCCAATTTTATCTGTTGCGCACACCGCCGAAAGAGTTAATTCTTAGCCATGCGATTGACGATCAAGTCTTGCTGCAAACCGTGCTTTCCGAATTAGGTAAGCGCAAAATTGAGATTAAATCTGCCGTTCGTGGTGAACGGGCGCGCTTTCTGGATATGGCTAAACACAATGCCATGTTGGCTTTGGCCACCGAACGGCATGGCAAACAAGCGCAGCAACAGCGCTTACTGGCCCTGCAAAAATTGCTTGGTTTAGTGAACGCACCACATCGTATTGAGTGTTTTGATATTTCGCATACGCAAGGCGAAGCAACGGTGGCTTCAAATGTGGTGTTCAACGAAGAAGGCGCGGTGCCAAGCCAATACCGGCGTTTTAATATTACTGATATTACCCCTGGCGATGATTATGCCGCCATGCATCAAGCCTTAACTCGACGTTTTAAACGGGCACTCGAGCAAGGTGTTATGCCGGATTTGTTGTTGATTGATGGCGGGGAAGGGCAGTTAAGCCAAGCGCGCGATGTTTTGAAGCAATTAGACATTGCCACGGTGTGTATTGTGGGCGTTTCTAAAGGCCCCGAACGAAAAGCCGGCGAAGAAACCTTGGTGCTTGCCAATGGTACGCAGCTTAAGCCTGGCGCGGATTCCTTGGCCTTGCAGTTAATTCAACAAGTGCGCGATGAAGCACATCGCTTCGCCATTACCGGACACCGCGGCAGAAGGCAGAAAGCGCGTGATACGAGTACACTAGAAAGCATAGAAGGCATTGGCGCAAAACGGCGTTCAAGTTTGTTAAAGCATTTTGGCGGATTGTCTGGGTTAAAAGGGGCTGGGGTGGAAGAAATCGCACGGGTTGATGGGATAAACCAAGCATTGGCTGAACGAATTTATGCGAGTTTGCACGGCATTGATTTGGTGCCGCTATGAAAATCACCATACCCACATGGCTAACCATATTCCGCATTGCTAGCATCCCGGTGATGGTGTCGTTGTTTTACTGGCAACATCCATACAGCAATATTTTAACCACCACAGTGTTCGTGTTAGGCGCCATTTCCGATTGGCTTGATGGCTGGATAGCCCGCAAATACAACATGGGCTCTACGTTTGGCGCCTTTCTTGATCCAGTCGCCGATAAATTAACCGTAGCTATCACCTTGTTTATTGTGGTGCAGCGCCACCATACCGTATACATGGCGATCTTGGCCGCCATTATTGTTGGCCGTGAAATCACCATTTCAGCGCTACGCGAGTGGATGGCTCAGATGGGCGCACACGGTTTAGTTAAAGTGGCGGGCTTAGGTAAGATAAAAACCATCTTCCAAATGACCGCTTTGGGCTGTTTGTTGTTCTATGAAAATTTGTTCGGTTTGCCTATTTTTTTGATTGGACAGAGCCTATTAACAATTGCTGCGGCACTAACCTTATGGTCAGGAATGGATTATTTACGAGCGGCTTGGCCTAGTATGCAAAAATAAAATGTTATTTCAGGCTTGACAGAAATCAGCAAAAAAATGATAATAGTCATCTCCCGCGGGAATAGCTCAGTTGGTAGAGCACGACCTTGCCAAGGTCGGGGTCGAGAGTTCGAGTCTCTTTTCCCGCTCCAGATTCAAAGCCTCGGTTCGCCGAGGTTTTTTATTTGAAAGCCATAGAACACTGCAGTGTTTTATGGTTAAAATGGACATCACCGGCCTGGTGGTAGAGTGGTTATGCAGCGGCCTGCAAAGCCGCGTACGCCGGTTCAATTCCGGCCCAGGCCTCCATTTTAAACGCACACCTGCCCTGGTGGCGAAATTGGTAGACGCATGGGACTTAAAATCCCCCGGTAGTGATACCGTGCCGGTTCGAGTCCGGCTCAGGGCACCATTAAACCTCCTTTAACGGAGGTTTTTTGTTGTCTGCAAACTGGTGCTATGATTATTTTCTTACTCATTGCAAATGGATAGCCCGTTATGAAAAGCAAGCTGCACATTGAGGCTTTTTTTGACGCAAATACTTCAACGTTTAGTTATATTGTTTACGATAATGAAAACCTTGTGGCTGCTATTGTTGATAGCGTCTTGGATTTTGATCCGAAATCTGGGCGCACAAAAACTGAATCCGCTGATCAACTATTGAAACGGGCGAAAGATTTACAGCTCAATATTCTCTGGTATTTAGAAACCCACGTGCATGCCGATCATCTATCAGCAGCGATCTATCTTCAAAAGCAATTAGGCGGAAAGTTGGCTATTGGGTCAGATATTGTTCAGGTTCAACAGGTTTTTGGCAGCTTGTTTAATTTAGGCAGTGAATTTCAGCGCGATGGCAGCCAGTTTGATTGCTTGCTGCAGGAGGGCGATACGCTGGCCATTGGGCAATTCACACTTCGAGCTATGCACACGCCTGGGCATACACCAGCATGTATGACGTACCTTATTGAAGACTGCGAGTGCATTCATGCATTTGTTGGCGATACGCTATTTATGCCGGATTACGGTACGGCGCGTTGCGATTTTCCCGGCGGTAGCGCCGAAACGCTGTATGTTTCCATCCAGAAAGTGCTGTCTTTGCCCGATAACACCAAGCTGTATATGTGCCACGATTACCCGCCTGCTGGCCGTGCCGAACAGTATTTAAGCACGGTGAAAGCCGAGCGCGAAGGCAATGTGCATGTGCATGCTGGCATTAGCCAGCAAGCGTTTGTTGATAAGCGTCAGGCCCGCGATGCAACACTTTCAATGCCGGTATTACTTCTGCCGGCGGTGCAGGTGAATATGCGCGCGGGGCATATGCCGCCGGTTGAAAGCAACGGCATTCACTATTTAAAATTACCCATTAACGCGTTATAAACACTGCGCTCATTACAGGCCTTGCTGCAGTTTTAGTAATTGC
This sequence comes from Arenimonas sp., assembly GCA_043744535.1. Classification (GTDB taxonomy): domain Bacteria; phylum Pseudomonadota; class Gammaproteobacteria; order Xanthomonadales; family Xanthomonadaceae; genus Arenimonas. The sequence continues at coordinate 12,357 of JAYTVJ010000073.1, forward strand.
TGCTGTGCAGCTTGGCCGAGTTCGCCGCCAGCTTGCGCTACAAGCTGAAAATAGCTTATCGCTTGCGCGCGGTTATTCAGTTTTAGATTAACTTCACCAAGCTGATACGCTGCAAATTGGGTAGGTAATAAATTCATGCTGGCCTTCAAATTGCTTTCCGCTTGCGGCCAATTGGCTAGCTCTTTATAGGCCATGCCGCGATAAATATACGGCCTAAAAAAACCGGCATTGGCGGCAATGGCTTTATCGAGTGGCGCAATACTTTCACGCGCCAGTTTTTGCCGTTGCAACACAATACCCTTAAATTCCCAAAATAGATTTTCTTTAGGCTGCAGCGCTATGGCTTGTTCAACATAGCTTTGCGCTTGCTTATAATTTTTATTTTTACCCGCTTCGCTAATGGCTTTTTGGTAAAGGTCATAGGCGGGCTTGTCGCGAAGTAAGCCGGCAGTGGCTTTTTCATACTCGGCTTTTAAGCGCAAACCACCCGTTGGCATGCCAACCAAATGGGCTTTGTTCGAGGCAATACGCTCTTTTGATGGCGGATGTGAGGCAAAAAATGCTGAAACACCAGCGCTTGAGCCACTTTGCGATTTACTGAGAAATAATTCCTGAATTTCAACGGCGGCGAGTGGGTCGTAGCCCGCTTTGGCCATTAACGCCAAGCCAACGTTGTCGGCCTGCGTTTCGTATTCACGGCTGTAATTGGCTTGAAAGCCTTGTGTCACTAAGCCACTGCCTTGCATGGCAAGATCTTGGAACTGTGGCACTTTTGCGCCAATAGCAAGGCCAGCTAATGCGCCAAGCAGGCTGGTGCCACTGCTTTTTTTCTGCATACGGGCGCTATGACGGCGCGTTACATGGCTAATTTCATGGCCTAAAACAGCGGCCAGTTGAGCTTCATCGCGCAGTTCCACCAATAAGCCGCGGTTAATGGCAATTTTGCCGCCCGGTAAGGCCCAGGCATTCATGGTGCTGTCGTTAATAATCACAAATTCATACGGCAGATTGGGCGATTCAGAAGCTTTTGCCAGGCGTTGCCCCACCGCATTCACGTAGGCACTGAGGGCTTTATCCACGACGTATTGCCCGCCTTGTGCCTGTTGGCTAGGATTGTATTGTTTTGTGCCAGTGGCAATTTCTTGTTGCGTAACAGGCTTTTGCTCTGAAGCCTGTGTGGCGATAGGAAGCAAGCAAGCTGCACAGCATACAATCGCGAATAAAAACCGGTTTTGGCTCATGGGGCGAGTCATAAAAAATCCTTCAGTAAGTGCGGTTAGTTTACTGAAATGCTGTGAAGAGGCGCAGCATTTTCGGCTGATTGTAGGCATTTGCATCGTTATGATGTACTATTTTCAACACCATTCAAATATATTGAACGCATTTATGACCATTAGCCAACACGCCCCGTCTTTTTATGCCGCAACAGCCAATCCTCAGCCTGAGCGTGCGGTGTTGCAAGGCCGGCACGATGCCGATGTATGTATTGTGGGCGCTGGCTATACAGGGCTCTCCTCAGCACTGCATTTGGCTGAAGCGGGCTTTAAGGTCGTGGTAATTGAAGCTGCAAAAGTGGGTTGGGGTGCGTCAGGCCGAAATGGCGGCCAAATTGTGCATAGCTACTCGCGCGATATTGACGTGATTGAAAAATCCTATGGCCCGCAAGTTGCCGCCGCAATGGGCAATATGGCTTTTGAAGGCGCACGCATTATTCGCGAACGTGTGGCGAAATATGCCATTCAATGCGATTTAAAAGACGGCGGTATTTATGCCGCAAAAACTGAGAAAAAAGTGGCTGGTTTGCATGAGCATAAAGAGCTCTGGGAAAAATACGACTCGCTCAAAATGCGAATTGTAGAAGGTGACGAGATTCAACATTATGTCAAGACTGATCAATACAAAGCATTACTGATTGATCCTACCGGCGGGCATATTCACCCATTAAACCTTGCCTTGGGCGAAGCCACGGCATTTGAATCGTTGGGCGGCGTGATTTTCGAGCAATCACCGGTCACTAAAATACAGCGCGGCGATACCGCCGTGGTGAAAACGGCGCAGGGCGAAGTGCATGCCAAATTTGTGATTGTCGCTTGCAATGCCTATATCGGTGAGTTGGAGCCTAAGCTGTCGGCTAAAGCCATGCCATGCGGCACACAAGTGATTGCAACCGCTCCTTTGCCAAACTGGCAAGACGTGCTTCCCACCGATTATTGTGTGGAAGATACCAATTACTTGCTGGATTACTACCGTTTGTCGGCGGATAAACGCCTCATTTTTGGCGGTGGTGTGGTGTATGGCGCGAAAGATCCAGCCGATATTGAAGCGCATATTCGGCCAAATTTAGAGCGCACATTTCCACAACTCAAAGGTGTGAAGTTTGACTACACCTGGACTGGCAATTTTCTATTAACCTTATCGCGCTTGCCACAAGTGGGGCGCTTAGAAAACAATATCTACTATGCACAAGGCTGCTCTGGGCACGGCGTAACATACACACATATGATTGGCCGCGTGCTGTCTGAAGCGATTCGCGGTCAAACCGAACGCTTCGATGTATTTGCAAAATTACCGCATTATCCTTTCCCAGGCGGGCGCTTATTCCGTGTGCCATTTAGCGCGATTGGCGCGTTGTGGTATGACATCCGCGACCGATTGGGTGTTTGATCATATATGAAGACGCGGGCGTAACGCGACACGCCCCTACGGGTGGTACGTATCCGATATAATCGTGGTTACATTGTTATTGGATACTGATTATGCCACCACTGTCACGTTCTTGGTTTTTTTGGCTTTCGGTTGTCAGTGGTCTCTCATGCGTAGCCAGCATCATTCTAGGGCATGATTGGGCTATATGGCCTCTCACATTATTTGCATTTTTAAGCGCTGTTGGTGTGCATGATTTGTTACAACGTAAATCGGCCATTAAACGTAACTATCCCATACTCTCGCACGCCCGTTTTTTGATTGAATCGATTCGGCCGGAGTTGCGCCAATACTTATTTGAATCGGATACCGAAGAGTTGCCTTTTTCGCGCCAACAACGCTCGATTGTGTATCAGCGTGCAAAACAAGAACTCGACAAACGCCCGTTCGGCACGCAAGGCAATGTGTATGCCGACAACTACGAATGGATCAATCATTCAATACAGCCCGCACCGGTTGCGACTGAGCCATTTCGCATTCACGTGGGCGGCAAGCAATGCACGCAGCCGTATGCGGCAGCTGTATTCAATATCTCGGCAATGAGCTTTGGCGCGTTATCAGCTAATGCCATTCGGGCCTTGAATTTGGGCGCAAAAAAAGGCGGTTTTTATCATGATACGGGCGAAGGTTCGGTGTCGCGTTACCACCTTGAGCATGCAGGTGATTTGGTTTGGAATATTGGTTCGGGCTATTTTGGTTGCCGCAACTCAGATGGCAGTTTTAGTGAAGAAAATTTCCGCGCCAATGCCACACGTGAATCGGTAAAAATGATTGAGGTAAAGTTGTCGCAAGGTGCCAAGCCGGGGCAGGGCGGTATTTTGCCGGACGCAAAAGTCAGCGCTGAAATTGCCGAAGCACGTGGTGTGCCAATGGGGCAAGATTGTTTGTCGCCATCCAAGCATTCGGCGTTTTCTACGCCACTTGAGCTGTTGCAATTTATTCAAAAACTGCGCGATTTATCAGGCGGCAAACCGGTTGGATTTAAGCTTTGCATCGGCCATGTGTGGGAATGGTTTGCCATTGCAAAAGCCATGCAACAAAGCCAGATTCTGCCCGATTTTATTGTGATTGATGGTGGTGAAGGCGGCACCGGTGCCGCGCCGCTAGAATTCTCCGACCATGTGGGCATGCCATTGCGTGAGGCTTTGATGTTGGTGCATCAAACACTGATTGGTTTGAACTTACGCGCAGAGATTAAAATTGGTGCAGCCGGAAAAATCATCACCGGTTTTGACATGGCTCGCACGTTGGCCATTGGCGCGGATTGGTGCAATGCCGCACGCGGATTTATGTTTGCTGTGGGTTGCATTCAATCGCAAACATGCCATACCGACCGCTGCCCAACCGGTGTTGCCACACAAGATCCTAGCCGTCAAAAAGGATTAGACCCACGTGATAAATCTGAGCGCGTGTATCATTTTCAAAAAAACACGGTCAAAGCCTTAGCCGATTTATTAGCCGCCAGCGGTTTACAGCATCCAGAGCAATTAGGCCCCGAGCACATCATTCGGCGCATGAATGCAACGTCGGTATTGCCGCTTTCCAAGCTATACCCACAAATCAAGCCGGGCAGTTTATTGCTCGGAGAGCTAGACTACCCCAATCTGCGCGAGTATTGGCAAGAGGCAAGCCCCCATTCTTTTGCTGCGCCAGCCGCTTTATTGAATGCGCGTAGCAGTAAATTAGTGTAGTTCACTTGCTTGAAGTGGCTGAATCCTTTAAAATAGGCGTTCTCGGGCGGTTAGCTCAGCGGTAGAGCATTGCCTTCACACGGCAAGGGTCACAGGTTCGAACCCTGTACCGCCCACCAAATCAAAACGCTTCGGAGCATCCGCGGCGTTTTTATTTATCAGTCTTAGCTATCGCCTTATCCAAGCGTTTCAGCTCACGCAATTTTTCCATCACCTGTTTTTTCTGTTCCGGCGATAGTTTCTCGAAACGTGCGGCGTACTCCACTACTTTTGCGTCATCGGTTTGATGCACGCTGCCATCACTAGACACAATGGTGTATTTTTTTGCTTTCATAGGCGCGCTCCTCGTGGGCTTATTCGGCATAGTTATTCCCGCTCCATGGTTTGGCCAAATTTCCACATCGAGCTTAATTGTTCGGCTTCCGCCAATTCGTCAGCACTCATGGTTTTAGCAAGAATATCGCGCAGCTTGCTGGCGGGGTAATGGCCATTAATAATGGCTACGTTATACCAAGCATACGCCAGCACCGCATCTCTTTTTACACCATCGCCTTTATCGTAAAGCTGCGCCAACTCAAACTGGGCGGCCATCTGCCCTTGCTCAGCAGATTTGGTGAACCATTGTGCAGACTCACTGATGCTTCGCGGCACACCATCGCCTTTTTTCAGTTTCATGCCAAGATCGTATTGGCTATCTTTATCGCCTTGTTCGGCGCCTTTACGATACCAATTCAAGGCTTGCTGTTTATCTTCTTTAACGCCCTGGCCTGAGGCATACATAAAGCCTAAAACGCTTTGCGAATAGGCCATGCCGTTTTCAGCGGATTTTTGAAACCATTTTGCAGCACTAACATAATCTTGCTGCACATCTCGACCACGGTAATATTTAATGGCTAAAAACATTTGTGATTTTGCATGGCCTTGTTCAGCAGCTTTGGTGTACCAGTTAATGGCCATTTTTGCGTCGCGCGGCGCTTTTTCTCCGCTATCAAATAGCAGCGCCAGTTTATACTGCGATTCTAAATGCCCTTGTTCGCCAGCCTTGATATACCAACGCATGGCTTCGGGCACGTTTTCTGGCACAGCCTTGCCTGCGTAATACAGCTGCCCAACTTGGTACTGTGCTTCCGCATTGCCACGCATTGCGTTATCGGTGTATTGGCTAAGCAGTTTTTTATACAGTTTGTTGGCTTCGCCCTGGTCTTTGCGAACACCGATGCCGTATTCGTACATGTAGGCTAGCTGCGCTTGCGCGGGCGCATAATTTTTTTTAGCTAATGGCGACAGCAGTTTATAAGCGTTTAAATAATCTTGATTTTTATACGCCAGTAACGCGGTATGGAAATCCACGTTGGCGCTGCTTTGTGTTTCTGCAAGCACTGGCATGTTTAGCGATAAAAACAGAGCGAATAGTGCCCCAAGCTGTTTGGTGTTCATACACATATTTTATTAGATACACTTAATTTAAGTGTAAATAATATGTTGCCAAAACAGCCCAAGCATTTAACTAATCTGCTCTTGTGCAAAACGCGCATCTAAGAAATCCATGGCATCTGCAGGCGTAAGCTTGGTGGCGCGTTCAAACGCATCAGCCGCTTCTTGTTCGTTATCTTCATCCAAAAGCAATAGCATCTGTGCGTGCTCAGCATGCACAATCGGCATATCCGGCGCTAGCTTTAATGCTGTTTTCATGTGTTCTTCGGCCAGTTTACGTTTTGCGCCATAGGTAAATCCGGCCAAGGTGCTGCCCACTTTATTGATAATTTCGGCATGCCATAATGCGCTGGCTAAATGCGCTTCGGCATGTTTGGGATTGAGTTTAAGGCACGTGTCTAGTGCAGTTTTTACTTTGCCCGCTAAACCCATTTTTAAGGCCTTAGCAATCGAAATGCCCTGGCTATAACGGCCGTAACCAAATGCCATTCGGTAATAGCTATTAGCCTCTTTTGGCAAGGCGGCAATGGCTTGTTCGGCTAATTCGGCCAATTGCTCATAGCGCGCTAATTGTTCGTCGGGTTTCTTAACCAAATAGGTGGTGTGAATGCCAAGTGCTTTTGTTGCCACACTGGTGCCCACTGCACCCAAACGAGTTCCAAGCTCAAAGGCCTGCTGGAACTCGCCGGCATGAAATGCAGTCCAGGCTGCCTGCAGTTGCTCGGCTAATTCGCTCGCGCTGAGCTTCGGTGCATGCTTGCCGGCCGCTTTCAGTAAGGCTTCAGCGCGTTTGTCGTCGGGAAAAGGTTCGCCATCGCCAATATGCAATACTTTCCAGGCTTTGGCGAGTTTCGTGCCGGCGTAGTTAAAGTCTTTGTTGCTGACTGGAAAAGCCGCCCAAGAAGATTTTTTAGTTGCCATGAGTCATCAATCCTTAAGAATGTTTTGGGTGTTGTTGGTTGAAGGCGGCGAGTTGTTCGGCGCTGGCTTCGTGTTGGTATTTATTTTTCCAATCCGCAAAAGGCATGCCGTAAATTTTTTCGCGCGCCTGTTCTTTTGTTAGTGTTATACCTTGTGCTGTGGCGGCTTCTTGATACCATTGCGACAGGCAATTTCGGCAGAATCCGGCCAAAATCATTAAGTCAATATTTTGCACATCTGGGCGCTCAATCATCAAATGCTGCACTAATCGGCGAAAGCTTGCTGCTTCTAATTCGGTTTGTTGGCTGTGGCTAGTCATGGTATTACCTGTGAAGTTACGCGATAATAGGGTATCACTAGATTATCAAGGCGTATGCATGGCGGCGAAAGTTCTGGACGGCAAGCGGATTGCCGATACCTTATTAAGCGATCTGGCCATACGTGTGCAAAATCGTGTGCTGGCTGGTAAGTCTTGCCCAGGTTTGGCGGTGGTGTTGGTTGGCAACGACCCTGCCTCAAGCGTGTATGTCCGCAATAAACGTCGTGCCTGCGAACGTGTAGGTATTCAAGCCTACGATTATGATCTGCCCGCTGATACCTCCGATGAAGCCTTGGTTGCATTGATTGACACCTTAAATGCTGACCCTAAAATCCATGGCATTTTGATGCAATTGCCCTTGCCAGATGGCCGCGATGGCACCTGGCTGATTGATCGTATTGATCCCAAAAAAGATGTGGATGGCTTTCACCCAATGAATGTTGGGCGCTTGGCGCTTCGCCAGTTTGGCCTGCGGCCATGCACCCCCAGAGGCATCACCACTCTGTTGGCGTATACCGACCAACCCGTGCGCGGCAAAAATGCGGTGATTGTGGGTGTTAGCAATCATGTTGGGCGGCCGATGGGCTTGGAGTTATTAATTGCCGGCTGTACAGTTACCTCGTGCCACAAATTCACCCCGCACGATGTATTGGAAGCACAAATTCGGCAAGCCGATATATTGGTGGTGGCAGTTGGCCGGCCGGCTATGATTCCCGGTGAATGGGTTAAAGAAGGCGCTGTTGTTATCGATGTGGGCATTAACCGCATGGACGATGGCCGCTTATGCGGCGATGTGGCCTATGAAGCCGCCGCACAGCGCGCCAGCTGGATAACGCCGGTTCCGGGTGGCGTTGGGCCTATGACTGTGGCCACCTTGATGCAAAATACTCTTGAGGCATGTGAAGCCTTAGATGCGTAACACGAGCAAAGCGGCGCGCAATTCGGTATAATGGATTGCTTCACAAGCTCGGAGCTCTCTATGCTACGCATTCTCGCTGAAGCCCTCACGTTCGACGACGTTTCTCTTGTTCCTGCGCATTCACTAATCTTGCCTAATCAAGTTCGATTAGCAACGCAGCTAACCCGCAACATCCGCATTAATCTGCCTATCGTATCAGCTGCTATGGATACCGTAACCGAAGCACGCTTGGCTATTGCTATGGCGCAGTTGGGTGGCATTGGCATCTTGCATAAAAATATGTCGTTAAGCGAGCAAGCCGCGCATGTGGCGAAAGTCAAAAATTTTGAAGCGGGCGTTATACGCGAGCCGTTTACGGTTAATCCTGATACCACCATTGGCGAAGTGATTAAGCTAACCCGCGCGCGCAATATTTCTGGTGTGCCAGTGGTTGATAACGGCCAACTGGTCGGCTTAGTCACCAGCCGTGATATGCGTTTTGAAACCAAGCTGGATGATCCCGTTCGCAACATTATGACCAAGAAAGACAAATTGGTTACTGTGCAAGAAGGTGCAAGCGATGAAGACGTGCTGGCCTTGATGCATAAATTTCGTATTGAAAAAGTGCTGGTGGTGAATGATGCCTTTCAATTACGCGGATTGATTACCGTTAAAGATATTCAAAAAGCCCGCGATAACCCGAATGCTGCCAAAGACGATAAAGAACAATTATTGGTTGGCGCTGCTGTGGGTGTGGGCGGCGATACCGAAGCACGTGTTGAAGCCTTAATTCAAGCCGGCGTTGATGTGATTGTGGTAGATACCGCACATGGCCATTCGCAAGGCGTGTTGGAGCGCGTGCGTTGGGTGAAGAAAAACTTCCCAAATGTGGATGTGATTGGCGGCAACATTGTTACCGCTGATGCAGCCCTGGCATTGATGGATTACGGCGCGGATGCAGTGAAAGTGGGCGTTGGCCCTGGCTCCATTTGCACCACGCGCATTGTTGCTGGCGTCGGCGTGCCGCAAATCACCGCAATATCTATGGTGGCTGAAGTATTGAAAGGCAAAATTCCTTTAATCGCCGATGGTGGTATACGTTATTCCGGCGACATTGCCAAAGCCTTAGCCGCTGGTGCATCTAGCATTATGATTGGCGGCTTGTTTGCCGGCACCGAAGAAGCACCGGGCGATGTGGAATTGTTCCAAGGCCGCAGCTATAAAAGCTACCGTGGCATGGGCTCGCTTGGCGCGATGGAAATGGGCAGCAAAGATCGTTATTTTCAAGATGCCTCCGATGCCGATAAATTGGTGCCTGAAGGTATTGAAGGGCGCGTACCATATCGAGGCCATTTGGGTTCGATCGTGCATCAACTAGCCGGCGGCGTTCGCGCTTCAATGGGCTATGTAGGCTGCGCGACCATTGAAGATATGCGCACCAAACCAAAATTTGTGCGGGTTACCAATGCCGGTGCGCGCGAAGCGCACGTGCATGATGTGCAAATTACCAAAGAACCACCAAACTACCGTGCAGGTTGATGATGCAAGATATTCACAGCGATAAGATTTTAATTCTCGATTTCGGTGCGCAATATACGCAGTTAATCGCTCGCCGTATTCGCGAGTTAGGTGTGTATTGTGAAATATGGGCTTGGGATCACAACCCCGTCGACATTGTTGCATTTGGCCCTAAAGGTATTATTCTCTCCGGCGGCCCTGAATCAACCACCGAACAAGATTCGCCGCGTGCGCCTAAACAGGTATTTGATTTAAACGTGCCGGTATTGGGCATTTGCTATGGCATGCAAACCATGGCAGTGCAATTCGGCGGTCGGGTTGAATCGGGGCATCATCGTGAATTTGGCGCGGCGTCAGTCAATTTGACTGAACCATGCGCGTTGCTGGATGGATTGAATGACGGATATGTAGGGGCGCCCCGCAGTGGGCGCCCGGGAATGCCGCCAGGAGCCATGTTAAATGTGTGGATGAGTCACGGTGATCGCGTAACCGTAGTGCCAGAAGGCTTTACTGTTACCGCCAATACCGACAGCGTGCCGATTGTGGCGATGGCCGATGAAGCGCGCCGCTATTATGGTGTGCAATTTCATCCGGAAGTGACTCACACACAATCTGGCGAAGCCATCCTTGCGCGTTTCGTAAAAAATATTTGCCGATGCAATACGCTTTGGACAGCAGCCAATATCATTGACGATCAAATTGCCCGTGTGCAATCACAAGTGGGCAATGACGATGTCTTGCTCGGACTTTCCGGTGGCGTCGATTCGTCGGTGGTTGCAGCTCTGTTGCATAAAGCCATTGGTGCGCGTTTAACCTGTGTGTTTGTGGATACCGGCTTATTGCGTTTGCATGAAGGCGATCAAGTGATGGCGATGTTTGCCGAACACATGGGCGTTAAAGTGATTCGTGTGAATGCAGCTGAGCGCTATTTTTCGGCCTTGAAAGGCGTTTCCGATCCGGAAGCTAAACGTAAAATCATCGGCCGTTTATTCGTTGAAATTTTCGAGGAAGAGTCTAATAAACTGACCAACGTTAAATGGCTTGCACAAGGCACCATTTACCCCGATGTAATTGAAA
>JAYTVJ010000074.1:0-5949 GCA_043744535.1 Arenimonas sp.
GTGAAGTCTTCAACTTTGTTGGTGATGCCATAGACATAATGACCCGTTGCATCTAAACCCATGTAATCCACGAAACTGCGCGACAAACCGCCCGCTGAGTTAAATGCGATTTCGTCAATGTGTCCCCAGTTTTTATTCAGCAAATTGCCGAAGTTCAGGATATCGAAGGTAAGAATGGCTTTATTGCCCTTGAAGAAGCCTGGCAACTCTTGGCTAATGCGAACGTCGAAGGTGTTGGTCCACGGTGCGAATGAAGAGTTACGTGGCACGAACGATCCTGCGTAGCCATTCAAGCCTTTTTCTTCCACAATCGACCAGAACATCGCTTCAGCCTGCGCCGCAGTTACGCCAGCGGTGCCTTTAAATACCACTTCACCTGAGCCAACTGCCGTTGGGATATAGAGCAAATCGTTGTTTTGGCCATCGCCGTTCAAGTCGTTGTTGTAAATCCAGCTATAAGGCTTACCTTTGCGGCCTTCATAGAAAATGCCAAAGCGTGTTGCGTAGTCACCAAAGAAATTATGCTTCCAATTCAAGGAACCGGTGAAACGATCTTTCACTAAGTAAGCCGAGTTTGCTGCCACTTCTTCATTGGCGTTAAACACCGAAACCGAGTTCCAGTTTGAGTTAGATACCGAAGATGTTAACGGGCTCACTTCAGTGGCGTTGGTGGTGGTGAAGCCCAAGCTCCAATCGAGTTGTTCAAAGGCTTTGCCGGTGAAGCTTACCGTGAATGCGCCGCCGCCGCCTTTACCTGTACGTTCGGCTAACAAGACGTTGTTGTATAGCGGATTACTTAAGGCACGGGTACGCGAATTTGACGGTTGGCCGACGGGAACGGACGCAACACCACACTGAAGACCGCCCGTCGTGTTGCTGGTATTAACGGTGAGATCGCCACTTGCGTTGTAGGTGTAGCATGCCGAATTGTAGGCGGTTGGGTAATAGAATAAATCACGGCCATCGATACCTTGACGGGTTGGATCACCTAAGTTCAAGTGTTTGTAGTAAATGCCGTCCTCAACAATAGTACGCACGTATTCGAGCGACATTACAACACCACCAGCCAGTTCTTTTTCGAAGGCTAAATTGGCTTTCCAAACCGAAGGCTGCGCTAAATCGATAGAAAGAAAATCGACGTTTGGCGCTGGCGGTGTGCCGGCAATGGTTGGCTGATTGTTTGGATCAGCACTGAAAAAATTATCAGCGCGCGGGCAAGCCGTTGAGCTGGTGCCTGAGCAACTGATAATCGCGGTGGTCATGCCGGTGTTTGAGTAAGGGTTTGACAACCAAACATTGGCAGCAGCACCTTCAAACAAACCGAAACCGCCACGCAACTGCATTGGTTTTTCGCTATCGAAGGTGTAGTTGAAGCCAACCCGCGGTTGGAACAAGCTGTCGCCATCCAGTGTATGCGAATTATCGTACCCAAAACCACCTTTGGCTCGTGTGGTTGTGCCGTTTTGCGGTGTTGTACTACCCGACACAAAACCGTCGATTGGCGCTACGTTTGCTGCTGCGTTATAGGTAGGCGATACACCCATGTATTTCTTATCTACACGCACGCCATAATTGACCGTTAAATTGCCATTAACCGCCCAAGAGTCTTGCAGGAATACGCCTAAGTTTTGGTAATCCCAACTTGCCACACCATCGTCCAAATTAAAGCCATTAATACCTACTTGATGCGAATAGCTTAACGGACGACCGCGATTGAAGTTTTCAAGCACTGCAGCGGTGTATTGTGCACGCGTCAAGGTGCTGCACCAATTGGTTGCAACGCCAGGCAGTGTTGGGTCTGAATACAAAAAGGTTGATGAACGGTTAATGCAATCAAAGGTGTAGTTGCCTTTGGTATCTTGCAAGAAGGCGTTGTATATTTTGTTGTCGTCGTAATCAACACCGAACTTCAGCTGATGATCGCCTAAGAACCAGTTACCCGCCGCATAATAGTTCCAGGTTTCAGTTGATAAATCATTGAATTGACGGCTACGTTCGGTGCCAAATAGCAAACCCGCTGCAGTCACTGCGCCAGTACTGGTCACAACAGAACCCGCAGGAAGAAATGCACCGCTAAAGTTCAAACGAACTTGCGGTAAATCCGAGTTATTGGTTGGGGCACTGGCGTAATCGCGGTAGGATGCTTTAAATTCGGTGGAGAAATTTTCTGTCCAATCCGAAAATACTTGGCCAACCCATGTTTCAATGGTTTTATCCTGTGCATACCAATGCGAGCTCAACGACATGGCATAGCTAGGGGTAATGAAGTTGGTTGGATACAATGGCTCGCTTTGTTCAGTTTTGCTCCAACGCAAACTGGCACGATGCCTTTCACCAATATTGGCATCAATTTTAATTAAGGCATCTTTCACCGTAAGCGCTGCACCGTCTGCATCGGCAGTGCCGGTATCAAAGCCCCATTTGCTAGCTGCAATGCTTTGCGCAGAGGCAATTTCAGAAGGAAGAATTGGCACCACAAAACGATCGCTGCCAACCGGGCCAGCAGCAGGGCCGCCACGCGTGCTTTCTAATTCTTCATACGATGTGAAGAAAAACAAGTTGTCTTTGATTAGCGGGCCACCAAAGGTGAAGCCTTTGGTTTCTTCTTTAAATTTAGGCGGCGCGGTATAGCTATCGGTCGCACGATTGTAGCGATCACCGGCACCGCTATCATCGCGATACACGTAATACACCGAACCATGAAAATCGTTGGTGCCGGATTTGGTTACCGCATTAATATTGGCACCTGTGTAGCCTTTCTGGGTTACATCATAGTTAGCCACATTGATTTGCACGGATTCAATGGCATCAATCGAAATCGGCTGCTTCAAGGTGGGCAAGTTGTTCGATTCCAAGCCAAAGGTGTCGTTAGTGGCAACCGCGTCAATCGTAATTGAATTGAAGCGTGAGTTTTGGCCGCCCACTGAAATTTCGCCACGTTCTTTATCGGTTTGCGATAAGCGCGGATCAAGGCGTGCGTAATCTTGCAAGTTGCGCTGCACCGAAGCAAAGGACTTCAGCTGTTCGCTGTTGATGTTAGTGCCAGCGCCCATTTTGTCGGCACTGAATACTTCCGAAGTACCAGCAACGCCGGTCACGGTAACCGTATCGAGCACTTTCGCACCGCCCAATGACGCATCAACCGATTTGGTTTCTGCTAATTGCAAGTACACATTATTTTTGGTTTCGGTTACGCCATCTTTGCTAATGGTGATGGTGTATGGGCCGCCAACGCGTAAGCCGCGGGATGAATAACGGCCGCTGGCATCGGTAACCGATGTGCTGACCGAACCGGATTCAACATGTTTGATGCTAACCGTTGCGCCGGCAACTGGCTTGCCTTCAGAGCCTGTAATTTGGCCGCCGATGGCTGAAGAGGTGTTTTGCGCGAAAACGGGTGTTGCGGAAAGTGCCACGGCAAGGGCGAGTGAAAGTTGGGAAATACGCACGCGGTGTAAAGAATTCATATGCTCTACCTGTTTAAATGAGTTATTGGCGATGCTTTCGTGAAGAAAGCCAAAGTAAGTGAAGGCTGACTGAATAACGATGGAATTTTAACACTATATGTTAATTTTATGTATGTTTTATGACAAGCTTGTCTTAATTTAAGCCGCTTTTAGAAATGAGCTAACGCCATCCATTAGCATCTGTACCGAGATGGCTACCAAGAGCATGCCCATCAGCCTTTCTAGGGCTATCAATACCCGTGTGCCAAGCAATTTATACAGGTAAGTGGCTGAAAACAGAATAAGTGCTGTGCCTAGCCAAGCAATGCCTAGGGCTAAGGTCCAATCGCCCATACGGCTTGGATCTTGGCTACCAAATAGCATCACCGAGGCCATGCCAGAGGGGCCAGCTACTAGCGGGATGGCCATAGGCACGATAAATGGCTCGCCAGCTTCGGTTTCTCCAAACATGCCCTCAGGGCTTGGGAAAATCATTTTCAAGCCAATGATGAACAACACAATGCCACCCGCAATGGACACCGACTCCTGCCGCAAATGCATGGCATCTAATACATACTTGCCGCCCCACAAAAACCCGAGCAACACAAAAAATGCGATAAGTAGCTCGCGCAACAACACAACACGCTGGCGTTGCTTGGGTAAAGGCTTCAGCAAACTCAGGAAAACCGGAATATTGCCCAGCGGATCCATAATCAAAAACAGCAATAATGCAGCTGAAATGGTTTCCACGTTTACAGCTCGCCCAATGCTGGCTTGAAGATTTTGCCCCGCTGCGCAAGGCCTTGTGCGCTTAGCAAATATACACAGGCTTTGGCATATGCGGCTGCCTCTGGGCACTCGGTTGCCGCTTCATCCACATAGGCGCGGGCGCGCAGCGTTGTGCGCATAGGGCCAGGCTGCAAGCCACAGATGCGCACCGATGAATCATCGGTTTCGTCATGCAACATGCTTAGCAAGCCATTTAAGCCGGCTTTGGCAATGCCATACGCGCCCCAATAAGCTTTACTGACGCGCGAAAGATCTTCACAGACAAAAACAACGGCGGCATCTTCGGCTTTGCGAAGCACCGGCAAACACGCCTGCGTTAATAGCCAGGGCGCATTTAGGTTGACGTGGATTTGGGTCAAAAACGCTTCCGCATCGGTATTTTCCAAAGGCCGCAGGCCAGAAAAATCGGCAGCACAATGCAAAATACCGTTCAGGCCGCCTAATTCAGCGGCAATTTTATCGGCCATCACCTCGTAGTCGGCGGGGTCGGCGCCACGCATATCCAACGGATACAAGGCTGGCTCTGCGCCAATTTTTTTAAGCGCATCGTAAACACGATTAAGCTTTGGCACTTTTTTGCCGAGCAACACTACCGTAGCGCCCGCTTCGGTTACTGCTTTGGCTGCCGCTTCACCCAAACCGCCGTATGCGCCGGTAATCAAAATGACCCGGCCTTCAAGGCAATTCGGCAATAGTGCAGGCACGTGCATTAGGCCGCTTTTTGCGCTTCGGCTACTAAGGTGGCTAAATCGCCGCTTTCATATAGCTCCATGGTGATATCGCAACCGCCAATCAATTCACCATTAATAAACAATTGCGGAAACGTTGGCCAATCCGAATAACGTGGCAAATTCGCGCGAATTTCTGGTTCTTCTAAAATATTGACCGTATGCATCTGCGCGCCCACTGCTTTCAACGCTTGCACGGTACGCGAAGAAAACCCACACATAGGGAACTGCGGTGTGCCTTTCATAAATAGCACAATCGGCGCGTGGTTAATTTCTACTTTAATTCGATCATTAACGGGATTATTGCTCATTTGATGCTCCAAATAGTAAGGGCGACACATTACAACCATTTCCAAGGTAGAATTATAAGTCTTTTCACCCCGCTTCGGCTTACTTTTGGAGAACACCATGGCTATCGAACTACCTGCTCTGCCTTACGACCGCACAGCGCTTGAGCCGCATATTTCAGCGGAAACCATTGATTTCCATTACAGCAAACATCACCAAACCTACGTGACCAATCTGAACAACTTAATTGTTGGCACAGAATTTGAAACGGCCGACTTGGAAAGTATTGTTCGCAAAGCACAAGGCGGCATGTTTAATAATGCCGCGCAAGTGTGGAACCACAGTTTTTACTGGAATTGCTTGAAGCCACAAGGTGGCGGTGCACCAACCGGCAAATTGGCAGAAGCCATTGATGCCGCATTTGGCAGCTTCGATGCCTTCAAAGCCGAATTTAGCAAAACGGCCATTGGCACATTCGGCTCGGGCTGGGCTTGGTTAGTGCAGCGCGCAGATGGCAGCTTGGCTTTAGTCAGCACCTCAAACGCCGCCACACCACTCACCGGCACCGATAAGCCATTGCTGACCTGCGATGTGTGGGAACACGCCTATTACGTGGATTACCGCAACGCGCGCCCGAAATACGTGGAAGCGTTCTGGAATTTAGTTAACTGGGATTTTGTGTCAGCGCAGATGGTGTA
>JAYTVJ010000075.1:0-22448 GCA_043744535.1 Arenimonas sp.
CCTACATCATTGCCCTATTCAGGTTCAGGCAACGTCCGCGACGGATTTATGCGATAATACCTGTCCGTTTTGCACTATTTAGGCCAAATTCCATGAGAAAAGCACGAGCACGTCGTCGCGTTGCAAGACTTCGCGGTAAAAAATAATTCAAAAACCCACCGGATGGTGGGTTTTTTATTTGGGGTGGTGGTTAAGATGCGGAATAGCCTGCGCCGCCTTTTTTGGCGGCTAATTAGAGATCTTTGGCCCTGGCTTTATATCTATTAAGTTTCCAGAAAATAGAACGCCTAATCGATTATCGGCTGAGCATATTCCGAGTTCATGTTGGGCGATTATAAATTTTATTTTTTCTTGTCTAACATCTTCAAGGCAGGAAATTATATATTTGATAAGATTTTCAACAGTGGCTAAATCTTGTTTGATTAAATCGAGGCCTACTGATTCTTGCGCCACACCGAATGCACGTTCCCACATTGTTGAGTATGATTTAAATACAGGTATTCTTCCGCTGAAGTAAATTTCGTTAAATTTCAATTTATCTACGGAAACATTGCCATGTAGAAGGTCATTTCGTTCATTAACCAATGAGTGGTAGCGTTTACATGCTTCATCAGAATAGTCGATGTCTGATTTAAATCCGATACAGTTATTGGAAAGAAGCTTGATTCGAACATCAATAGGTTGGCGAATATAATTTTCTCGTAATCTGTTATCGTTCTTTAGTGCCGGTTTCATCAGCATGTAAACCAAGAGGTTTACAAACGATTCCGCCATTACAGGTAACATTGATCGAATTCCGAAACATAGCCCTGTAGCACGACTAAACTTATTTGATATGCGACGCCAGTCTTCAGCCCAAGCTTCAGAGCTTTCGTGTTCACAAAAATCCTTTTTTTCTTTTATATCTGCCCCAATATCCAGTGTGTCAATCTCATTTATTAAGCTTTCAATTGAGCGCCTGATTCTTTGATATGGATTAACAAATTCGACCCAATGCTCCAGCTCTTTTCGGATTTTCCCCATGGCCAAGCTATAGGAGGTGAATGTGTCTTTTATTACAGCAATCAATACATCTCGCTCATCTGAATGTAACTCATCTCCTGACAACCAAATATCGGTTCTAAAATTTTGACCTTGTATAAGTAAAATGCGACCTTGGGAACATAATGCCCACTCCCAATGAATCAGGTTTTCTGAATGATCTGCGCGTAAAAGATTCTGAAATCCATTCGGTGGACCAAACCTTGCATGCAAATAGCAATATAGATCGACTGGCCTTAATTCATTGGTAAGTGTCCAATGGGTGTCGAAATTAGGTCGATTATCTGAACGCATTTGTTCAAAAAAATCTACGAGACTAACTGCAACTAGCTCAGGGACAAAGTTTCCATCCAACTTCATAACATTACTACTTGTATACCCACATTTGAGGCGACATTCCATTCTCCCTATTCCACCAGCCACGGTCAACGAGAATAACTCTTGCTGAATTTATTGCTGAGTTTCCGAGTCTTCAATGCATTTGACGAATGAATCCAATAATCGGCTACCATGAATTAATGCAGCCATTTACCCAAGCGCTTGGTGGCATCTTCGTGTGAAATGGTGCCTTCAGATTCTGCGCGGTCTAGGCCTCGCTTTATTTTCTCTAAAACGTATAAATGATACTGAATGTCTTCAAAACTGCTGGTTTCAGGCAAGGCATTGAGCATGGCGGCAACTTCAACTTTCGGGCTACTCATCGGAAATTCCTGTATATCAAGCATTTACAGATATTAGCACTTTTCTGTTTAGGTCAAAAGCAAATCTTGGGTATCACACGCGGCCTCAATAATGAATCTGCAGACTCGCCACTAAATGACCAATCACAGCCGATTATGTTCTAATAGGCATTCAAGCAGGGGTGCCGAATGGCTGAGACATACCCTTAGAACCTGATGCGGTTAGCCCCGCCGTAGGGAGCTTAGGGCTCGCGCATCGAGTCTCCTGCATCAATTAGGAAATTCCATGAATGCGCAACTGAATACCATGCAAGAACAAGCCCAAACACTTTCCGATTCGGTGACCACGCCGATTATCGGCTCAAAGAAAACCTATGTTGAAGGTTCGCGCTCGGATATCCGTGTGCCGATGCGCGAGATTGCGTTGTCGCCAACACCGAAGTTGTTTAGTGGTGACGAACACAATGCGCCGTTTGCGGTGTACGACACGTCCGGCCCATATACCGACAGCGAAGTGACCATTGATTTGCTGAAAGGCTTAGCGCCGCTGCGTGCGCAATGGATTGCTGATCGCGGTGATACCGAGCAACTCAGCCAGCTCAGCTCCAGCTTTGGGCGAATGCGCGAAAGCGATGCCAAGCTTGATGACGTGCGTTTTGGCTATCGTCCGATGCCGCGCAAAGCCAAGGCCGGCATGAATGTGTCGCAGATGCACTACGCGCGCAAAGGCATTATTACACCAGAAATGGAATTTATTGCTATCCGCGAAAATCAACGCATTGAAGCGATCACCGAAATGCATTTATTGCGCCAGCATCCGGGTGAAGCGTTTGGTGCCAGTATTCAACGCATCATCACGCCCGAATTTGTGCGTGAGGAAGTGGCGCGCGGCCGCGCCATTATTCCAGCGAATATTAATCACCCCGAAATTGAGCCGATGATTATCGGCCGCAATTTTCTGACCAAAGTGAATTCGAATATTGGTAATTCAGCGGTGTCTTCCGGTATTGCCGAAGAAGTGGAAAAGCTGGTTTGGTCAATCCGCTGGGGCGGCGACACCGTAATGGATTTATCAACCGGCAAGAATATTCATGAAACCCGCGAATGGATTCTGCGTAATTCACCGGTGCCAATTGGCACGGTGCCGATTTACCAAGCGCTGGAAAAAGTGGATGGCCGCGCTGAAGAATTAACCTGGGATATTTTCAAAGACACTTTAATTGAACAAGCCGAGCAGGGTGTGGATTATTTCACCATCCATGCCGGTGTGTTGTTGCGTTATGTGCCGCTCACTGCCAAGCGCGTAACCGGCATTGTGTCGCGCGGTGGTTCGATTATGGCCAAATGGTGCTTGGCGCATCACAAGGAAAATTTCCTGTACACCCATTTCGAAGATATTTGCGAAATCATGAAAGCCTATGACGTTAGCTTCTCGCTCGGCGATGGCTTGCGTCCGGGTTCAATTGCCGATGCCAATGACGCGGCGCAATTCGGCGAATTGGAAACATTGGGCGAGCTCACCAAAATCGCGTGGAAGCACGATGTGCAAACCATGATTGAAGGCCCCGGCCATGTGCCGATGCATATGATCAAAGAAAATATGGACAAGCAATTAGCGGTGTGCGGCGAAGCGCCGTTTTACACGCTCGGCCCACTCACCACCGACATTGCGCCGGGCTACGACCACATCACTAGCGCGATCGGTGCAGCGATGATCGGCTGGTTCGGCACCGCGATGCTGTGCTATGTGACCCCGAAAGAGCATTTGGGCTTGCCGAACAAACACGATGTGCGCGAAGGCTTGATGGCCTATAAAATTGCTGCGCATGCGGCCGATTTAGCCAAAGGCCATCCGGGCGCGCAGGCGCGTGATAATGCGTTATCGAAAGCGCGCTTCGAGTTCCGTTGGGAAGATCAGTTCAATTTAGGACTCGACCCAGAGCGCGCGCGCGAATACCACGATGAAACCATGCCCAAGCAGGCGCACAAAGCCGCGCATTTTTGTTCGATGTGCGGCCCGCATTTCTGCTCGATGAAAATCAGCCAAGATGTGCGCGAATTTGCCGACCAGCAGGAAATTGAAAAAGGCATGGCTGAGAAATCGCAGGAATTTTTAGCGCAAGGTGCTGAGGTTTATCATCCGGAATAAATGATGATGTAGGGGCGCATCGCGATGCGCCCGTTTCTAATTCACGCAACATCCGGGCGATTCGTGAATCGCCCCTACGCGGTATGATAAATTTTGTTGAAATTCGTTTGCCTTCAATACCGAAATCTCAGGTGACACCATGAAATTAGATTATCCATTCATTCAATTGCCGCTAAAATTCGATGCCAAGCGTTTGCTTGATGAAGTAAATGCTTTGGACGAATCAGCGTGGCAGCCGCATCCACAAGGCTATGCGGGTAACGATGCACTAACACTGATCACCCCGCATGGCATAAACAACAACGACGAAATGTCGGGGCCGATGCAGCCTACCGATTACCTAAAAGCCTGCCCGTATCTCATGCAGGTGTTGCGCTGTATTGGGGGTGTTTGGGGTCGTACGCGTTTGATGCGGCTTTCTGGGCAGGCAGAAGTTACCCCGCACATCGACACCAATTATTACTGGCGTGAACGCATGCGTGTGCATGTGCCAATCATCACCCAGCCCAGCGTGCGCTTTTATTGTGCAGACCAAGACATCCACATGCAAGCTGGCGAATGTTGGATTTTTGATACATGGAGTATGCACAACGTCATCAATGATGCAACGCAAGCGCGCATTCATCTGGTGGCCGATACGGTGGGCGGCGACCAGTTCTGGTCGTGGTTCGGCAATAGCCAGCCGGCTGGCCAAAATATTCCAGGTTGGGCCGCGCAAGAATTTGCAACATTCAACGAACACTTGCCGCCCATTCGGCTGGAAAGCATGAACTTGCCGGATGTGATGACGCCTTGGGAAATGCGCGAGCACTTCAACTTCTTATTCAATGAAGCTATGCCGCATCCTGCCTTGCAAGATCTGTCGGCACTGACCTTCGAATTGTGTTTAGCCTGGCAGGCATTATGGGTTGAATACGGCACTGATCAAATTGCCTATCCAAAATATGCAGCATTGCGCGATAACTATTTGGCTAGCATGAAAGCCTTTGATTTTCTGCAACTCAAAAGCGGCTATCGCTTGATTATGGCCATCGCACAAAGCTTGATGTTGCATTGCCTTAAAGACGACTTAAGACAAAAATTCAAGGAACATCGCGACACTGGACAAGAAACGCCAGCCCCGCAGAAATCCCCCGCTGCATTCGTTGAACGCACTGTGCCTGCAGATGCGGCATTCAACAAACCGCTTATCGTGGTTAGCTCACCGCGCTCGGGTTCAACCATGTTTTTTGAAGCGCTCGAAAAAAGCCCAGATTTATGTAGCATTGGTGGCGAGAGCCATGCCTTAATCGAATCAATTGCTGCACTGCACCCGGCTTCGCGGCATTTCGATTCGAACGTCTTAACTGCATCGCAGTGTACGCCGGAAATTGCCTTAGAACTGCAACAGCGTTTTTATCACGATGCGTTCAAACCGAATGGTTCAAAGCCATTGTCTGGCGAGCCGATGCGCTTGTTGGAAAAAACCCCGAAGAACGCATTGCGCATCCCGTTTATGCGGCAGCTGTTTGCTGATGCGCAGTTTATTTATTTGTACCGTAATCCGAAGCAGGTGATTTCCAGTATGTTGGATGCATGGCAATCTGGCCGTTTTAAAACGTACCCGGATTTACCCGGCTGGACCGGCTTGCCGTGGTCTTTGCTGCTAACCCCGAATTGGCGCGAGTTGATTGGTAAGCCATTGCATCATGTGGTGGCGCATCAATGGAATACTGCCACGCAGATTATGCTGGACGATTTAGAGGCTTTAGATCAATCCTCGGTGGTAAAAATTCGCTATGAAACGCTGCTGGCCAAGCCGCATGCTGAATTACATCGAATCTGCACCCGTTGCGCAATCAGTGCTATTCCAGAGCTGTCGGAATTGCCTTTGTCGAAACATACGCTGACTCTGCCGGATCCGGATAAATGGAAACGCAACGAATCGTTGATTGACGAAATTTGGCCGATTATCGAAACACAAGCACAACGTGCCGAACGTTATATGGCCGATATATTGTAGGGGCGCATCGCGATGCGCCCGGTTTATTCACAACCACAATAGGGCGAATATCATTCGCCCCTGCGCGATTTTATTTAAGGCGTTGCCACCTGCAGCGACACCCGTTTCTTGCCGCCATCTAGCCACTGCGTGCCAATTTCGGTGAAACCGAATTTATCGTGGAAGTGGCGCGAGGGCTCGTTCGGCGGTTCGATATTGTATTCGCAAGCAACAACCGATAGCCCGTTAGCACGCGCATCTTGAAATAAATCTTGATAAAACAACGAGCCGATTTTTAGGCCAGCAAACGCTGGGTCAACCACAATCCGATCGATATACATAAAGCGATCGAAACGCGAGGCAAAAAATGCGAAGTTGTCATTAAGGTACAAAGCGCTTTCACGCATCGCCAGCAGAAATGCCGCCACACTGCCATCAACGCAAAGCACCTTATGATACGAAGACAAGGCATCCAGCTCGATTAGCCGCGCTACATCCAACACGCTAGTGTGCTGCACCGCTGCGGCATTGAGTTCGAGTACTCTTTCAAAGTCGGCAGGCTTTGCTGTGCGGATAATAATATCAGGCATGCGCAACTGGCTGCAGTGCATTAGAGCCGCGGCCACTTTCGGCCGTGATTAACGCGAGTGCTTGTGTTGTTGCATCATTCATCCAGCGCCACTCGAATCGCCACGTCCAGTTATGCGCGCCTATTGTGCCCGGTACATTCATTCGGTGTTCGCCATCCAAGCCAAGCACATCCTGCAACGGAAATATCGCTACATTTGCAACGGAAAGACAGCAGGCGCGAATCATCGCCCAATGCATGTTCGCTGCATCACTGTGCAGATAGTTGGCGGCATACTGACGTTCGTGTTCAGGCGCATTTTGCCACCAGCCACGTACGGTGTCGTTGTCGTGGGTTCCGGTGTACGCCACAAAATTTCGGCCCCAATTATGTGGCAGAAAGCCATCCGTTTCATCGGTGCCAAAACCGAACTGCAAGATTTTCATGCCCGGAAAGTTGAAGGCATCACGCAACTCAATCACGTCTTGGGTAATCAAGCCTAAATCTTCAGCCACAATCGGCAGTTTGCCGAGCGTGCGTTCAATGGCTTCGAACAGTGCTTTACCTGGGCCTGGAACCCAAACACCTAGCTCTGCCGTTGGGCATGACGCAGGGATTTCGTAATAACCGGCAAAGCCGCGGAAATGGTCAATCCGAAATACATCGGCTTGATTGAGTGCGCGTTTCAGGCGCGCGCTCCACCAGGCATAATCTTCATCAGCCATTTTGTCCCAGCGATACAGCGGATTGCCCCAGCGTTGGCCAGTGGGTGCCATCGCATCCGGCGGGCAACCGGCAACAACCGTCGGCTGAAAATGTTCATCGAGTGTGTATAAATCTGGCCGCGACCAACAATCGGCGCTGTGGTGTGCAATAAAAATCGGCAAGTCGCCCATGATGGCAACGTCGTGTTGGTTGGCATACGTTTTTAAGGCAGCCAATTGGGTATCGAAGCACCATTGCACAAACGCCCAAAAGCCAATTTCATCGTGCAGCCGAGTGCGCGCCGTGGCCAGCGCTGTAGCATCACGTTCACGCACCGATTCCGGCCAATGCCACCAGGCCTTGCCAGCATTTTCGGTTTCTAAAGCCATGAACATGGCGTAGTCGTTTAACCAAGACGCTTCTTGGTTTTGCCAGGTGCTGAATGCGTTTTGTTCATCAGTATTATGTTTTCGATTGAATCCAGCAAACGCGCGGCGCAATTGTGCCAAACGCCAAGGCACAATCTGTGCAAAATTAACGCGAAGCGGACTAAAGCCTTCTGCTGGAGCGTCTGGTTCAGCCAACCAACCCGCCAATACCAAGGGCTCAAGTGCCACCATCAAGGGCGAACCAGCAAACGCTGAGACACTTTGGTAGGGCGAATCGCCTGGGCCAATCGGTGTGGTTGGCAACCACTGCCAAATGCGTTGCCCAGCAGAAGCTAGCCAATCAACGAAGCGGAAGGCATCAGGACCGAAATCGCCAATGCCATTTGGACTCGGCAGGGATGTGACATGCAAAAGAACACCGGCTTGGCGTTGCTGCAGATCAATCATGGAATAAACTCCTGGGGAATTGGTGCATGCGTTAGCAGAACTAGGCTATGCGCGGGGACATGACAATGATAAATGGATTCGCTAGTAAGCGCGGTATTGGCTTGGTTGCTGTCGAGTACCATGCGCCACGGACCATTGGCCAGATGCACATGTCGTGTTGCATGTTGCGGATTGAAAATAACGCATAAACTTGACGTTTGCGTATCACTGGCCTGCACTTGGCAGGCGAAAACGCTGTCGTTGCGATCATGCCAGTCGGCAATGGCCATGCGTTCGCCACTTGGCGCATACCAATGCAATTGCGGTGCGTTGTTTTGTGCCGCGTCATCAGTAAACCAGTTTGGGTAACGCAGCAGTGGATTTTTCTGGCGTAGTGCAATCAATGTTGAAATCAATTGCGATGTTTGTGTGTCTGCCTCGGCCCGCAACCAATCCAACCAGCCGATGCTATTGTCTTGGCAATAGGCATTGTTGTTGCCGGATTGCGAGTTGCCGAATTCATCGCCAGCACACAGCATAGGCGTGCCCTGAGCCAGTAGTGTCGTCGCCAATAACGCGCGCCGAACACGCAGACGCGTCTCAAGAATATGTGGGTCATCGGTATCGCCTTCCACACCAAAATTTGCACTCAGTTCGTGGCTGTGTCCATCGCGATTGTGTTCACCATTGGCGAAATTGTTTTTGTGTGAATAACTCAGCGCATCATTTAAAGTAAAGCCATCATGCGCCGCCACAAAATTGACGCTAGCCGTGGGCTGCCGATTGCTGTGATGGAAAATATCGCTGGAGCCGGTCATCCGGCGCGCGAATTCGCCTCGGCTAACACCTGTATTTAACCAATAGCCACGCACGGCATCGCGAAAGCGATCGTTCCATTCCAAGAATTTTCCAGGAAAACGGCCCAGCTGGTAACCGCCAGAACCGGTATCCCAAGGCTCAGCAATCCAATGCACCGAAGCCAACAGCGGATCTTGTCGAAGCGCGGTGAAAAACGGTGCAGACGCATCGAAGCCAGCGCGCGTTCTGCCAAGCACGGGGGCTAAGTCAAAACGAAAGCCATCAACGCCCATTTTTTCAACCCAAAAACGCAGCACATCCATCACAAACTGGCTAACGCGCGGGTGCGCAACGCGCAAGGTGTTGCCACAACCGCTATGGTTTTCGTAGTGGCTGCGGTCATCGGGCGTTAGCATATACCAGCTGGCATTATCCAAGCCGCGCATACTTAAGGTTGGGCCATCGGCACCGCTTTCTGCGGTATGGTTGAACACCACGTCGATAACCACTTCCAATCCGTGCGTGTGCAGGGTATGCACCATCTGCCTGAATTCTTCAACCGCGCCATGCTGTTGATTGGCAGACGTTAAACGTGGATCCGGGCAGAAAAAACCGATTAAGTTATAGCCCCAATAATTGCTCAGGCCACGCTCGAATAAATGTTTTTCACTCAGCGAATGCTGCACTGGTAACAGTGATAAGGTGGTCACGCCCAAACGCTTAAAGTGCGCGATAGCCACAGGGTGCGCCAGCGCTGCGAAGCTGCCGCGCAGATGTTCAGGAATGCCTGGAAGGGTCATCGTAAAGCCCTTAACATGCAATTCGTACAACACCACCTGCGCTAAGGCATGGCGTGGCCGATTAAGCATGCCGGGCGCTGTGCCGGGATCGTTCAATACCCGTGCTTTCAGGGCAGTGTTTGCGTTGTCGCAGGTATCAGGGTAGCGGTCGCCTTCTGGGTGGTCGTTTTGTGCGCCACAATGCTCATCTTGCCAAGTAAACGTGCCAACAATTTCACGCGCATACGGATCGAGTAAAACTTTATGGGCATTGAAACGGCGGCCGTTTTCCGGCGTGTAGTGGCCATGCGCACGAAAACCATAAATAAGCCCAGGGCCGGCATTGGGCAGCAAGCCGTGAAATACATCATCATCCGGCCCGTTCAAGCGAAAGCGTTGTCGCTCTGTTTTTCCATCGGCATCGAACACACACAGTTCAATGGCTTCTGCGCGCTGTGAAAACACCGCAAAGCGCACGCCTTCGGCGCAAACGTGCGCGCCGAGTTGATCGGAGCGGCCTGGCGCTAGTGTTTCAATGCTTGGCGAATTCATGCGGGCACCAGAAACAGCGTGGATAGCGGTGGCAATGTTAAGCGAATGGAGCGTTGATGGCCGTGTGCTGGAATATCTTCAACCTGTAAAAACTCTGCGCCGTTGCCTAAATCGCTGCCGCCGTAATGTCGTGAGTCGGTGTTCAACACTTCGTGCCAGGCCATTGGCGAACCATCGGGAATACCGACACGGTAATCGTTGCGCGGCACCGGCGTGAAATTACTGATGACAAGCACCAGTTCACCATTTGCCGCTTTGCGTAACCACGCCAAGCTCGATTGTTCGGCATCGTCATTGCTTAGCCATTCAAAACCCGCGGGATCACAATCTAATTGATGCAGTGCCGGATATTTTTGGTATAAATTATTCAGGTCGCGCACCAAGTGCTGAATGCCCGCATGACGTGCATCGTCAAGCAATGCCCACGGCAATTCTTGCTCATGGTGCCATTCATTGGGCTGTGCGAATTCTTGGCCCATAAACAATAATTTTTTACCTGGATGGCCCCACATAAAGCCGTAATAGGCACGCAGATTAGCAAATTTTTGCCAATCGTCGCCGGGCATTTTAGCCAGCAGCGAGCCTTTGCCGTGCACCACTTCGTCGTGCGATAAAGGCAACACAAAATTTTCGCTGAACGCATACACCAAACTAAAGGTGATTTTGTTGTGGTGCCAGCGCCGATGGATGGGATCTTCGTGCATGTACTGCAGCGAATCGTTCATCCAGCCCATATTCCATTTGAAATGAAAACCCAAGCCGCCATCATGCACAGGTGCGCTAACGCTAGGAAAAGCAGTTGATTCCTCGGCCACAGTGATAGCGCCGGGTGTGCCGCCAATCTCGGTATTAACCCGCTGCAAAAGTGAAATCGCTTCTAAGTTTTCACGACCACCAAATGCATTGGGCAGCCATTCGCCGGCTTTGCGTGAATAATCGCGGTATAGCATAGAGGCCACGGCATCCACGCGCAGGCCATCCACGCCCCAGCGTTCCACCCAATAACGCGCGCTACTCGCCAAAAAATTGCGTACCTCATTGCGGCCGAAATTGTAGATTAGCGTGTTCCAATCGTGGTGCCAGCCTTCGCGTGGATCTGGGTATTCGTACAAGGCCGTACCGTCAAAATTTGCGAGGCCGTGGCTGTCTTCCGGGAAATGTGCGGGCACCCAATCCAGCAACACACCAAGATTTTGTGCATGGCATGCCGCCACAAAACGCGCGAAGCCTTCCGGCGCCCCAAAGCGTGCGCTTGGCGCATACAAGCCCAGTGTTTGATAACCCCAAGAGCCATCAAATGGATGTTCGCTGATGGGCATTAACTGCACATGGGTGAAGCCAAGCGAAGCGGCGTAGGCAGGCAATTTTTCTGCCAATTCATCCCAGCTTGGAAACCCGCCGTGTGTGCCATGGCGCCACGACGGCGCATGCACTTCATAAATGCTAATCGGCGCATCGCGGCGGTTGGCAGCAATGCGATGGCTTGGCAAAGCTTTGGGCTCTGGCAAAGCGCTAACGCGGCTTGCCGTGCCCGGGCGTAGTTCAGCGGCACGTGCATAAGGGTCGGCTTTACTTGGCAACACCACATCGTGGGCATCGAGTAATTCAAATTTATATAAATCACCAAGCGCCACATGTGGAAGAAATAACTCCCAAACACCGGCGCTGTGCCGCAAGCGCATCGGGTGGCGACGGCCATCCCATTGATTGAAACTGCCGATGACGCTGACGCGTTTGGCATTCGGTGCCCAAACGGCAAAGCGCACACCGTCAATGCCTTCTTGCTGCAACCGATGTGCACCCAATATTGAATACGGCGCTGGGTGATTGCCTTCGTGCAGCAAATGCAAATCGTGTTCGCTAAGTTGCGGGCCGAAAGCATACGCATCGGCAAGCTCGGTGCATTCGCCATGCGGCCAACGCACACGCAATCGATAGCTAAAAAATTTACGTCGTCGCGTAATAGCGGATTCGAACAAACCCGCGGCATTGCGCAAGGCAAGCTCAACAAGTGCTTTGCCGCTCTTGCTATCAATAACCGTCACGCTTTCTGCACCCGGCAATAGTGCGCGCAACCATAAGCGCCCCGTTTCATCGGCATGTAAGCCGAGCACAGCAAACGGATCGGCATGACGCGCCGCCAGCAAGGCCGCAACGTCGCTGGCTTTAAGCATGCGGTGGTGTTGCTCTCGGGCTATTAGCCAGCGAGGCCGACGACCAAACCCGATCGACGTATTCCTGCACCGTGCGATCAGCCGAGAACGGCCCCATACCGGCAATATTGCGCGCTACTGCGGCATTCCATGCACCGGGTTTTGCATACAAAGCATCAACGCGCGTTTGCGCTGCACAGTAATCGGCAAAATCAGCCAGAAGGAAATACCGATCAACATTTAGCAAATCATCCACCAAGGGTTTGTATCGTGTGGGTTCATTGGCGCTGAATAGACCGCTGCTGATAGCGTTTAGCACAGCACGCAGGGTGGCATTGTCGTTAGCAATTAAGCGCGGCGAATAGCCGAGCTCGCGCATCTCGGCAACCGCTTCACTGCGATGGCCGAATACAAATAATTGCTCTGGGCCAATCGCTTCGGCCATCTCGATGGTGGCGCCATCCCAGGTGCCAATAGTTAACGCGCCGTTTAAAGCGAATTTCATATTGCCAGTACCCGAGGCTTCGGTGCCGGCGGTAGAAATTTGCTCGGATAAATCGGCAGCCGGAATAATACTTTCCGCTAAGCTCACGCCATAATTTGGCAAGAACACCAGTTTCAGTTTGCCGTTCAGGCGCACATCGGCATTAACAACTCGGCCGATATCGTGCGCTAAACGAATAATCAATTTGGCGGTGTGGTAAGCAGATGCCGCTTTACCGGCAATAATCACCGTGCGGCTTTGCCAGCCGTTGCCATCGGGCCCATTTGGGTTGGTTAACATGGCCTGATAGCGCGCCACCACATGCAGCAAATTCAGCAGCTGGCGCTTGTATTCGTGAATGCGCTTAATCTGCACATCGAACAGCGAATTCACATCAACCACAATGCCAGTATCGCGTGCAATGCGTTCGGCTAAACGCACTTTATTGGTGTGTTTAACTTGGGCCAGTTGCTCAGAAAGTTTTGGCGTATCGGCGTGTTCGCCTAAGTGTGCTAATTGCTGTAAATCACGGCGCCAAGCATTGCCAATATGCGAATCAATCACGTCTGCTAGTTTTGGGTTGGCCTGTTGCAGCCAGCGGCGCGGTGTTACACCATTGGTGACATTATGAAAGCGGGCAGGGAATAGCTTGGCGTAATCCGCGAAAATGGTTTCCACCATCAGCTGCGAATGCAAAGCCGCCACACCATTCACGCGATGCGAACACACCACCGCTAAAGCCGCCATACGCACACGGCGGCCACCGGTTTCGTCAATCAAGGACACGCGTTCGGCTAAGCCTTCATCGCCCGGAAAGCGTTTGCGCACATCGGTTAAGAAGCGGTGATTGATGCTGTAAATAATATCCAGATGGCGTGGCAACAATTGTTCCATCAGCGCTACCGGCCAGGTTTCTAAGGCTTCCGGCATTAATGTATGGTTGGTGTACGAGACCGCTTGCATGGTAATACGCCAGGCCGACTCCCAATCCATGGCGTGTTCATCAATCAGCAAGCGCATTAGTTCGGCTGGTGCAAGTGCTGGATGCGTGTCGTTCAAATGAATGGCATTGTGTTGGCCAAGCGAATCGAGCGTGCCAAATTCTTTAAGGTGGCGTTGCAATAAATCCTGCAAAGACGCGCTGACTAACAAGGCTTCTTGGCGCAGGCGCAATTCGCGGCCA
The DNA here is from genome assembly GCA_043744535.1 of Arenimonas sp. Lineage (GTDB taxonomy): Bacteria > Pseudomonadota > Gammaproteobacteria > Xanthomonadales > Xanthomonadaceae > Arenimonas. The sequence goes on from JAYTVJ010000075.1 coordinate 13,889, forward strand.
GCGGCATGGCTGTCGTCTGGGTACAACACCCAATTCAGCGACTCCGCCGACCACTGCGATTTGGCCGCGCCGGCATAGTCGCCACGCACAATAGCCGAAAAATCGACGCTTTGTTCAGCAAGCGCTTGCCATTGGCGCAAGGTTGAAACGCGTTCGCTGTTGTGTGCTGGCACAATAAAATCGAAGGCACGTGCGCGCACGCGCTCAGCGGGCGTCCAGCGTCGGCCACCGGCACGGTCAGCATCCACGCGGCCGCCAAAGCCAACCACATATTCAATGTCTGGGCGTTCAATGTCCCATAAGTCGCGCTCGCGTAGCCAATCATCTGGTGCTTCCACTTGCCGGCCATCGGGCGTGGATTGCGCGAACATGCCAAAGTGGTAGCGAAGGCCATAGCCGAAAGCAGGTAAACCAAGCTCTGCGAAGGAATCAAGAAAGCAGGCTGCTAAGCGGCCAAGGCCGCCATTGCCTAAGGCCGCATCGGGTTCAGCTTCCAAGGCTTCCGCTAAATCAATGCCGCGCTCGGCAAGCAGGGCGCGCACAACTGGCTCCAGCCCAAGCGCTGCCAAGGCATTGCTCAGCGCGCGGCCCATCAAAAATTCCATCGACAAATAATGCACGCGTCGGCACGGCGCTTTTACGCCACGGCTGGCATCGGCTTTTTGGGTGGCAGCCCAGCGTTCGGCCAACACGTCTCGGCAAGCAATGGCTGCCAACTGCAAGGCAGTTTTGGCATTAAGTGCCGAGGTTTGCTGTGCTTCAAGATGGCTAAAGCGCGCAATCACCTCTTGGTGCAAGACAGGGGTTAAGTTTAGGGTGTGGCTTAATTCGGTCACGGTCATTTTTCAAAGGCGGGTTGGTTGAAGTGCAGGGAACAACGCAACGCCGGCGTCATTTGAACCATACCCAGTGTAGAAGCCAAGACCTTCATCGGCAAGGAAAATGCATTCGTATTCATCGAAACTGAACAGTCTTTGCGGCAATTCTTTTTAGGCAAATAGGCTGTTAGGATGTGTGTATGCACCGACGAAACCTTCTGCAATCTGCCCTCTGTATACCCGCCATGTTGTTGCCACGTTGGGTGTTTGCCGAGAACACGTTTTGGCCGCGTGTATTTGCTAGTATGCCGGTCGAGTTAGCGGCGTATGCCAGCAACCCTGAATATAAAGTGCAGATACTCTGCCAATACCGCAAAAAAGCCAGTAGCGCTGCATGGCAGAAAACAGCATGGCAGCTAACGCCAAGGCAATGGTTCAGCACCGCCAGTGTGGCGAAATTGCCGATTGCCTTATTGGCTTGTGAAAAAATCGCAGCACTGGGTTTAGATTTGTCGGCTCAAATTGGCTTTAGCCAAGCGCCAATTGGTGGCGAGTGGCCAGCGGATGAGCCGTATTTTGAAAGCATGCAGCGAACATTAACACGCATTTTTACCATTAGCGAAAACCCACCATTCAACCGCCTGTACGATTTTTTGGGTGTTGATGCCATGCATCAGCGCCTTGCGGAACTGGATTATCCGTCGGTGCGTTTAATCAGCCGAATGTCGGCGCCGGTCAACGACAATACCCGAACCCGCGCGGGCATGGTGCTAGATGCCACGAATCAGCCGGTATTTAGCTTTGCTGAGCGCATTGCGAATCCGCGTGCATTTGCGTTTGGTGAGGCGCTGGTGGGTAAGGGCTTTTTAAAGGACAGCGGTGAATTGATTGCTGGGCCACACGATTTTTCCAAAGCGAATTATATTTCGCTAAGCGATTCGCAACAGATGTTGAAAGCGATTGTTGATCCCCGTTCCGTGCCAAAAAATCAGCGCTGGAAAATTCCTGAATCAATGCGTGAGCAGCTATTGAAAATTATGGCGCTGATGCCGCGGCAAAGCACAGACCCTATTTATCCCGAGGCCGAGTATGCCGATGGCTATTGCCGTTTTTTTATTTTAGGCGATGTTAAAATCCGCAAACCAGAATCGCTAACCTTAATCGGCAAGGTTGGCGAAGCGTATGGCTATTTAACCGATGTGCAACACATTAGCGATACTGGAAGCGAATGGGAGTGTTTACTGTCGGCGAATATTTATGTCAATGCCGATGGCATTTTCAATGACGATAAATACGAATACGAAACAATCGGCTATCCATTTTTAGCGGCGTTGGGCAGAGCGGTTTGGCAAGTGATTAATTCACAGTAGAATGTAAAATAATTTAAGGGGAATAGCGATGAAATTTTTGAGAACACGTGTTTTCGCATCTGGTTTGTTGTGTTTCTCATCAATGGCTTTCGCTAATGAGTTACCCGTTTACGATTTAGTGATTCAAAATGCCCAGGTGTACGACGGCAGTGGCGCCGCCCCGCAATCGATAAGTATTGCTGTGAATGGTGACCGCGTGGTGGCGCACTTGCCAAACAACGCAAAATTTAAGGCCAAAAAAACTGTCGATGCAAAACAACAGGCACTCACCCCGGGTTTTATTAATATGCTCAGCTGGGCAACCGAATCGCTGATTGTAGACGGTCGTGGCCAAAGTGATTTACGCCAAGGCATCACCTTGGAAGTATTCGGTGAAGGTTGGTCGATGGGGCCGCTCAATCCGACTATGAAAAAAGAAGCCTTAGAACAGCAGGGCGATTTTCACTACGACATTGCCTGGACCAGTTTAGGCGAATATTTAGAGTACTTGCAAAAGCGTGGTATTTCGATGAATGTTGCTTCGTTGGTTGGCGCCACCACGGTACGGATTCATGAATTGGGTTATGAAAACCGCGCGCCTAATGCCGTTGAATTAATGCGCATGCAAAATCTGGTTCGGGACGCAATGCAAGAAGGTGCGCTGGGTGTGGGAGCCTCGTTAATTTATGCGCCCGCGTTTTATGCCAAAACTGATGAATTGATTGCACTAACGCAAACAGCCAGTGAATACGGTGGCGGCTATATGGCGCATATGCGCAGCGAAGCATACCGGCTGAATGAATCCTTGCAAGAGTTAATTAACATCGCCCGGCAAAGCAATGCGCATGCCGAGTTGTACCACATGAAAGCAGGCGGACAAGATAATTGGCCGAAGATGGCGCAAATGATTGCCAGCATTAATCAAGCACGCGCAGAGGGTTTATCGGTTTCAGCCAATATGTATACCTATACCGCAGGCGCTACCGGATTTGATGCCGCGATGCCACCATGGGTGCAGGAAGGTGGGCTTGATGCATGGGTGAATCGGTTGAAAGACCCAAAAATTCGTGCGCAAGTGCTTCAAGAAATGCGTACGCCAACTAGTGCCTGGGAAAATTTATATTTAATGGCTGGTGCAGAAGGCACAAAGCTTATTGGTTTTAATACGGAGAAATTGAAAGCATTAACGGGCAAGACCTTGGCAGACGTAGCGAAGCAACGCGGCACTAGCCCAGAAGACACCATCCTTGATCTCATCATCGAAGATCATTCGCGCATTGAAGTGGTGTATTTTTTAATGTCGGAAGACAATGTCCGTCTTGGCTTGAAACAGCCTTGGGTCAGCTTGGGCTCGGATTCTGGCGCTATGGCACCAGAAGGTGTGTTTTTGAAATCAAGCTCGCATCCGCGCGCGTATGGAAATTTCGCCCGCTTTCTAGGGCATTATGTGCGCGATGAAAAACTGACCACGCTTGCAGACGGCATATACCGTTTAACCGGCCTGCCTGCAAAAAACTGGAAGCTGCGCGATCGCGGTTGTTTGGCAGTGGGTTGTTATGCAGATTTGGTTTTATTTGATCCAAGCAAAATTCAAGATCACGCCACGTTCGATATGCCGCAGCAGTTCAGCACCGGCGTAAACAACGTTTGGGTGAATGGCGAGCAAGTTTTGAAAAATGGTGAGCCGACTGACGCAAGGCCTGGCCAAGTTGTTCGCGGCCCGGGTTGGTTGGGTTGGAAGTAATCGGTTAGTCCACATCATCCCAAATAACTGAACTCATTCGCCAGCCATTCGGCATTTGAATGAATTGTATCGATTTCGTGCCAGTGGCAGTAAAAGGCACACCGTTCAATAGGCCGGATTTACGATAATGGCTAATTCTCTGTGCAATGTTGCCAAATATGTGCGTGTCTTCACTAATTTCTTGCTCACAGAATTCGCGCAGTGTGCCATTGCTCAACAGGATTTTACGCGGCGCGATAAAATCTGCCAGCGAGCTGATTTCAGGGCTGCTGCCAACGCATTTTGCAATCAAGCCTTGTGCGATGAATAAGCGGTATATTTGTTCGAGTTCAGGCGTGCGGCCGTTACGATTATCGAACAGCTGGAAAAACTCGGTCACTAATTGATCAATAGTGGATTTATCGTTTTGTTGCATGAGTCCGCCAAATATTCATTGCTTATTGCAAAGGCCCTTGCCGCGCTGCTTCGTTCTTAATCGCTTCCACATCAAGCGCATTGATGTAGCGTACTAAATTCTGCCACAGCGGATGGAAGCCATAGCCGCCGCGCAACATTTCATCGATGGCCTGTTGTTTGCTCCAACCATCAATGGCAATACGGTAGATGGCAATCATCATGCCAGTTCGGTCTGAGCCGTGTTTGCAATGCACCAATACCGGCTGCAGTGCTGGCGAGCTAACAATCCGTAAAAAACGAATCACATCTTCATCTTCAGCATGCCAAGTATTGAACCGTATATGTTCAAGCCGCAGCTCGGAATGTGCCGGCTCAAGTGCACTGTCTTTATTTGAGGAGCGCAACGACACCACCGTTTTAATCGGGCGGTCGGTATTGCTAAGCCGAGTTTTGGTGTTGAGAAACATAAAGCCTTCGCGTGTGGGTTGTGCTACGCGGTAGAGGTTTGCGTTCACGCGAAATAGGTTTGGCAAACCGGGTTGCGTTGCAATCGGTGTTGCCCATTCGGCAGGCCTTGGGCTGGATAGGGGCACAGAAACACTGGCGCAGGCGGTTAAATTCGCAAGCATAAGCGAAAAAAATAACTGACGAGGCCAAACCAGAAAGCTCATTGCGAATCCGTATCAGAATACTATGGATAGTATTACCTATTCATGTTTATAAATGTAAAGCAAAAAAAACCGCCTTTCAGCGGTTTTTTTAAAATCAAACAATCTTACTTGGCCGTATAAATCGACGTACCTTCTTTGATGGTTTCCAGCACTTTAATATCTTTAATAGTCATTGGTTCAACTTTTAATGGATTCTGGTTTAGTATCACTAAGTCAGCTAATTTGCCGACCTCTAGCGAACCCTTCGATGCTTGTTCGCCATATTGTTCGGCGGCCCAGAGAGTTTGCGTTTTGAGGCCTTCAATCGGTGAAATACGTTGCTCCGGACCAATTTCAGCGCCACCACGTGAAATGCGGTTGACTGCCGACCACAACACAAACATTTGGTCGAGCGGGGCAACTACGAAATCAGTATGGTTGGTTGGATGTAAGCCGGCATCGATAGCATCGCGCATTGGGCTAATATACATGGCTTGTTCTTTGCCACGGTTAGCAATATGCGCTTCAGCGAAGTAGTAGGTGTGCAGGGTATAGAACGATGGACGGAATTTGTATTGGACGAATTTCGGAATCTGATCTTTGCGAGTGAATTGTCCGTGGATGATGGTGACGTTACGCTCTTTGCTTAAATCGCCGGCGGCAACTGTTTCATGGGCTTTCAGTAGCATGTCAATGGCCGCATCACCATTGGCGTGATAGTTCAAAGGAACTCCCAAGTCATAGACTTTTTTGACAGCTTGAGTCAGCATTTCAGCAGGAAAAGTAGGTTCACCTTTCCAATCTTTCTCACCGCCGGGACCGCCAGTTAGATAAGGTGTGGTGAAGAATGCCGTTTTGCCTTGCGGTGAGCCGTCACCGGTGATTTTCACACCACCAATTTTTAAATGGTTGTTGTATTTAAGCCAACCACCGACTGGAAACTCCTTCAAAATATTGTCCAGATCGGTGATAAATGGGTATGCCACTAAGTCGATTACATTGGCTCCGGCATCACTGGCGCGTTTGATAATTTGCAGTTGTGCAAGATGGGTTGCTCCTTCTTGCGCCGTGGTAATGCCTGCCTCGGCATACATCATTTGGCCGGCCTTAGACGCAGCGATTTCCTGTTCCGGTGTCATGACTTCTGATTTTTCCATGACCGGCAAGTACGCGGTTTCCATAATCAGGCCGTAGGGTTCATTGGTGCCTGGCTTGCGCACAATGATGCCACCCGGTGGTGTTTTGGTGGCAGCACTATAGCCATATTTCTGCAAGGCTAAGCTATTTAACACAGCACCATGCATAGAGACATGGTCAATACGCACAGGGTTATCCGGGAACGCCGCATCCAAATCATCACGATTCAACAAGCGACCCTCAGGCATCACCGTATCATCATAGCCATAACCGATAATCAGCTCGCCCTTTGGAATTTTCCGGGTTTCGGCGAACTGCTTCAAGGCCGCAATGATGCTGTCGACATCTTTGCCAGGGCCAACCGGCGGCGCATATAGTTTTACCTGATTGGCAACTAACAAGGAATTGATATAGTGCGAGTGCGGATCGATAAAACTCGGCATTAGAGTTTTTCCAGCCAAATCAACTGAGCGAGTATCGGTGCCTTTGAATTTATTGGCTTCAGCTAGACTACCAACAAACAATATCTTGCCATCTTTAACAGCAATGGCTTCTGCATTGGGTTGTGCATCATTAACAGTAATGATATCGCCGCCCGAATAAATGGCATCTGCGGTGTTGGCGGTGTCGTTGGTGGTGCTTACTTCAGATGGCGACTTGTTGCAGGCCGTTAAAGAAACAATCGCTGTAGTCAATAATAATAGTGGGAAAATACGTTTCATCAGCAACCTCGAAACATGGATAGAGGTTACAAAATAAACCTGTGAAAGGGATTGCGCAACCCCCTCCCTAAATTATCAACATTTGAAGCAAATTCTTAACGCGATTAAACTGCTTCCACCCACACACGCACGCCATTCAATGCAGCATTGCCCGATGGGCCATCGAGTTCACTTATTGAAGTTAAATCGTTATAGCTGGCGCCGCGTATTTTTTCCGCTTGCTGCATTTTTACATTTTTTTTCTGATGACCAAAGCCATGCGGCAAACACACCACACCAGGCATTAAGTCATCACAGGTTTTCACTTCAACTAAAATTTCGCCCGATTCAGAGCGCACTCGCACTGTGTTTCCATCGGCCAATTCACGCTGTTGTAAATCCGTTTCATGCATCAGCAATTGATGCCGGGTTTTGCCTTTCACTAAACGTGGCGAATTATGCATCCACGAATTATTGCTGCGAATATCCCGGCGGCCAATCAGTTGCAAAGTTGATTTGTCTGTATTGTTGCTCTCAGTGCTTAACGCAGCCAAGGCTTGCATGAATAATTCAGGCGCTGCTTCAATCTTTCCGCTGGCGGTTTCCAAGCGTTGTAATAAGCACGGACGCAATGGTCCTAAATCAATGCCGTGTTCGGCAGTTTCCAAATCTTGCATACGTAAGCCAGACTCACCGCGTGCTAAGCCCATCGTAATCATGTGTTTCGGTGGCGGCAGTGTTTGCCAGTCTTTGCCCATCGCTTTGGCAAAGGCCTCGCCAACGCCATTGATGATTTCCCAATCAGCACGTTCATCCGCCGCACGTTCACGAATGGGCTGGCTTAAGCGTGCCACACGGCGCACCGCAAACGCATTAAATACCGAATCGTAGTGGTCTTGCGTTAAGAACGAAGCAGGCGGCAGAATTAAATCGGCATGGCGCGTGCTTTCGTTAATATAAATATCGATGCTGAGCATGAAATCCAATGTTTCCAAGGCCGCATCTAAGGCTTGGCCGTTAGGCGTGGACAATACCGGATTGCCAGCGCTAGTAATCAACGCGCGGATCTGGCCTTCGCCTTCAGTACATATTTCTTCGCACAACACCGACACCGGCAATTCCCCAGCGAACTCCGGCAAACCGCGCACACGGCTATGCCAACGGCCACGCGCGCCGGGCGATGTGCCTTTACCGGTGATTGGCAGTGCCGCATCGTTCACCAGCGCACCACCGACTTTATCCAAGTTGCCTGTGTAAATATTGATCAACTGCATCAGCCATTGGCAAAGCGTGCCATGCGCCTGCACCGACACGCCCATGCGGCCATACACAACGGCTTTTTCAGCATGATAAAAATCGCTCGCCATGCGGCTAATGCATTCAGAGGTAATGCCGGTCAGTACATCAATAGCATCCAATTTACAATTTTCGATTGCTGCAAGTGCACGATCAAAGCCAGATAATTTTTCGCCATACGCAGCCACACGCGGCGCACCGATTTTAAGCAGCGCCTGCAGAAAAGCAATCAGAAAATAGGCATCGCTTGCAGGTTTGATGAAGTGATGTTCACTGGACAGTTCCGCGGTTTCGGTGCGGCGTGGGTCAATCACCACCAATTTGCCGCGCGCTGTTAGTGCTTTAATCCGTTCTTTCACATTTGGCACGGTCATTAAGCTGCCGTTCGATGCAATCGGGTTGGCGCCCAGCATTAAAAAATAATCGGTGTGGTCAATATCGGGTATGGGCACTAAAAATTGGTGCCCAT
>JAYTVJ010000076.1:0-5820 GCA_043744535.1 Arenimonas sp.
CAGCAGCAGCGGCACCAGCACACCAGACATGGCGGCAATGATGAGGTTGATGACCATGGCGCAGCCAATCACCAAGCCGATTTTTGGTTCGAACCACAGCGCGGAAATAATGCCAACCACCACCGCCCACACCAAGCCGTTGATTAAGCCAACCAAGGCTTCTTTGTTGAACAGGGCTTTTAAGTTGCCCACGCCCACTTGCCCAAGTGCAATGCCGCGCACCATCAGCGTTAATGTTTGTGTGGCGGCCACGCCGCCCATGCTGGCCACAATGGGCATTAAGATAGCGAGTGGCACAATTTGTTGCAGGGTCGCTTCAAAGCGGCCAATCACCCAAGAGGCGAGGAATGCAGTGGCTAAGTTTATGCCGAGCCATAAGGCGCGGCGTTTGGCGGCGCGCGGTACCGGGCTGAATAAATCTTCGTCTTCGTTCAAACCCACCGCGCTCAAGGCTTGGTGTTCGGCTTGCCCGCGGATGATGTCCACCACGTCATCAATGGTGATGCGGCCGAGCAGGATGTTGTTGGCATCTACCACCGGCGCGGAGATCCAGTCGTGATCGGAGAATTGCGTGGCCACTTCGTTATCGGGCGTTTCCAGCGGAATACCGGGTTGATCATCGTCAATCAATTCATTGATTGGCGTAACCGGATCTTTGGTCAATAAATCAATCACCGAAATTCGGCCAATATACTGGTTGCGGCGCGACACCACATACAGGTAATCGGTGTGTTCTGGCAGCTCGCCGCGCAAGCGCAGGTAGCGCAGCACCACATCAATGGTCACATCGGCGCGCACGGTCACCACGTCGGTGTTCATTAAGCGGCCGGCGCTGTCTTCTGGGTAAGAGAGTGCTTGCTCAAGGCGCTCGCGGTGATCGCGGTCCATCGATTTAAGCACTTCATCAATCACGGTATCGGGCAGGTCGTCAATCAAGTCGGCTAAGTCGTCGAGGTCAAGATCTTCCACCGCCGCAATAATTTCGTCTTGGTCCATTTCGGCAATCAGGCTTTCGCGCACATCATCACCCACATGCACCAACACTTCGCCGTCGTCTTCTGGGTCGACCAAGCCCCACACAATATTGCGTTTGGCGGCAGGCAGTGATTCCAACAAATTGCCAATTTCGGCCGGCGACAAAATATTCACCAAACGCCGCACTGGCCCTAAACGGCCAGAGTCTAGGGCATCAGAAAGCAGGCGCAGTTGCTGCGCCGTTTTTGTGTGGCGAATATGATCAGCCATCGAAGTCTCCCTGAAATCCCACACCATTATCAACGCAAACTGTTGCGCTGAAAAGACGACAGACCATTAATCTTTAAATTGACTGGTAAATAATTGCTCTAATGCATCCAAGGCCTGTTCGGCATCACTGCCAGTTGCCGTTGCAATGATTTGTTTGCCGGGCCCTGCTGCTAATAGCATCACGCCCATAATACTTTTGGCATTCACCACACGGCCGCCTAAGGCGAGCTGAATGGCGCTTTCATAATGGCTTAAGAGTTGTACTACTTTTGCCGATGCTTGTGCATGCAATCCGTTTTCTGCACTGACTGTTAAAATGCGCTCCGCCATAATTACTCCAATTCTCTGTGATACACCATTACCTTATCACGACCAAGGCTTACACAGTGTTTGGTTAATGCTTCGGCCAAATACACCGAGCGGTGCCGGCCGCCAGTGCAACCAAATGCCACGGTTAAGTAGCTGCGCGTTTCAGACTCAAAGCGTGGCAACCATGTATCAATAAATGCCATCACTTGGTTTTTGTAGTCAACAGCCATGCTGTCGGCATCAAAAAAATCCTGCACCGCTTTATCTTTGCCCGATAGCGGCCGTAATTCAGGAATCCAGTGTGGGTTAGGCAGACAGCGCGCATCGAATACGAAATCGGCATCGCTGGGCACGCCTTTTTTGTAGGCGAACGATTCGAACAACAACGAAATACTGTTTTTGGTGTGGCCTTGCACTTCATCTAGCACCCGCTTGCGCAATTGATGTACGTTCATTGCGGTTGTATCAATGACCAAATCGGCTAGCGCCACCAAAGGCCTAAGCTGTTTGCGTTCGTCGGCAATCGCATCGGATAACGATTGCCCTTGCATCGACAACGGGTGCTTTCGGCGTGTTTCGGAAAAGCGTTTAATCAGCACGCTGTCTTCGGTATCGAAGAATACCAAGCGGGTATCGAAGCCATGCGTATTGACTTGCGATAATAATTGCCCAATCAGGTTGAGATCGTTGGTTTGGTTGCGCACATCAATGCTAACCGCAATTTTATTTTTGCTAATGTCGTGCTTATCAATGGTGGCAACCAAGGCGGGTAATAAGTTGGCTGGCAAATTATCGACGCAGTAATAGCCCAAATCTTCTAGGGTGCGCAGCGCTACGCTTTTGCCGGAGCCCGACAGGCCACTGACAATAATCACACTGGCTTGAATGCTATTCATGTGGCGTCCTCGGAGTTGTCTAGTAGCAATTGGTGCCTGGCCATAAAATCATTGGCAGGGTCTTTGCCTTGCTGGCGCAGAATCTGCAGGCGCACTGCCACTTCAGTTAGCACAGCCAGATTGCGGCCTGGCGCCACCGGCAGATTGAATACCGGTATCTGCAAATCCAAAACATTTTGGCTAGACGCAGTGCCGGTTAAACGAAAATTGGCATTGTTATGCTCGCTGCGGAAATGCATCAAATTCACAATCATTTTTAAATACTTGCTGCCTTTAACCGAGGTGTCGCCAAACATCTGCCGGATATTCATGATGCCCAGGCCGCGAACTTCCAGCATATCTTGCAACAGGGCAGGGCAGCTGCCTTCAATAATACTGGGTGTAATTTGGGTAAATTCCGGTGCATCATCGGCCACCAAACGATGTCCACGGCTAATGAGTTCTAAGGCCAATTCGCTTTTGCCCGCGCCAGCCTCGCCGGTGATTAACACCCCGAATGAAAATATTTCCATAAATACGCCATGCAATGAGGTTTGCGGCGCAAGGCGATTCGATAAAAAATGCTGCAGAAGATTCAGGCATTCGTAGCCTCTTCGGTCGGATACCCAGAGCGCAATAGCAGACTCTTCGCAAGCTTGTTGCAGGTCGGTTGGGCAGATTTGGCCTTGGCTAATCACCAAGGCAAGCGGCCGTTGTTCAATAATTTTAGCGATATTTTCCCAACGCACGCGGGCATCCAGGCGATCAAGCCAAGCCAGCTCGGCAATGCCCAGAATTTGCACTTTATTGGGATGGATAACATTCAAATAGCCCGCCAAGGACGGGCGTTTTGAGGTGATTTCATTGCGGTCGGTACGAATATCTTTGCCTAAGCGTCCGGCTAGCCAGCGCAGCCCTAAACGTTGTTGTAACTGGTCGAACAGTTCACGGGCACTGATGCTGGTATTCATAAAAACCGATGGGGAAAAGGACGCTTAATGTTAACCAAATTTTTCCATCTTTGCCGCAGATTCACCGCGATGATGGTCTTTCATTTTTTCTTTCAGCTTCACCACAACGCGGTCGAGCTTGTCGGCAAGTAAATCAATAGCGGCATACATATCGTGCGCTGTAGCTTCGGCAAAGTGCTGTTTTCCTGCTGTGTGTAAGGTTGCTTCGGCTTTTTGAACCAATTTATCAACCGATAAAATCATATGGATATCGAGATGGTTATCGAAATGTTTGCCAATGCGGAGCAGTTTTTCTTCTGCATAGGTTCGAATGGCAGGGGTAACTTCAACTTGATGACCGGTGATCTGCAATTGCATGTGAAACCTCCTTTAGTGACTACATAACCAAGCTAACACAGGTAATGTTAAGAAATAATCAACATCGCTAAATTTAGTCTACGCTGATTTTTGCCGTACATGCGAGGCCGGAAGATTTAACGCTTCACGGTATTTCGCAACGGTTCGGCGCGCGATGCCAAGCCCTTGCTGCTTCAGTAATGCCACCAATTGCGCGTCTGACAGCGGCTTGCGCGGGTTTTCCTGCTGTATTAATTGCGCAATCTGCGATTGAATGGCGCTTGAGGAGTGCATCTGCCCTTGCGCATTGACAATGCCGGAGCGAAACAGTGTGTTCAGCTCGAAAGTGCCGTGTGGCGTCGCCAAATATTTGCCACTGCAAGCCCGAGAAATACTTGATTCATGCATGCCGAGTTGTTCGGCAATGTCTTTCATGGTCATCACGGTAAGCCCGGCAATGCCATGCTCTAGAAACGGTTTTTGCAAGGACACTATAGCCGCCACCACCCGTTTTATGGTGAGTTGCCGCGCGTGGATGCTTTTAATCAGCCAATTAGCTTCTTGTAAATGTTGCTTCAAATATGCCGAATCTTGGTTGCTTGCCACACCAACCAAACCTTGGTAATAGGCGTTAATAGCAAGGTGCTGACGATCATCCACTAAGGCTTGAATTTTCCAGCGCCCGGCCAGTTTTTCAACGCGGTAATCGGGGCGTACATAATCAATGCGCACACTGCTAAACGCCGCACCGGGCTTTGGGTCTAGGGTTTTCAATAAGCCCACTGCTTGCGCGGTTTGCCAAGCGTCAAAGCCAAACGCAGCCACTAAACCGATAGCACCAGATTGTGCTAGCAGGCTCAAATGCTGGCTGGCTATCTGCTTTGCTAAGGCAAGAATGGTTTTGTCGGCATCTAGATGCTGAAGTTGTAAGAGCAGGCATTCCGAGAGGCTGCGTGAAGCCACGGCAAGCGGGTCAAGCTGCTGAATTAAATGCAATACCGCTTCAATTTCGGCATCGCTAGGCGCTGGCTTTAGCGATGTAGCCGCGCGGATTTCATCAAACACGCAGGCAAGGTAGCCGTCCTCGTTGAGATTGTCGATCAGCGCTTCGCCAATCAGCCAATCGCGCGAGCTAATCGCGCATAGGTGCAGCTGCTCAAGCAAATGTGTGCGCAGGCTGCGGGTTTCGGCTACCCATTCCAGCGCGCTGTCGGCATTGGCATGTGTTGTGCGTTCTAGGCCACTGGCTATAGCCAGATTTTCTTGCCATTCGGCGGGTTCTTGGGGAGTGCTTAGTTCGGCATCGGGCAGTGCCGTGGGTTCAAGTTGTAGCTCGTTTGCCCGTTCCAAGAAAGGGTTGGATTCAATCGCGCGGGCAATGTCTTGTTCAAGCTCAAGGCTTGAGTACTGCAACAGCTTAATCGCCATTTGCAGCTGTGGCGTCAGTTTAAGATGTTGGCTTTGGCTAAGCTGGGCGCTAATCTTCATTGCTGTTTACAGCTTGAATTGTTCGCCCAAATACACCCGGCGAACTTCAGGATGTTCCATTAAATAATCGGGTTTGCCTTCTGCTAAGGCGGTGCCTTCAAACAGAATATAGGCGCGGTCACATATGCCTAAAGTTTCACGGACATTATGATCGGTGATTAACACCCCAATGCCACGTTGTTTCAATTGCCGAATGATGGTTTGGATGTCTAGCACCGAAATAGGGTCTACACCGGCAAACGGTTCATCCAGCAAAATCATGCGTGGGTTGGCGGCCAAGGCGCGCGCAATTTCAACGCGCCGACGTTCACCGCCCGACAAGCTGGCGCCCATTTGAGTAGCTACATGGCCAATTTGTAATTCGTCGAGTAGTTCAGTTAATGCTTTTTCGCGTCCATCGGCGTCAAGTTCAGCACGCAATTCCAGCACCGACAAAATATTGTCAGATACCGACATCTTGCGAAACACCGATGCTTCTTGCGGCAAATAGCCCAAGCCCAAGCGCGCACGCTCATGCATGGCTAAATTAGTGATGTTCTTGCCGTCCAGTTCAATGCGGCCGGCATCAGCGCCGACTAATCCCACAATCATATAAA
>JAYTVJ010000077.1:0-5789 GCA_043744535.1 Arenimonas sp.
CGCGTTTGTTGTTAGAGAAAAGCCAAGCAATGGCAAGCAGGCTGCATAACCCGAATAAACCAAACAGTATGTCGCTCATGGGGAGTTCCGAAGTAAGTATCGTAAAAGGGTAGACTAGGCGCGCGCTTACGGCAAGCTTTTATAGCATTCAGCCGCTAGGGCAGGGCGTTGCCAGCAGCGCGATACAGCGCATACCAATGTTCGCGCGTTAGCTGCACCCGTTCCGCTTGCACAAGCTGCAGCAAACGGCTGGGCTGGGTTGTGCCCAGCAAAACCTGCCACTGGGCTGGGTGTCGCAGAATCCAAGCAACTGCAAGGGCGGCTGGCGTGCAGTCATAGGCATGGGCTAGCTCAGACAATACGCGGTTCAATTCGGGGAAGTTTGGGTGGTCAATAAAGTTGCCTTCGAAAAATCCGAATTGCAAAGGCGACCACGCTTGAATGCTGATGTTGTGTAATTGGCTGTAGCTGAGCACATCGCCATCGCGGTCAATTGCGCCATTGTTATGCAGGTTGGCGTTCAAGCTGCTGTTAAGCATGCCGGTGTGAGCCAAACCGAATTGCAATTGGTTGAACAACAATGGCATGGGCAGATGTTTGCGGAGTAATTCAATCTGCAGTGGCTTAAAATTACTCACCCCGAAATGCCGAACTTTGCCGCTTTCAAAAAGTTCGCAGAATGCCTCGGCAATTTGTGCGGGTTGCATTAATGCATCAGGACGATGCAGCAGTAATACATCTAAATATTCCGTGTTCAGACGTTGCAAACTGCCATTTACGGATTCAACAATATGCTGTTTGCTAGAATCGTAGTAACCGGCTCGAATACCGCACTTGCTTTGAATAATCAGATCTTCGCGCGGCACCTGTAAGCTGGCAATCGCCGCACCGAATTTGCTTTCCGATAGGCCTTGGCCGTAGATATCTGCATGGTCGAAAAAGTTCAGGCCATGGTTTAGTGCTGTATCAAGCAAGCTGCACAGTGCTTGCTGTTCAAGCTGATCAACGCGCCAGCAGCCTAAAATTAGCTTAGGTTTTTGAACGGCATGTGGGGTGGCTAATGGCGTAGGCATACGGGCTTCCTTTTGGCTTCTTATTATATAGGAGTCCCTTAAAACAAAACCCGGCATGGCCGGGTTTGTCGATACGCAACAGCGAGGGATTAGTTCTCGCTATCCATTTCAATAATCACTTGCTCAACATCGCTGTCCATATCCATGTCCATATCATTCATCGTATTGAATGCACTGGGCGCACCGAACGCATTCAAATCGTCGAACACGGTGGCATCATCGCCACTTTCATTGTTGAACATAGCAACACGCGGTGGTGCTGGTGGAGCCGGTGGCGCAGGCGGTGGCGGTGTCATCGGCTGCATGGGTGGGCGTGGCGGGCGCGGCGGCATCGGTGGTGCATTCATTGGCCGTGGTTTTGGCGCAATAACGGAAAGCGAGAGCGCTTTGCGATCGCGCAGGATGTCTAGGTTAATTTTTTCGCCTTCTTTTTTACTATGTAAATTAACCATCACATCGCGAGAATTGCTTACCGCTTTGCCATCGATTTTGGTGATCACATCGCCGGGCTGAAGCTGCGCAAAGCCTTGATGTGGATTCAATACCAATACGCCGCTATTGGTGCCGAAGTAATGGCCAAGTTGCGGGTTAAGTTCCGTCATGTTCAGGCCTTGCCAGCGCGTTGCATTCATCATCATTGGCGGTGCGTCTGGAGCCATGCCGCGAATGTCGTGGGTCATCACCATTTGCGGCTCAATCTTGGCGGCTTTCAGGCTAGTGCTAGCTGGTTTTCCGTTACGGACATAGGTGATTTTGACGTTCTGGCCTTCTTTCATCTCGCCCAATAATTGACGCGCTTGTGCAACCCCCGCCATATCTTTTGCGCTAATGGATTTGCCATCAATAGCGGTAATGATGTCGCCAGATTGCAAGCCAGAGGCTTTGGCCGGGCTATTCGGCGACACAGCAGCAAGCTTGACGCCATTGCCCGCGCTATTGGGGGCCATCACAATACCCAGTCCAATGCGTGGCGGGCCCATTCTGCGCATTTCAATGCGTCTTTCACCGGGGCCATCATCCATCATGCGCATGTCATGGCCTTCAGGCCCGGTGCTGATAATGCGGCGCTCCACGGTTTTACCATCACCCGCAGCTGATTGCTCAATAATCATCAGGTGTACTTGGGTGTTGCCATCGAGCTTTTTAGCCAACACTTCAATACGCTTGGTTAGGGTTTCAATTTCTGCACGCGCGGCTTTTTGTTCAGTGCTGGCTGGCGTGGGTGTTTGTGCAAAAGCATGAGCAGAAATAAATCCGCTTGCTAGCAGTAATGGTAACAGCTTGTATTTATTTAACATGGTGACAACTCCTTAGAAAAGATGGGGGTTAATTGATGCTGGCTAATGCCAAATCGAGATTTTGGCCGTTGGCATTGAATTGGGCATTGGTTTTATTCAGGCTAAGGCCTTGGTTCAAGACACTGATGCGTTGCTGCCATAGGCTTGCACTGGCTGAGCTGTTGGGTTGAGCACTGAGCTGATTGTCGATTGCGCTCAGCTGATCTTCAATCGCTAAATTGGCGGCAATCACGGTGGCGCTGGAAATGCTGTCGTCTTGCTGGGCATAAAAGCTATTTTCTAATTGAGCCGATTGCTGGATAAGCTGCTCCAACGTGTTTTGCTTAGCCTGCTGTTGGCTGACACCAGCGGGCGCTAGCCAAGGCAGGTTTGGGCTGAATGCGAAGCTGAGCAAAACCAGCGCCACAACGGCTGCGCTTGCCATAGCCCATGTTGGCCAAACCGTTTTTTTCGGCAAGTGCGCTTGCAGTGTTGGCCAAAGGCTTTGGCTTGGTGCTTCCAGTGGTAATGCGTGCAGCGCATTTGAAATTGAGATCGATGAATTCATACAGTAACCTTGGGTTGTGGCGATTCCAGTAGCTCGCGCAGTTTTTGTGTGCCGCGGGCCAGCTGGGATTTTGAAAAGGAAATGCTTTTGCCCATCTGCTGAGCAATTTCATCATGTGTAAAGCCTTCCACGTGATACAACCAAAGCACCGAGCGCGTTACATCGGGAAGTTTCTGCATAGCGGCTAGCAATTGGCTGGTTTCAGCGGCTTGCGGTGGCAACGTCGCATGGCTATCGGCGATGTCTAACTGATACACATCTTCATCGCCAAACGTCTTTGCCGTTTTGCGTAAACGCATCAGTGCTTCATTCACGGCAATTTGCCTTAACCAGCCCCAAAACGGCGATTGGCCTTTAAATTCAGCAATTTTTGTCATTACTTTCATCATGCTGTCCTGCAATACTTCCTGTGCTTCAGCGGGTTGGCCGCAAAGTCGAAGACCGAGCGTGTAAATTGGCCGTTCAAACCAGCGGTAAATCTGCTCAAATGCTTTGCTATCCCCGCGTTTTGCGCGTTGAATCAGGCTGTCTGGCACATCAATGGCGAAATGGGATAATTGGCTCACTGTTTATAAGATGCTTCAAGTTTGGAAATGGTTGCAGATCGATTATTGGCACTATAATCGAATCACTCAGTCATCATTAAGGATCTCCATGAATTTTCTCTTTATCGTTATTGCATTCATTGTGGTGGTGGTGCTATTCAAAGCGGTGCGTATTGTTCCGCAAGGCTTTCAATGGACGCTAGAACAATTTGGCCGATATACGCGCACCTTGCCACCTGGCTTGCATTTGCTGATTCCAGTTATGCAAGACATCGGTCGTAAGATCAATATGATGGAGCAGGTGCTGGGCATTCCTTCGCAAGACGTGATCACCAAAGACAATGCCGTGGTGAAAGTGGATGGCGTGGTGTTTTTTCAAGTGCTAGATGCCGCCAAGGCTGCGTATGAAGTGTCTGACCTTGAGCAAGCAACCATCGCCTTGGTGATGACTAACATCCGCACCGCCATTGGTTCCTTGGATTTGGATGAGTCTTTGTCTAAGCGCGATGAAATCAACGCGCGCTTGTTGAGCGTAATCGATCACGCCACTAGCCCATGGGGCATTAAAGTCAATCGTATCGAATTGAAAGATATTCAGCCACCACGCGATTTGGTGGATTCAATGGCGCGTCAAATGAAAGCCGAGCGCGAAAAGCGCGCCAATATTTTGGAAGCCGAAGGTTTGCGCCAAGCCGAAATCCTGCGCGCTGAGGGCGAAAAGCAGGGCGCCATTCTTTCTGCAGAAGGCCGCAAAGAAGCGGCATTTCGTGAGGCCGAGGCGCGCGAGCGTTTAGCCGAGGCAGAAGCCAAAGCCACGCAAATGGTGTCGGAGGCAATTTCTAAAGGCGATGTGCAAGCCATTAATTATTTTATCGCGCAGAAATACGTGGAAGCATTGGGCAAATTCGCCGATTCGCCAAACCAAAAGCTGATGATTTTGCCAACCGAAGTGACCGGTGTCATGGGTTCAATCGCGGGTATTGCTGAACTGGCCAAGGCCAGCATGGCGAAATCTGAAGACAAAGGAAAATAACCATGAGCAATGCGCAGATCTTTTGGGCTTGTGCAGCAATGCTGTTAATAGGCGTTGAAGTGTTGATGCCGGGGTTTTTTATGTTGTGGATGGGTATTGCAGCGGCTGGCGTGTTTGTGTTGTTGCTGGCTGGCTTGCCACTCAGCACTCTCTGGCAGTTGATTGTATTCGGGCTTTTTTCGTTTGTGTCGGTGGGGGTGTATTGGAAATTTTTGCGAAAACTGGCACCCGTTTCCGATCAGCCCTTGTTAAACCAAAAGCTTGAGCAAATGCTAGGCAAGCAGGTTACGCTGGAAACAGCCATCGTACATGGCGAAGGCCGGGTTAAAATTGGCGATGCGTTTTGGCAGGTGCAAGGGCCGGATTGCCCGCAAGGAGCCCTGGTGCGTGTGGTATCAGTGGATTCCGGCATATTGCGCGTTTTGCCAGCGGAATGATTTTGGCTTTATGCGATAATACCCGCTTCCTGACGCACACGAGACAGCCATGATCCAGAAAACAATTTACAACCAAAGCCATCGCGATTTAGGCGCGAAAATGGTCGACTTCGGTGGCTGGGATATGCCAATTCATTATGGCTCGCAGATTGAAGAGCATCATGCGGTGCGCCAAGATGCGGGTATGTTTGATGTTTCGCACATGACGGTCATCGATGTGCACGGCGATGGCGCTCGCGACTATCTGCGCAAACTGATTGCCAATTCGGTGGATAAATTAAAAGTCTCCGGCAAAGCGCTGTATTCCTGCATGCTCAATGAGCAAGCCGGTGTAATTGATGATTTGATTGTGTACTACCTCAACGACAGCTTTTATCGGGTGGTAGTAAATGCGTCCACCCGCGATAAAGATATTGCCTGGATGACCTTGCAAGCGGAAGGTTTTGCTGTTGCCCTGCATGAGCGCGCGGATTTAGCGATGGTGGCTGTGCAAGGCCCAAATGCGCGTGCTAAAGTTTTGTCTTTATTAAGCCCAGAAGCCGCCGAGCGCGGGCAAGCATTAAGCAAATTCATGGCCTGCGATGCCGATGGTTTGTTTGTGGCACGCACTGGCTATACCGGCGAAGACGGGTTTGAAATTATGGTGCCTGAAGCACAGGCGATTGAATTCTGGAATCGTCTGTTGGCCGTGGGTGTGCGTGCCTGCGGCTTAGGTGCACGCGATACCCTGCGTCTTGAAGCCGGTATGGCGTTGTATGGCCAAGACATGGATGAAACCGTAAGCCCTTATGAAGCGGGCTTGGCGTGGACAGTGGCGCTTGATGAAGGCCGCGACTTTATCGGTCGCGCAGTTTTA
>JAYTVJ010000078.1:0-5741 GCA_043744535.1 Arenimonas sp.
CGCACATATTTGATCGGCGCTATTAACGGGCATCAGTTGAAAAGGCTGCGCTTTCAAGACTGACGATGCAATCCACGCGCGTTCGCAATAGGCACGCAACTCGGCGTCATTGCACAACCGTTTCTGAAAGAAGCGGCGCTCGCTATCAGACAACTCACCATCAATAAATGCACTTACTTGTTCTAAATCGGTTTCATTTATGGGTTTCATGGCCTTACTCTCTTTTGTTCGTATAAAGGGCGCAAACGGACATCAATGGCCTCGCGTGCTCTAAAAATGCGTGATCGAACCGTACCGACCGGTGAATTCATCACTTCCGCAATTTCCTCGTAGGAAAGTCCTTCCATTTCCCGCAACGTAATCGCTTGTCGAATATCGGCAGGCAACTGATCCAGCGCTTTACTCACCACATGGGCAATTTCTTCGCGTAAAAGCTCATGCTCTGGCGTATCGTTGTTCTGAATATATATTCCGCCATCAATATGCTCAGCGTCTTCTAGTTCAACATCGGCACTTGGTCGGCGTTTTTGGCTAGCCAAATGGTTTTTAGCGGTATTCACGGCAATCCGATACATCCATGTGTAAAACTGGCTATCGCCTCTAAATCCAGCTAGCGATTTATAGGCGCGGATAAAGCTGTCTTGCACTACATCCTGGCATTCTGCGTAATCACGCACAAAACGGCTGACCACAGCGGCGATTCGGTGCTGATATTTACGTACCAGCAAATCGAAGGCGCCCTTATCGCCGGCTTTCGCGCGTTGCACTAATGCACTGTCAAGTTCTAGTTCGCCCATTGGGCTTGAATCTCCATGTATGTACTACCACGCGCTAAGCCTTAGTCGGCAATTAAAACAAAAAGTTCCCTGTAATTGACCCACACCCGTAAAACGGTGATGATAGGCGTTCTTTCTTATTTCAATCAAACGACTGTATGAATTTATTTAATGGCCTATCGCCACAACACTGGCACATCGAAGCACGTAACGACGGCATTCTAATTCTCAGCATAGACCGCAAAGATACCAGTGCCAATACCTTATGCCAAGCGGTATTGATGGAACTTGATGGCATTATTGAACGCATTGCATTTGCGCCGCCCAAAGGCCTAATCATTCGTTCCAGTAAAAAAGCGGGGTTCATAGCCGGCGCTGATATTGCTGAGTTCGCCAGTTTTGATGCCAAAGGTACGGTATTAGACGCCATCACCAATGGCCAAAACATCTTTCAGCGCATTGCGGAGTTGCCTTGCCGCACAGTAGCTCTGATTCACGGCCATTGCATGGGCGGTGGCACCGAGCTTTCGTTAGCGTGCACGGCACGTGTGGCATCGAACGATGAAAGCACACGCATTGGTTTGCCAGAAGTAAAACTTGGCATTTATCCAGGCTGGGGTGGTAGCGTGCGTTTGCCACGCTTAGTTGGCGCACCGGCCGCGTTCGATATGATGTTAACCGGACGGACCTTATCGGGTGCGGCAGCCAAAGCCATTGGCTTGGTTGATGCTGTTACTGAGCAATCGCTCATGATTAACAAAGCGGTTGAGCTGATTGAACGCGGCGTGCAACGGCCATTTAAACAAAAGGCTATTGCCGCGCTCAGCAACACCTGGCTGGCACGAAAAATTCTTTCCGGCGTATTGGTTAAACAAGTGGCTCGCAAAGCCAAAAAAGAGCACTACCCAGCACCCTTTAGCTTAATCAGCACTTGGCAGCGCAGTGGTGGCATGCCGGTGCGCGCCGCTTTGAAACAAGAAGGCTTTTCGGTTGCCAAATTGGCCCAATCACCCACCGCGCGCAATCTAACCCGCATCTTCTTTTTACAAGAGCGGCTTAAATCGTTGGGTGGAAAAGAGCATGGCATTGAACATGTGCATGTGATTGGCGCTGGGGTTATGGGTGGCGATATTGCTGCGTGGTGCGCATTAAAAGGCTTTACGGTTACGCTACAAGACCGCGAAATGAAATATATTCAACCGGCTATGGAACGTGCCGATACACTTTTCGCACGTAAAATCAAAAACGACAGCAAACGCGAAGCTGGCCGAGCACGGCTAACTGCCGATGTGGATGGCGCTGGCATAGCGAAAGCGGATTTAATTATCGAAGCCATCTTCGAGAATCTTGAGGCCAAGCAAAACGTTTATGCGTCGCTTGAGCCAAAAATGAAAGCCAACGCCTTATTGGTGTCGAACACCAGCTCTATTGCATTGAACACCTTGAGCGAAAAACTGGCTAATCCGGCCCATTTTGCTGGCCTGCATTATTTTAACCCCGTGGCATTGATGCCTTTGGTGGAAATTGTGAAGCACGATAACGGCAGTGCAGAAACGGAGCGGCGTTTGGCGGCATTTTGCCGTGTGATTGATAAACTTCCTGTGCCTGTTGCTGGCACGCCGGGCTTTTTAGTGAACCGCATTTTAGCGCCGTATATGCAAGAAGCGATTATGGCATTTTCAGAAGGCATTCCTGGCCGCGCCATTGATAAAGCTGCTTTGGATTTCGGTATGCCGATGGGCCCAATTGAATTAGTGGATACCGTTGGCTTGGATGTGGCTGCCAGCGTGGGCAAAATTATGGCGGCATTTCATGGACAAGCCATCCCCGACACCTTTAAGGTTGAAGATGGAAAGCGTGGTAAAAAAGACGGCCAAGGCTTGTACTCATGGGAAAATGGCAAAGCCATTAAACCTGAACTACCTAAAGATTACCAAGCACCGGCCGACTTACAAGATCGGCTTGTGTTTGCATTATTGAATGAAGCCGTGTCCTGTTTGCATCAAGGTGTGGTGGCCGATGAAGATTTACTCGATGCCGGCGTGATATTCGGCACAGGCTTTGCACCCTTTCGCGGTGGCCCGATTGCCCATATTAAAGCAATTGGCGCAAGTGCATGCCTAGATACGCTAAAACGCCTTGAAGCAAACTATGGGCCACGTTTTGCACCAAAAGCCGGCTGGGAAAATTTATAATAGGCAGATAGGTCTTGACCCTGATGAAACGCAACAAATTAGGTGTAGTGCTGCTGGCCGCTGTAGTCTTCATGCCAGCACATGCAGCCACATCTAGCTGCGCCGTTTCAAGCGCTAGCACCATCGTTCCGTTAGTTGAGTTATATACCTCAGAAGGCTGCAGCAGCTGCCCACCGGCAGATGCATGGCTTTCACAACAGCTATTCAAACCGAGCAGCAAAGCGAATTTCTTGGCGTTTCATGTTGACTATTGGGACGAGATTGGTTGGCCTGACCGTTTTGCAAATCACACCTATACCCTTCGGCAACAAGCGCGCGCACAACAAAATAGATCAAACACCGTTTACACCCCGCAAGTTATGATTGGTCAACACACCCAAGTAAACTGGCGTGCTAACAGCGAAAGCGCAGGTATCATCCAGCGCATTGGCGCGCAACCCGCAATGGCAAACATTCGAGTGCAAGCACAGCACACCGGCACACGCTGGAATGCCACAGTGCAGGTATCTTCAAAAATAGCGCTAGCCGATGCGCGATGGTTTGTGGCCACCTATCAAGACGGGCTAAAAACCCATGTTAAGGCGGGCGAAAATAAAGGCTTGCTACTAAGTCACAACCACGTTGTGCGCCAATGGCTTGGCCCCTATGCGCTTTCTGATCACAACTCAAGCAGCAAGCTGATTTCTATTAATCTGCAAGCTGCTGAAAAAATCAACCAAACCGGGCTACTTGTGTTGCTAGAAAATACAAAAAATGGCGAGGTTTACCAATCGCTAGATATGCCATTTGCCCATTGCACGCCTTAGAAATTGGCGTTCGGCATGCCTCTATTTTTTACAGCCCGCCAGCTTAATGACTTGGTTTGGGTAAATAAAATAATCTGGCGCAGGCAATTCATTTTCTTTAATCAAACGCTGTAAGTTGCAATCAAATGTGCGCACAATCGACATCAAGGTTTCGCCGGGTTTTACTCGATACGTTAGGCCATGTTTCTCATCAGACGCGTCTGTTGCAACACGATCAGTTAGCGCATCCACTTGAGCAGGGGCATCAATTTGCGGGCTAAGAAATACCGGCTGTTTACGCGCCTGCGTTAAGGTGCGTGCCATATCAGCGCGTGGCCCTGCAATACAATTTACGCGGTAACTGTCGACTAATTTTTTTGGTGCGCGTAGCAGTGTGCCTTGGCTAATAAATTGGCTTGGCTCATAGGCTGGATTTAAATTGCGAAGCACACGATACCAGCTAGCCTGATTGCCCGTATTGCCCAAGCAAATCGTTAGTTCGTTAATCGTAGTGGATTTCGACAACACAAACTGCGATGGTGTCGGGTCGATTTTCGGAAATGTTAGGCCATATTCGCTGCCATGAAGAAATAACCAAGCCGCTGCAATTACTGCAGGGACATAATCACGGGTTTCGGCCGGCCATTGCTTATACACACTTTCAGTCCAGAAATTCGCACCCGAATACTCATTGTGAATACGCCGAGCACGGCCTTCGCCACCGTTATAGCCAGCAATCGCCATTTCTAAACTTCTGTTTAACTCAGCAAAACGCTCGTTCATGTAGGCAGCATTAGCGCGCGCTGCATATTGCGGATCGTAGCGCATATCAGCGCCCACATTTGAATCTAAGCCGAAACGCCGGCCGGTGCTTGGCATAAATTGCAAAGGCCCAGCTGCACCAGATTTCGATATGGAGTGCACTTTACCGCCCGATTCTTTGGTCATCATGCCGAATAGTAGTGCTTCAGGCAAACCGGCTTTTTCGTATTCGGGCGCCATCAAGTAACGCATGTATTGGTAGTTTTCCCAGGAGTCCATAAAAAACCCACGCTGGGTTGAAAGCCATGTGGCAATTGCTGCTTGAAAAGGTTCGTTGTTCTGAATTAAAAATTCAAGGTTATTGCCGCCGAGCAGCTTTAAGGTGTCGCCCAATGCCGGCATTGAAGCCATGCTTGCGTTGGGATTAATCGTGCCAATATTTGCGATGTCGTGCTTCTTCACCAATTGCTCATAGGCATTAATAACATTGGTTTTGGAACAGGTTTTCAGCTTAAAGCAACGGTTGGCAACATCCTCAAGATCTTCCAAGGATTTGTTCATGGCCAGAAGGCTTTTATCATCGCCATCTTCATAAAGAGCCTGAGCCTGTTGGTAGCTTTTTACCGATTGATCGAGCTCTGCATACAGCAGTTGTTCTTTGCTTAACTTACTAGCAGCCGATGAGGCTGCGCTGACACTCAGCAAAGCTAACAGACTCAACGGTTTTAAAATACCCATGGTAATTCCTAATTTGATGCTTTAATTTATGCATTGCTCTATTATTGTTCATTCACCGCATTTACTCCATAAAATTTTCGTAAAACCACGCATATGTCCCGTTGGCGACCCCCTAGCGCTGCATCAACCGCACTGATCACCAGCGAGGGATTACTACGCCTACGCGAAGAGCTTCAAGAACTTTGGCAACTACGCAGGCCCGAAGTAGTTAGAGCACTTTCAGCGGCAGCGGCAGAGGGCGATCGTTCGGAAAATGCCGAATATACCTATCGTAAAAAACAATTAGGCGAAATTGATCGCCGAGTGCGTTATTTAAGCAAACGCATTGAAGTATTGAAAGTGCCGGATTTAACGCAAGCACCACGCGAAAAGATTTTTTTTGGCGCATATTTTGAACTTGAAAATGATGATGGTGAACTTCGCCGTTATCGGATTGTGGGGCCCGATGAAACCGATGCCAAATTATCTTGGATTAGCATTGACTC
>JAYTVJ010000079.1:0-5633 GCA_043744535.1 Arenimonas sp.
CGCATCGGCAAGGGTGAACTCGCGCAGTTGCAAGCGCTCGGTTTCTATAATAACGGCCATTGCTGTTTCCGTTGTGCGGTGTAGTGCCACCAAGCACGGGCTGGAGCGCCATTGGCAAAATCCACCAAAGACAGAAACACATCAAGCACGCATGGGTCTTGCCGCACTTGAGTTATATCGCACAATTGCTGATACAGAATATAGCCATCGCGACCAGCCAATTGCTCTGCTTTCATAATGCCAAGCAAGCGCAAATCGCCGGCTGTGGCGGGTCCAACATTGGGCAAGTCGGTTAGTGTTGTAATATTTTCGCGTTGAACTTTATTAGGATGCATCACAGTTTCTCGGCAATGATTTCCAGCACCATCGGCGTAATCAATAGCGCGTTGGGATTGCTTTGCAACGCCGCGAAATCGGCTCTAAGTGTTGCTGCCCAATCCTCATCAACTTGGCCAAGCTCTAGCATGCGCTGCAGGTTGATATTAATGAAACTAGCAGGCCATTGCCACACCGGCTGATGTGGTTGTGCACTAAATGAAATTGGCCGCGTTGCAAGAATTCGGCAACCGGCCGTTGCAAGGTGGTCGGGCAGGCAGCGCGCCACATTGGGTTCGCCGCTAAATTCGCGCCAGCTTTTCATCACATGTTGTACAAATTCTTCAATATGCTGGCTGTGCGGGACTGACTGATAGGTTTCGTAGTGCACGTATTCATGAAAAATAAGTTTGCCGCCGGGTTTCACCATCGTCGCCATTTTCTGCACCAACAATGCCGGGTCAGAAACGAAAATCGCCAGCCAGCGGCACCAAATCGCATCGGTATCTTGAACGTCGAGCTCGTCGAGCATCACATCGGCATGCAGGAATGAGGTATTGCTAAGACTGCGTGCTCGGCATAAATTTTCTGCATGCGCAATAAATCGTTCAGAGCGTTCAATGCCAATCACTTGGCCTTTAGCGCCAACCAGATCGGCTAAATCAACACTGGCAAAGCCAGGCCCACAACCAATATCGATAATGCGTTGGCCTATACCAATGCCTGCACGCTTCCAACAATCGTGCACTAAATCTCGCCAGATACCGTGCTGCAAATGCAAACGCCCAATTTCGGCATCGTGTGTGCCCAGAACATAATCGATTTCTTTTGAACTGCTCATGATGTTTTCTCGTTGTCGTAACGACGTTGGTTCCACAGCAACTGCGATTTTACTGCCGGCCATTCTGAATTAATGATAGAAAAAACCACGGTGTCGCGATATTGCCCATCCGGCATCAATTGATGTTGTCGTAAAATACCGTCTTGTTTAGCGCCAAGCCTTGCAATGGCTGCGCGGGATTTGTGGTTATGCCAGTTGGTCCGAAATTCAACGGCAATACAGTGCAGTTGTTCGAAGGCGTGTTGCAGCAGCAATAATTTACACTCGGCATTCACACCAGTGCGTTGTACCGATTGGCGATACCAGGTGTAACCGATTTCTAAGCGCTGGCTTTTGACATCGATATTGCAAAAACGCGTACTGCCTAACACGCGCCCAGAGCTGATTTCAATAATGCTAAATGCCAAGGCAGAATGTATTTGTTGCAAATCCAGAGCTGTGCTGATGAATTCTGTAACTTGCGCTGGATTGGGCACCGAAGTAAACCATAGCTGCCAAAGCGCGCCATCTTGTGTGGCCTCGATTAAACCTTGCTCATGACTGAGTGCAATAGGCTCTAGCCTAACTAAATTTCCGGTGAGTGTAATTGGCGTAATCCAAGATTTCATCAGGCTTCAATGAATAAACGTTTTAAGCGTGATGTGCTGCCAGTGGCAATGCTCACTTGCCGACGGCGCACTTTAAAATGGGCAGCCACCAGCTCAATCAACGCTTCATTGGCTTTGCCATCCACCGGCAATGCTTTAATGCTGGCTACCCACACGCCATCCTTGCTTTCGGTTAGGCGGTTTTCGCGTGCATTGGGCTTCACCTTCACTTGTAAGAGGCTGCCATTGGTTTGCTTCACACGCATAATTGCCGCTTATTAAAGAAGGAACAGCGGTTAGTTTACCGCAATGTTTTTCAAGGCGTCGATGAGTTTTGGGAATCGGAAGTTAAAGCCACGGCTAAGCAATTTGTTGGGCAGTACATGCTGGCTACCGAACAGCAAAATGCTACGTTCGCCTAACACAGGTTTTAAAGCCCATTCGGGTGTTCTGAACAAAACGCTACGTTTCAGGCTGCTGGCGAATGCTTGGCTGAATTGCTGGTTCGACACGGGATTTGGCGCCGTCATATTAAACGCGCCTTGGCATTCTTCGCAATCGAGCAAGAACAAGACTGCTTCAATGTAATCATCTAGGTGAATCCAACTCATCATTTGTTGGCCATCGCCCAGTTGGCTGCCAAGCCCAAGCGAAAATGGCAAACGCATTTTTGCAAGCATACCGCCTTGCTTTGCCAACACAAGGCCGGTTCGCAGCAATGCAACCCGCACGCCCAGTGTTTCGGCTTTACGTGCAGCCTGTTCCCATGTAAAGCAAAGCTCTGCCGCAAAATCCGTGCCAGCTGGTGAGCTCTCCAAACAGATAGTTTGCCCGCAGTCACCGTAAATACCAATTGCCGAACCACTCAGGAATATAAACGGCTTGTTTTTGGCGCGTTGCATAGCTGAAACCAACTGCTCTGTAATTCCCACGCGGCTATCTAGAAGAGCTTGTTTGCGTTTTGCCGTCCAGGCTTTATCAATGATCGGTTCGCCAGCTAGATTGATGACCGCATCGAAATGCATATGTTCATGCCACTGTGAAATCGACGACCAGACCGTGACCTTCGCATTGAAATGGCTTGCGGCTTTGCTCGGATTTCGACTTAGGATAGTCAGCGCATGGCCTTGTTGCAGCAGGCGTTTGGCTAAACGCGTGCCAATTAATCCGGTTCCGCCGGTCAGCAGAATTTGCATCAGCCTTTAACGCGCAAGCTTGAACGGCCACCATCAACGCCGATGATTTGCCCTGTAATCCACGCGCTATGCTCGGACAGCAGAAAAGCCGCTAGTTCAGCCATTTCTTCGGCAACGCCTAAGCGCGGAATGGGGTGTAAGGCGGCAATCGACTGCGCCACTGCTTCGTTTTGCAATAAGCCTTTGGCTAAAGGCGTTTGGGTAAGCGAAGGGGCAATGGCATTGACGCGGATACTGGGCGCTAGCTCGGCCGCTAAACTCAAGGTTAACCCCGATACCGCAGCTTTGGCCATACCGATTGAGGCGTGCATGCTAAAACCTTGCGCCGCCGCGATAGAGCTGAATAACACTACCGATGCATCACCGGATTTTTTCAAGGCTGGCAACGCGGCTTGCACTGCAAGCGCTGCCCCTAAAGCATTCAATTCAAAGTCGCGCAGGAAGTCGGCGCGCTTTAGACGGCCAAGGGTTTTTAGGTTAATACTACCAACTGCATAAATCAGGCCTGAAAGTGATTCGCCTGCTGCAGCGCTTGCCGCTTCAAAAAAGCGGTCGTCAGTCACATCACCAAGGCTGAAACTGGCTTGTAATTCATGTGCCAAGGCTTCAATGGCCGGCTGATTACGTCCGGCTAAATGCAGGCTATATCCGCGCGCTGATAACAAACGTGCACAAGCTGAGCCAATACCGCCGGAAGCACCATATATAAGAATTTTGCTAGGCATAGTCTGCTCTCCAAAGCCATACTATGCGCGCATGAACGTGATGAAAACGTAGAGTTGTAAAATAAAAAACCCGCAACAGGTGCGGGTTTTTAATCTCAAATAAAGCAGCTTATTTGATTTTGCCTTCTTTGTAGATGACGTGTTTACGAACCACTGGATCGTATTTCGACATTTCCATTTTATTCGGCGTGGTTTTTTTGTTCTTGTCGGTGGTGTAGAAATGACCGGTACCAGCCGAAGAGATCATGCGGATTTTATCGCGTTTGGATGACATGTGATGAGCTCCTTAAATTTTTTCGCCACGGGCGCGCAGTTCAGCAAGTACGGAATCAATTCCGCGTTTGTCGATGGTGCGTAAGCCATGGGCTGAAATTTTTAATTTGATCCAACGATCTTCACTGGCAACCCAAAAACGGCGTTCGTGAATATTGGCGTGGAAATGACGGCGGGTTTTATTGTTGGCGTGCGAAACGTTGTTACCGCTTTGCATAGCCTTGCCGGTTACTTGGCAAATACGACTCATGGCATACCTCGTAGAGTATTAAGGGTCACCCATAGCCTGGGTGAGTTCGGCCTTGCAATTGCTTGCACACAATAAGGGGGTGCTCGATGACGGCGTGTGTATTGTGTTCCACACAGCCAAGCTAGGCTTCGAGCGAGCCATCTATTATGCCTGAAAAGCCCATTTCACGCAAATGGCCGCGTAATTCCCTGTTTTTGTAGGGGCGATTCATGAATCGCCCTTACGGGGAGGCGTTGTAGGGGCAGACCCCCGTGTCTGCCCTGATTATCTGTGGTAACGCCTGGGCGCACACAGGGGTGCGCCCCTACAAAATCGGGGAATAGTCAATGCGCGTTACGATCGCGATGCCAGCCGCGGTGTTTGATGTCCAGATACAGGCTGTAAAGCGCTGTAAAGGCTGGAAAAAGGTTCTGCAAAACACCCACTGAATCTTGCTTCGAGGAAAAAACGAAGTAGCTTAAGGTCATCAAACTACCAACAACGCTCATGTACCAAAATACCCGTGGAATAACTGGCTTGCCGGCGCGTTTAGAGGCCACGAACTGTACCAACCAACGGCCGCCGAACATCAGCGCGCCCAGATAGCCGATGAGTTTCCAGGGCGTTACGTGCAGGCCGGTCCAGAGCAAGCTTTCAATCGGCAGATTCATCATAGCTCGACGGCCTGAGTTATTTTGCTGCGTTTTATCAGCCAGCTCACGCCGCGTAAATCGGCGATACCCACCCACGCACGGCCAAGGTTGTTGTATTTGGACACGCCGGTGCTGCGTTCTCGGTGATTAACCGGCACGCTAACTGATTGATAACCCGCGCGTTTCACCAGGGCGGGCAGATAGCGGTGCATATGATCGAAATACGGCAAGTCCAGAAAGACGGCGCGTTCAAATAATTTAATACCGCAGCCGGTATCCGGGGTTTCATCTTTTAGTAAGCGCGAGCGAATGGCATTGGCGGCTTTCGACGCCCAGCGCTTGGAGCCCGTGTCTTTGCGTTCAACACGCCAGCCGGCAAATAATTTCACCGCCGCATCGGCCTTGTCTCGGGCGGTAATTAATTTGGGAATATCGGCTGGGTCATTCTGGCCATCGCCATCTAAGGTGGCAATCCATTCGCCTCGCGCTTGCTTCACGCCATTGCGAATAGCAGTGCTTTGCCCGCTTTGTTGGGTGTGGCCAAAGCTTCGCAGTTCAGGCGTAAGCAATTGCAGTTGTTTTAATACATCGCGCGATGCATCTTTCGAGCAGTCATCAACATACACAATTTCAAAAGCGATTACACCACGCAGCGCGGCCACAATTTCATGCACTAAAGGCGCAATATTGTCTTGCTCATTGAAAACCGGCACCACCACGGAAAGTTGTGGAATTACGTGATTATCTAACGTCATAGATCGCCCTCATCAATGCTAGTGTGAAGCAGTTACAGGTATTGTAGCGCAGCTTAATG
>JAYTVJ010000080.1:0-5558 GCA_043744535.1 Arenimonas sp.
GTGCCGTATTGCGGAATATTCCAGACTTTATAAATACGCGTCTGTGGCACACGGTCGGTTAAGGTTTCACGAGTCGATGTTGTGCGCGCGGCAATCATCGGGGGTAATTTTTTGATTGACGCCGAGGCAGGAATGTCGCCAAAAAACTTCAGCGCTTTTTGTTTGGCGGTTTTCAAATCAATGTCGCCCGCCAATACCAGCACGGCATTGTTTGGGCCATACCAACTGCGGAACCAGGTTTTCACGTCTTCCAGCGAGGCCGCATTCAAATCGTTCATCGAGCCAATCACGCCGTGTTGATACGGATGGCTGGCTGGATAACTGGATTTTGACAAGGCATCCCAAA
Organism: Arenimonas sp.; assembly: GCA_043744535.1. Lineage (GTDB taxonomy): Bacteria > Pseudomonadota > Gammaproteobacteria > Xanthomonadales > Xanthomonadaceae > Arenimonas. The sequence continues at coordinate 347 of JAYTVJ010000080.1, forward strand.
CGCGGCCATACGGCTGATTTTCACCTTGGCGTTTTTCGTTTTGCACCACGCCACGCTGCTCATCCAACGCGGCTTGGTCAATGGCGCCCACTAAATAGCCCATACGGTCCGATTCCATGAACAAGGCCGTGTCGAGCGCTGTGGTGGGTACATTTTGAAAATAATTGGTGCGATCAGTGTTGGTGGTGCCGTTTTGATCGGTTACACCCACTTTCTTGAAGGGTACAAAGTATTCGTCGCGGTGGTTTTCGCTGTGCTGAAACATTAAATGTTCAAACAAATGGGCAAAGCCACCCAAGCCTGCAGGCTCGTCTTTGGCACCCACGTGATACCAAATATTGACTGCCACAATCGGCGCTTTATGATCTGTATGTACAATCACACGCAAGCCATTGGGCAAGGTGAACTCATCATAAGCAATATCCACTGAGGCTTTGCTAGATGCTGCATGCGCAGTTGGCGCTACCGTCATTGAACCAAATAAAGCCAAACCAAGAGCCGCAGCAAGAGCTGTAGTAGAACCTAAACGCATAAATCTTCCTTTAATGATGAACAGCAAGCCAACAATGATAGTGCAAATTGACACGTTCTACACTAGGCCATAAGGCATAGTAGTTATGTGAAGACTTGGGATTAAGGCTATGCGTCGTTTACTCGTTGGCATTTGCTTGACGATGCTTTCCGCCCATTGCCTGGCCGAGCTTGAGGTGCGCTACGAACAAGGTCGCGCTTGGAATCTAGCCAAAACCCATGTGCTATACACCGAATCGCACTGGACGGCCAGTGAAAACAATGCCTTAAAAAACCGAACTGTTGTGTATCGCTGCGCCGATGGCACACCGTTTGCACGCAAAGAAATCAGTTATACGCGTTCCACACTGGCCCCCGAATTTAGCTTTACCGATATCCGCTTCAATTATCAAGAAGGCCTGCGTTGGCAAAAAGACAAGCCCGAGCTTTGGTTTATGCGCAATGCACAAAGTCAGCAAAAGTTGCTTACTAATGCAAGCAATCTGGTTGCCGATGCCGGTTTCGATGTGTTTGTTAAAAGCCATTGGCCGGCGTTAGCGGCAGGTCGTCGGCAAACCTTGCAGTTTGCTGTGCCGTCACGTTTAACAAGCTATGGCTTCAATCTGCAACGCGTGAATAGCTTGCCCTATAACAAAGAACCGGCGCAGCGCTTTATGCTCGGTTTGGATAGCTGGTTGGGTTTTATCGCGCCCAATATTGAACTCACCTACAGCACCAACAACAAACGCTTATTGCGCTTCAAAGGCTTAAGCAATATTTTGAATGATCAGGGCGAAAAGCCAGTCAATACCATTATCGAATTTCCACTGCTTGATCAAATCGTTTCGGCAAAAGAAAAACAACAGGCGCAAACAATTTTGCTAAAATCGTGCTCACTGAATTAATGCAAGGAACGCATCGTGATTGATGTGATTTTATTCGAACCGGAAATTCCGCCCAATACCGGCAACATCATTCGCTTATGCGCCAATACCGGTGCGCGCCTGCATTTGATTGAGCCACTGGGCTTTGTTTGGGATGATGCACGGGTTAAGCGCGCCGGCTTGGATTACCACGAATTTGCGGAGGTGAAACGCCATGCAAATTATGCCGCCTGCATGGAATTTTTAAATAATCCGCGCGTTTTTGCGTTTAGTTCAAAAGCACAAACGCCATTTTACACGCCAGCCTATCAAGCCAACGACGCCTTGTTGTTCGGGCCTGAAACGCGCGGTTTGCCGCATGATATTTTGCACACCTTGCCTGAAACGCAGCGCGTTCGCCTGCCAATGCAAACAGGGCAACGCAGTTTGAATTTATCAAACACAGTGGCGGTGGCGGTGTATGAAGCTTGGCGACAGCTTGGCTATAGCATGCGTGCGCCGTAATTTCAGTGCATTAAAAAATTTGAAGCTGAATGCATTCTTAATAATGCGGCACCTTTGGGAACTTCCATGACTTATGGCTCTCCAAGTAGTGCGTCTGCAATTGCAGAATGAAGTGCAACTTTGCATTTCCGCATTTTTTCTTATAATTTTGGAGTCAACATGAAAACTACATTACTCGCTATCGCTCTTTCTACCGCTGCATTGTCTGCTCAAGCTGCCGATTTAGACTACAACACCGTGCAAGCTACTTATAACAAAGTAGACGCGGGTCCTGGTAATTTGGATGGCTTTGGTTTGAATGGCTCATTCAAATTCAACGATAGCTTCTACGGCATTGCTGGTTATCAAAAACTTGATGGCAGTGGCGGTAAGCTTGATGAAGCAAACCTTGGCCTTGGTTTCCGTAAAGCGATTAACGACAAAGCCGATTGGATCAGTGAAGTTTCGTTCGTGCGTGACAGCGCTGATGCAGGCTCTTTTGGTAATGTCAGCGGCAACGGCTATCGTGTGGCAACCGGTATTCGCGGCATGGCTACCGACAAGCTCGAGCTGAGCGGCAAAATCAACTACACCGACGTAAACGATTTCGGTAACGGTATTGGCGCTGGTGTTGCTGCAACCTACAAACTAACCGAAAATTTTGGCCTAACCGCAGGCTACGATTACTCGAAACGCGATAGCGAAGATTTGAATGGCTGGAATGCAGGCGTTCGCTTTAATTTCTAATTAGCCGTTAACGTTTGCATTAAAAACCCCGCTTCGGCGGGGTTTTTTATTTATACATCTACGCCAAAAAGTCCATCCGGGTATTCGGGTTTTTGTTCGCGTGCAAGCAAGCGTTTTAGCCCTTCTGGCGCGGTTATGTGTTCGTGCAGTATTTTTTGTACTAAGCTTGAAATTGGCAAATCCATGCCAAAGCGATCCGCCAAGCGCGTCACCTCATCGCAGGTTTGGATCGATTCCACCACTTGCCCAATGGAAGCAACGGCTTCTTTAATGGATTGGCCTTTGCCGAGCGCCAAACCTAAACGTCGGTTGCGGGATAAATCGCCGGTGCTGGTAAGCACTAAATCGCCCAAACCGGCCAAGCCCATTAAGGTTTCGGCTCGGCCGCCTAGCGCCTGATTCAAGCGCAGCATTTCATTCAAACCACGGGTAATTAAACCGGCGCGCGCATTCAAGCCTAAATTCATGCCGTCCGACAGGCCGGTGGCTACTGCCAACACATTTTTCATGGCGCCGCCCAATTCAGCGCCCAGCATATCGTTGCCGGTGTAGGCGCGAAACGAGGGGCCATGTAAGGCTTCGGCGACTTCTTGTGCAAAGTCCGCATCATCGGAATGTACGGTAACGGCAGTGGGCAAGCCTTGCGCCACTTCTTTAGCAAACGACGGGCCAGTAACTACGGCGAGCGACACATCATCACCTAAAATTTGCGCAGCCACTTCATGCAAGAAACGGCCACTGCCGGGCTCGAAACCTTTGGTGGCCCACGAAACCCCAACGCCCTGTTTGCGATGCGGCGCTAATTCAACAATGGTTTCATAAAAGGCATGGCTGGGTGTTACCACTAAAATTAAGTCAGCCTCGCGCACCGTTGCCGCTAAATCGGTGCTGGCTTTTAATTGCGCGGGCAAAACAATACCCGGCAAATACCGGGTATTTTCGTGCTGTTCATTGATGCTGCGAACCTGCTCGGCATTGCGGCCCCAAAGCTGAGTTTGGTGGCCATTTCGCGCCAATAAAGAAGCCAGCGCGGTGCCCCACGATCCAGCACCTAACACGGCAATTTTCATGGCACGCGCTTCCATCAAGAAATTACGCGTTGCCGCCTTCAGCCATCACCGTGCTGCCTTCGCTGGCACCGGCCACTTGCTCGGCACGACGACGTAAGCCTTCGGCATAAATCGCTTCAAAATTCATGGGCTGCAAATAGAACGGTGGGAATCCGCCCGAGCTGATTAAATCCGAGATGGTTTGGCGTGCATACGGGAAAAGCACATTCGGGCAATGAATGCCGAGCATGGCGTCTAGGGTTGCGTCGTCAAAACCGACTAAACCGAAAATGCCGGCTTGCGCCACTTCCGCCAAATAAATGGTTTTATCTTCAATGGTGCAGGTTAAGGTAACGCCCAATACCACTTCATACACGCCATCTGCTAATTTGCCGACTTTTTGGTTCAGGCTCATATTCAACTCAGGCTGACCTTGCTCGTTGAATACCATCGGCGCATTAGGCGCTTCGAACGAAACATCCTTCAGATAAATTTTTTGTACATTGAACGAAGCGGCTTCTTGTGCGCCGTCAACAACAGCGCCTTCGGTTAAATTTGCAGACATGGTGAACTCCAGAAAATAGACTAATCGCGAAAAGTGAATCAAGTAATACGATGTATGGGGCTAGACTCAATAATATCAAGTCTTAGCGACCCTTGCTCAGCGGTAAATCGGCTTGCATCCAGGCATTAACGCCATCATTTAACCAAAACACCCGCGTAAATCCGGCTTTATGCAAGCGCTTGGCAGCAGCAGCGGATTGTTGGCCGGTTCGGCAAACCACCGCCACAGGCAATTCCTTGGCTTTGGCCAATAGCTTGTTTTCAGGATCAAACTGGCTCATGGCCACGTGCTTCGCGCCCACAATATGGCCTTTTTCAAACTCTGCCTGTGCGCTCACATCAATTAATAATGCAGATTCTTTATTTATTAAATCAACAAGTTGAGCAGGAGAAACAATTTTATAACCGACAAATAAACGCGCAATTTCGGTGTACACAAGCGCACCACTTAGCAATACCAGAAGCCCTGAAAGCATCGGGTTTTGGCCTGCAAATTGCACTAATTCAGCAAAAGACATACAACATCCAAAGGATAAAAGAGAGGTATTATCGCGGTTTAAACAAGTTTTCGCCAGTTACTCAAGCTTTGGCAATCCCGATGTAAGCCACCAACGTTTGGTAAGGGCATCGTAGCGCCACATTTGTTTGTCAATTTTGGTGCGTTCCACTTGTGTATCTTGATCAATAATTCGTAATTCAATGCGCTGCGAATAATGCGCCGGGTCGGTGTAGGCCGATGTTTTTAGGTTGTAGCCGCTGATTTGAAAATTTTTGTAGTAGCGTTCGTCTTGTTCAGAAAAGCGCTCTCCCTTCAAAACCGCCGGATCAATCGACTCAGACGCCGCCTCGAAATCATTCCAGCGAACGGCAAGGGCATAGGCTTTCAAGCCCACTTCTAGGGCTTTATCGGTTTTTGAGGCACTTTTGGCGTTAACAGATAACGGCAAGATTGTGCATGCTAAGAATAAAAGCGCC
>JAYTVJ010000081.1:0-21081 GCA_043744535.1 Arenimonas sp.
CATAAACAGCCTGTATAGCGGAAAGTTGGAGCATGATTATACCGCCATTGCCTTGACCGAATAATGAACACAGCCGATTTCGCGCTTGATCCGCGCTTAGCAAAAGACACTTTATTCATTCTTGACGGGCCACTTTCGCGCATTGGACTGATGAACGACGCACGTTTTCCGTGGCTGATTGTGGTGCCGCGCAAAGCCAATACCCGCGAATGGCTTGAGTTGGACAGCACCGAGCAAACGCAGCTGCAAGCCGAAATTAACGCCTGCGCAATGGCTTTGCAGAACACCTTCCCCAACGGCGAAAAGCTTAATATTGCGGCGCTAGGCAATGTGGTGAGCCAGCTACATGTGCACGTGATTTTACGCAATCAACACGATGCCGCTTGGCCCAACCCCGTTTGGGGCTTTGGTCAAACAACGCACTATGACGCAGATGCGATACAAACGCTAGCTTCACAATTGGCTAACAGCCTTCAATCTATACTGCACTCATGAAAGCTAATGCAACACAAGCCTATCAGCACCCGTTGGCGCTGAACGATGCCGATACGCTGCAACGTGTGGCCGCGTTTGCCGATTTTTGCCATTTGCGCAGAACTGTCAGGGAATTCTCGAATGCGCCTGTTGCCCAAAACATCATTGAACAAGCCATTCGAGCGGCCAGCAGCGCGCCAAGTGGCGCTAACCAACAACCTTGGCGCTTTGTAGCAGTTTCGAATGCTGAACTGAAACAGCGCATTCGGCTTGCCGCCGAGGCCGAAGAGCGTGAATTCTACCAACATCGCGCACCCGATGAATGGCTAAACGCACTTGCGCAGTTAGGCACCGATGCCGACAAACCCTTTCTTGAAACAGCGCCATGGTTAATTGCGGTGTTCTATGAGCGCTATGGATTTGATGCCGACGGCAATAAACAAAAACGCTATTACCCACACGAATCAACCGGCCTAGCCTGTGGCTTGCTAATAGCAGCGCTCCATCAAGCCGGGCTTAGCACCTTAACCCACACACCAAGCCCCATGGGATTTTTGAACGAATTACTTCACCGCCCCAAAAATGAAATGCCTTACCTATTGCTCGTGGTTGGCTATGCCGCAGCTGATTGCCGCGTGCCTGATATAGTACGATTGCCTTTTAATGACATTGCTGATTTCAACATTTGAGAATCCCTAGATGAGCGCCCAACGCGAATCCGATTTATTTCAAGACAGCACCTACATCAGCGATTTGCGCGAGCAAATGCTGAAATTTGCCACTTTGCAACTGCGTGACAAAACCCAAGCCGAAGATGCGGTTCAAGATGCTTTAATTAGCGCCTATAAAAACTGCAAAGCATTTGCCGGAAAATGTGCCTTTAAAACTTGGGTTTTTGCGATTTTAAAAAATAAAATCATTGACCTTATCCGCGGCAAAAGCCGGTTTGTGGCTATAGCGGATTTGCAAGAAAACAGCGAAGACCAAGAAGACTATTCGTTTATGTTCGATGCCAACGGCCATTGGCAAGCCGAACACAGTCCTTCGACATGGAATAATCCTGAAAACACCTTCAAACAACAGCAATTCTGGCTGATTTTTGAAACCTGCCTGAACAAACTGCCCGGCCCACAAGCGCAAACATTTATGATGCGTGAGTTTATTGGCTTAGAAAGCGACGAAATTTGTAAGGAATTGGCACTTAACACGTCTAATTTACATGTACTTTTGTATCGCGCTAGAATGAGCTTACAAAAGTGCTTAGATACCAAATGGTTTAAGGAAGCCCGACATGCTTAGCTGTTATAAAACAACGCAACTCATTTCATTGTCGCATGAGCGGCCTTTGGTGTTGCGTGAGCGCGCGTCTATGCGGGTGCATCTGTTACTTTGTTCAATTTGCCGGCGATTTAATAAAAACAGCGTAACACTTAGTAAAGCTATGCAAGAATTCACAAAACAAGCCTGATTCCCCGCATTCATTTCACAATTATTCACTTATGAAAACCAGCAGCGATAATAGTTTTCTGATGCAATTGAAAAATAATATGGTTGCTTTGATTAGCTTAACGGTGGCTTTATCGAGCCTTGGCTACAGTACGTGGCGAAACGAACGAACCGAACATAATCGTAACCAACGCTATGCTGGATTTGAAATTTTACTGAAACTAAATGAGTTACAGCAAGTTGTGTTTCACCGCCGTTATGATATGGATGAGAAGGATAAAGGCAATCCGCGTCTCGGTTGGACGTATGCACTGACAATTAACGATTTAGCACAGGTTATGAATGCGAAACAACAAGCCGAAGCGCAGAAACTGGTTGCCGTGTGGAATGCAAACTGGGAAGAACTGGGCGACAATCAAACCAACGTCAATACTGTTCTGAAAAGTATTGACGACATGCGTTCAGAAACGCTTCGACAAATCAAATCCTTAGATTGATGCTAGTATTGCTTATGAATAGACATTCGCGCCAAAACTGAATATATCTAATTTTTTAATCCATTAACTTTAGTGAGTATTATGCTAGGTTGTTTTAAGTAAAGCCCGGCGCATTGCAAAATGTGTCGGGCTTTTTTATTGCCCCAGAAGAATATGATTGACGGTAACCTTATTTTTATATGTAATGATTTTATTCGGTATAGAGGTTCAACAGTTGTCATGCAAAAAATGCATACGCCCGCTACCATCCTCGCATTCTGGTTCGATGAAATCGATCATTCACTGTGGTTCAAGAAAGATGCCGATTTCGACCAACGGCTGCGTGAACGCTTTGGCGCATTGCATGCACAAGCGGCGCATGGTGAATTATATGCGTGGCGAGAAAGTGCTATAGGCCGATTGGCCGAAGTGATTATTCTTGATCAATTTTCACGTAATTTGTTTCGCGATAGCGCTAAGGCCTTTGCTCAAGACAACATGGCGCTTGTATTGGCGCAAGAAGCGGTTCGCAGCGGCGTTGATGCCGCACTAAATGCGCAGCAACGTGTTTTTTTATATATGCCCTACATGCACAGCGAATCGCTGGCGATTCATGAAATGGCGGTGGCGCTGTTTACCCGCAACGGCATACAAAATAATCTGGATTTCGAACTAAAACATAAAGCCATTATCGAGCGATTTGGACGTTTTCCGCACCGTAATGCCCTGCTCGGCCGTGAAAGCACATCAGACGAGCTGGCATTTCTCAGCCAGCCCGGCTCATCATTCTAGGTATTTTTACTTGCCCATATATTTGCGGCGAATGAACGCGTCAATACTCAGCTTGCCTGGGCCGAAAAACAGCAGTGGCACCAGCATGCCAATAAATAATACGGGCAGTTTAAAGTTGCCGAAGCCGTCATCGGTAATGACATAGCCTTTCATCAGCTCGGCGAATGTATGCCAGTCGGCGGGCCAATGCACAGCCGCCGTAGCAACAACGGTCAGGATAATCAACGATAGCGAAAAGAAACGCGTACCGAAGCCAATCATCAATGCCAAACCGCCAACAAGTTCAAACCATGTGGCCATTTGCCAACTGATGCTGGTGGGAACGATGTTAAATGGAAACGGGAATTGGTTTTGGATTTCAGTAAACCAGTTTTCGCCGTGAAATTTTTCCAAGCCAGATTCAAGGTATTCCCAGCCGATCAGAATACGCACTAGCAGTAAGGCCAGCCATGGCGCTAGTTTGTCTAGTAAACGAACCGTTGATTTTGATGTGTTAAGCAGTAAACTCACGATAATTTTCCTTGTAAAATATTTTGTTTGAGTAAATCAGCCAACAGCACATAGCCATGTATCTGCAAGGCTTCTGGATTGGCGTAGCCAAGTTTTTTGGCTAATAGCTTTAGTGCCTCTTTGGCCGTTGTTGTGCCGGCAGCTAAAATATCTAATAGCTGGGCGGTGATTTCATTGATTTCTAAAAATTTCACCTCAAAGTCTGCGTTGCGATATAGCAATAAAAAAGTGTCCTGCGCTTTACGTGGCCGATACGCACGGCTAATCCGATGCACCGGCCAGTTGTAGTGGGCGTAGCGCACGCTTGGATTCAGCGCTAAGCGCCGGCTGCTGGCACTGCCAATGGCTTTATCTTCGGCCGTGTCCACTTCCAATTCTAGCCATTCGTAATGCAGTAAATCAGGCAAATAGACAGGCGCCTTAACTGCAGCGCTGTTGGCTTTGATGTAAAGCACAAATTGCTCAGGTATTTTGCTGAAATACGGCGTATGGCTTTGCCAATCACGAAAAAATCCACGGCACAATACGCGCCAGCGTGTTTTGGTAAATAGGCTCTTCGCCACCGGGAAACACGCATCAATAAAACCGCAGATATTATTAAACACTAATTGTTCATAAATACGCGTTGGCCGCGCCGGAATGCCTAGCGGTCTTTGTAATTTTTTCGGATCTCGCAAATAAGACGAGAACTCATGCTGAAAGCTGTGTAAAGAACTAGGTGCTGTTGGCATCAGGCTCGCCTCTTCAAGTTTGCAGAGCCAGCCGCTCGTTGTTTGGCACGGATAATATCTACTTCAAGCAATAATTCGCTGAGTGGTGGAAAATTAAAATCGCGCTCCAAGCAGGTAGGCGCGCTGCTTGCTTGTGTGCCCATCGATTGGTAGGCGTAATCCAGCAAAGACCACACTGGATCTATCACTTCAGCGCCATGTGTGTCCACCAAAAAACCGTCCGCTTCCGCATAATGCCCCGCAACGTGGATGTAACATACTTTATCGAGTGGTAAATCATCGAGATATTTTTTTGCATCATAGCCAAAGTTCTGGCTATTCACAAAAACATTATTGACATCCAAATGCAATAAGCAATCAGACGCACGGATGATTTCAGCAATAAACTCCTGCTCCTTCATTTCCGCGCCCGGTGGCGCTAAATAATACGAGGCGTTTTCCAAGCCAATCGGCATACCAAGAATGTCTTGCACTTGCCGAACACGCGCCGAAACCCAGTTCACCGCTTCTTGCGTACAAGGAATTGGCAAGAGATCGTATAAATGTCCGGCATGCGAACACCAGCTTAAATGTTCGGTGTACAAGCCAATGCCGTGCACTTGCATAAATTGTTTAATGCGCTTCACTAGCGCCACATCTAACGCATCGGTGCTGCCAATTGATAACGACAAGCCGTGGCAAACAAACGCATATTGTTCGGTAAAGCGGCGTAGATCTTTGGCATAGCGGCCGCCATTGGTGGCCCAGTTTTCAGGCGCAATTTCGAAGAAATCAACGGGCTTGCCGTGCCAAGCATCTAGCTCGCTCAACAGTTCTCTGCGAAATCCTAATCCTGCACCTTGCGCTTGTTTAGTCACATTGCTCTCCAACACCACTGGCGGCATATTCCCGCCAGTGGCAATGCATGGATAATTATTTTTTGTTAGCGCCGCATTTGCCTTCGCCGCATTTGCCGTCTACTTTCTTATGCTCACCGCATTTGCCATCGGTCATTTTATGCATTTTGCCATCGGCTAATTTGTGTTCGCCACATTTGCCTTCGGTCATTTTAATGGTGCCGCATTTGCCGGCGGTCATTTTATCGGCACCACACGACGCTTCTTTAGCTTTATCCGCGCCGCATGATGCTTCTTTAGCTTTATCCGCGCCGCATGAATGTTCTTTAGCTTTATCAGCCTGTGCAACTTGGTAACCCGACTTCAAAGATTTAGCCGCAAAGGGGCTATTGCTGTTGGCTGCAAACGCCATGGCACTGAATGCAACGGTGGTAGTTAAAGCCAAAGCAGCTAAAGTTTTCGTTTTCATGGTAATACTCCAATTAAGTAAAGTTTAGGGTGAAATACTGAGTAAATAAATAGGTGTTTTTTATGTTGCAAGGATTAGTCGTGGCAAGCAACGATTTCTTACAAGCGATTTCAATTAATTTTCTACTTGCTGTAAAAATGGCAATAAAAATGCGCCGAAGCGCATTTTTTATGACGCTATTTAACGGATATTTTATGTTTTCGGTAAAGTCACACCGGTTTGACCTTGGTATTTTCCACCACGGTCTTTATAGGATGTTTCGCACACTTCATCGGATTGGAAAAACAGCATTTGCGCAACACCCTCGCCCGCATAGATTTTTGCAGGTAACGGTGTGGTGTTCGAGAATTCCAATGTCACATGGCCTTCCCATTCGGGCTCGAGTGGCGTGACGTTCACAATAATACCGCAGCGTGCATAGGTGCTTTTGCCGAGACAAACCACAAGTGTGTCGCGTGGAATGCGGAAAAATTCCACGGTGCGCGCTAATGCAAACGAATTCGGTGGAATAATGCAAACATCGGCTTCAATATCCACAAAGCTGCTTGGGTCAAACGCTTTTGGGTCAACAATGGTGGAATTAATATTAGTAAAAATCTTGAACTCGCGCGCACAACGCACATCGTAGCCGTAGCTTGAGGTGCCATACGACACAATACGGTGGCCATCCGCGGCAGTTTTAACTTGCCCAGGCTGAAATGGTTTAATCATGCCCTGTTGTTCTGCCATGCGTCGGATCCAGCGGTCAGATTTAATGCTCATATTTTCTCTCTCAATGTAAATTTAAACCCAACATAAAAAATGCTGGGCTTGTGTTAGGTATTTTGAATGACAATATTTGGAAAGCCAATCGATTTATTCTTAGCTTGCAAAGACAATAGCGCCGCCGCCTTACGGGCAATGGCTAAATAGCTTAGCGCTGCCAATCCGTTGGGCTCTGCAACCACCGTTGGCGTGCCAGAATCGGATTGTTCGCGGATTGCGCGCTGCAACGGCAATTTACCCAACAGCGCAACGCCATATTGTTCGGCCATTTTAACGCCGCCGCCTTCACCGAAAATAGCGTCTACATGGCCGCAATTTGAGCATTCATGCACCGACATATTTTCGATGATACCCAGCACCGGCACCTCAACTTTTTCAAACATTTTTAAGGCTTTCTTGGCATCAATTAAAGCGATGTCTTGCGGCGTGGTTACAATAATTGCGGCTGAAACCGGCACACGCTGCGCTAATGTTAGTTGAATATCGCCGGTGCCAGGTGGCAAATCAATGATTAAATAATCCAGATTGCGCCAGTTGGTGGTGGTCAGCAATTGCTGCAGATATTGGGTGGTCATTGGGCCACGCCAAATGGTTGGCGTGTCATCATTCAAGAATAAGCCAATCGACATAGCCTGCAAGCCATGCGCCATTTTGGGCTCAACGGTTTTGCCGTCTAAACTGTCTGGCTTGCCAGAAATACCCAGCATCATTGGAATCGATGGGCCATGGATATCGGCATCGAGAATCCCTACCACCGCACCTTCGGCCTGCAATGCCAAAGCCAAGTTCACCGCTGTGGTGGATTTACCCACGCCGCCTTTGCCAGAGGCAACAGCGATGATGTTTTTCACGCCGGGCAAGGGCGATAATTCTTTTTGAACCCTATGCGCAGGAATCTGGGTGGTGATGCGAATGCTAACGGCCTGTACATCAAGCTGCGTTTTCAAACGCGCTGTGATCTCAGCAAGCAAAGCTGCATGCTGCGATTTGGCCGGATAATTGAGCTGCATTTCAAGGGCAACGTTTTGCCCATCCACACCCACCGCGCGCACTGCGTTAGCGGCCACTAAGCCAAGCTCGGTATTCGGGTCGATAATTTGCGCTAATTCAGCGCGGATGGCGGCTTCGGTAACAGTCATAAGCAGATTTTGGGCAAAACACTATTGTATAGGAAAGCCACAAACATCGGCCAAAGCCTTATAATTCAAAGATGAAAATTGCCCCCGCTCTGGTTACCACCGCCCTTCCGTACGCCAATGGCCCTTTGCATTTAGGCCATTTGGTGGGTTATATACAAGCCGATATTTGGGTGCGCGCGCGCCGTATGGCAGGCGGCAGCACGCATTTCGTGTGCGCTGACGATACCCATGGCACGCCGATTATGCTGGCCGCCGAGAAAGCCGGATTAAGCCCTGAAGCGTTTATTGCGGGCATACAAGCTGGCCACGAGGCCGATTTCAACGCGTTTTCGGTTAATTTTGATCATTACGATTCAACCAATTCCGAACGCAACCGTCTGATGACAGAACAGATATACGCCAAGTTGCAGACGCGCGGCAGCATTGCAGTGCGCACCATCAACCAAATGTTTGACCCAGAAAAGCAGATGTTTCTGCCCGATCGTTACATTAAAGGTATTTGCCCAACGTGCAAAACCGCCGATCAATATGGCGATAACTGCGAAAATTGCGGCGCCACCTACTCGCCCACTGAACTTATTGATCCGGTTTCGGTGGTTTCCGGCGCAAAACCGGTGCTGAAAGAATCCGAGCATTACTTCTTCACACTCGGCCAATACACCGAATTTCTGAACGATTGGCTGAAAAAAGACGTGGCGCACGACGGCATTAAAACCAAATTGCGCGAATGGCTAGATGCCGACGGCGGGCTACGCGATTGGGATATTTCCCGTGATGCGCCGTATTTTGGTTTCGCTATTCCTGATGCACCGGGTAAATATTTCTATGTGTGGTTGGATGCACCCATTGGCTATCTATCCAGTTTTCAAGCCTTGTGCGAAAGCCAAAATCTCGATTTTGGGCAGTTTTTAGATGCTGATCGAAACAGCAATAATGAAACTGAGTTGCATCATTTCTTAGGCAAAGACATTGTTAATTTCCACGGCCTGTTTTGGCCAGCTGTGTTGCATGGCGCGGGCTATCGCTTGCCCACTGCCTTGCATGTGAATGGCTATCTAACCGTGAATGGTGCCAAGATGTCGAAATCGCGCGGCACCTTTGTGATGGCACGCAGCTACTTGGATGCAGGCTTAGCGCCGGAAGCGCTGCGCTATTATTTCGCCAGCAAATCCAGCTCTGGTGTGGCTGATTTGGATTTAAATCTCGAAGATTTTGTCGCCAAAGTGAATGCTGATATTGTTGGCAAGTTCGTTAATATTGCTAGTCGTTGTGCTGGATTTATTAACACCCGCTTCGATGGCCAATTGGCTGCAGAGCTTGATGATGCCGAAATGTACACGCAGTTCATTACCGAATTGACTTCAATCCAACACGCTTATTTAGAGAGTGAAATTGCGTATGCCTTGCGCCAAACCATGGCCTTAGCTGATGTTGCAAATCGCTACATCGACGAACAGAAACCCTGGGTATTGGCAAAAGATGCGGCACAAACTGAAAACCTACAATTGGTTTGCACACAATCCTTGAACTTATTCCGTGTGCTGGCTGTGGCCTTGAAACCCATCTTGCCGAACATCTGCGCGCAAGCAGAAGCCTTTCTGAATGCGCCAATCAAGCAATGGGCGGATTTCGATGCGCCATTGTTAAATCACCGCATAAACGCCTACACACCTTTATTCACCCGCATTGACCCAAAACATATTCAAGCCATGACCGATGCATCAATTGAAACCACCGCGAAAACTGTCGCGGATAAAACGCCCAAAGCGGTCGCGGCCAAGGCCCCTCCTACAAATGCGAAGGCTGCAGAAGCGCCAAGCGCGATTGCCGATACGATAGACATCACCGATTTCGCTAAATTGGATTTACGCATTGGCAAAGTTCTTGAATGCGGTTTTGTGGATGGTTCGGATAAGTTGTTGCGGTTTTTGTTAGATGCTGGCGAGCTTGGCCAACGGCAGATTTTTTCCGGTATTCGGCAAAGCTATGCCGAGCCTGAAAAATTAGTTGGGCGCAATGTGGTGTTCATTGCTAATTTGGCAGCACGTAAAATGCGCTTTGGGATTTCTGAGGGCATGATTTTGTCGGCTGGCGGTGAGAGCGGGCTTTTTTTGCTTGATGCTGATGACGGCGCGCAAGCTGGCCAACGAGTCGGATAATTTAATCCCAAAGGCTGCGCGCATATGCCAACAACTCATGCACTAGCCGAACAGATTAATCTGCTGTTACCGCAAACCCAATGCGGGCAATGCGATTATGCCGGCTGCAAGCCGTATGCCGAAGCCATTGCGGCAGGCAAGGCCGATATCAATCAATGCCCGCCTGGTGGCGACGCGGGAATACGCGCACTGGCTGTATTGTTAGGTATTACAGCAAAGCCGCTGAACACCGAGCACGGCCAGCACAAACCCGATAGCGTGGTGATTATCCGCGAAGCCGAATGCATTGGCTGCACCAAATGTATTCAAGCCTGTCCGGTTGATGCCATTATCGGTGCATCGAAATTGATGCACACGGTGCTGGCTGATTTATGTACGGGCTGTAATTTATGTATCCCACCCTGCCCGGTGGATTGTATCGACATTATCGAGATCTAACGCGCTTACTTGAGCTGCTCAACACGATAGCCTTTGTTTTTAAACTGCTGAACCAGCCCATCGGGGCCGACTAAATGCATGGTGCCCACCACAACCAATGCATCGTTGTTGTGTTCAGCATCAAGCAAGCGCTGAAGCGTTGGCAGCCAAGCCAAATTACGATCAACATTGATGGACTGATACAAATCGGGGTATTCGTGCTGCATTTTAGCCACCGTTTGCTGCTCAAAACGTTGCGTTTCACCCGACCGCCACAGTTGATGCAGTGTGTCGAGTTCTTTGTTGCTTTTTGCCGTGTCAGACAAGGATTCTTTCAATAACTGAATTTGCGCAGAACTTGGCATGCTATCGAACAAGGCAATTTGTTGCTCAGCGCTTTCCAAGCCTATGCTGGGCTTATGCGTGCTTTTTGCTTGGTTCATCACGTGCTGATCTAAGCCTTGGCCTGCTTCAAAGCCTTGCGATGCGGCTTGCGCATTAATCACTGTAAGCGCCACATACCAAGGCTCAAATTGCTGCAGCGCCAGCAAAGGATAGCTTGGATTACGCACAGACCACGCCTTCAGCGCCTGCCATGTGTCTTCAGGCAAAAGCGACTGCACACTCTGCCCCGCTGGCAATTGCGCCATCTGCGAAATTTTAGCCCGCAGACCAGGCGATTGCAGCTGCTCCGGGCTCATTTCAAACACCAATAATTCAGCATCGGCATAGGCGTTATTAATCGCTGGCGATAAAGGATAATCGCTTGGCTTTAGTGCATGGAATGAACCCAATAAATACACGCTATTATCGGCATCACTCACGCGCCAAAGAGCTGGCGTGCTGGGCTTGGCCGCAGCGCAGGCAGCGAGCAAACTCATGCATGCTAAACCCGCAAGGTGCTTGAAGGCCATGATTAAATTTTCCGTGGCTTTTTCTCGCCGGCGGTAATCGCCATATCTAGGCGATTTTCCAAAGGCGGCATCGGGCAGGTTGAAAACGCCGTAAAGGCACAAGGTGGGTTATAGGCTTTGTTGAAATCAACTATGGTATTGCCCGCTGCATCGGGGTATTCGGCATACAGGAAGCGCGCGGCGGCATACGTTTCATGGCCAGATGTGCGATCGGCAAAGGTGAAAAATAAGCGGTGGTCGCCCTCATCAATGGCTTCTAATGTGTAAGATTTTTCGCCCTGCTTAAATGTAACGGTACCTGGGTTCATCATCGGTTCCACAAGGCCTAAAATATTGACAATATCAATGGTTCTACCCGCTTCGTGTGGCGTGAAGTGCGCTTCAAAGCGAAAGTTACGATCAATGTCAAAATAATCGATGCCTGTGAATTTAACCCGCGTTGGTGCTTTGGCATCGCGAACCCGTAAGGCCAACTTGCCACCGCGCTCAATCACAATAAAGCTAGCCTCACCGCCGTTGAAACCCACCACAGTAGGCGCGCCTTGTGAGTCGGCCACTAATTTTGTTTTGCCTTTTGCAAGCACGCCATCAATTGTTACAGGCACACCCGCCTCGGCCTGAAACGTAGCAATATTTCCCTCAGCCACGCGGATTAAACCAAGCTGACTCGGACCAACACTAAGTCGCGTGCCATTGGCTTCGCCAGAACCGATTCGGGCAACGCCGACTTTAGGCAACCAGTGCATTCCAACTAACGACAGATAGCCGTCTGGTTTGGTGAGTTTAGTAACACGCTCGGTCCGCCACGTGCTGATTTCAGCGTCGTGCTGCATTTTCAGCTGTTTTTCTTTAGCTAGCTGTTCGGCGCTTGGGCCTTGTTGGCATGCGGTTAGTAGCAAACCGCAGAGCATTGTAGTCAATAGTTTCATTATCGTCCTCGTAAAAACAGTTTGTCTAAATCGGCTTTGCTTAACTGTACCCAAGTGGGCCGGCCATGATTGCATTGCCCTGAGCGTTCGGTTGATTCCATGGCGCGCAATAATGCGTTCATTTCAGTCAGTGTGAGTTTTCGGTTGGCGCGCACCGAGCTATGGCAGGCCATGGTTGATAACAGCGCATTTTGCGCTTCCTGCAAACGTTTTGACGCGCCAAATTCTCTGAATTCAGACAACACATCCAAGAACAATTGTTTCGCATCCACATCGGCCAATAAGCTAGGCACCGAACGAATACTCACTGATTGTGGTCCACTACGCAATACATCAAAACCCAAGGCTTTCAGGTTTTCAGCGAGTTGTTCACTGGCAAACGCTTCCGCTTCACTTAAGGCCACCGACACCGGCACCAACAAGGCCTGGGTTTTAATGCCATCATCCGATTGCGCCGATTTCAATTGTTCGTAGGTGATACGTTCATGCGCGGCATGCATATCCACCATAATCAAACCGCTTTCATTTTCTGCCAAGATAAAAATTCCGTGCAGTTGCGCCAAGGCATACCCAAGCGGATGGCTTTGATCCGGTACAGTGTGCGGAAAATCAACCCGCTCATTGGCCGCGTATAAAGCCTGATACGACGCCATGCTTTCTTGCACAGGTAAAGCCATTGATGATTGGCTAAAGCTGTTGTATGGGTTTGAGTTTTGCAGCGAATGGCCACTGCTTTGCTGGAAAGCTGCGTTTGATGACACAACGCCCGCACGTGTTTCCGCCATCAAGGCATGCAAACTGCGATAAATAAAATCATGCACCGCTCGGCCATCGCGGAAACGGACTTCGTGTTTTGCCGGATGCACATTCACATCCACGCGCCGCGGATCTAATTCCAAGAACAACACAAAGGCCGGATAGCGACCATGAAACAACACATCGGCATACGCCTGTTTCACTGCATGCGCCACGGTTTTATCGCGCACGGCGCGGCCATTGACGAAAAAATATTGTTGGTCAGCCGATGAACGCGAGGCAGTAGGCAAGCCAATCCAACCGGTCAGCCGCGTGTCAGTGTGTTGCACATCGACGGCCAAACATTGATTGGCAAAATCGGCGCCCAAGACTTGAATGACGCGCTCGATGCGTTGTTCGGGATCGCTAATCGATTTATAGCGTTTTAGCTCTTTGCCATTGTGTCGAATACTGAGTTCAACTGAAGGTTTAGCTAGCGCCAGCGAACGCAACCAATCTTCGGCATGCGCCAGTTCGGTGCGTTCGGTTTTAAGAAATTTTCGGCGCGCCGGCACGTTATAAAATAAATCGCGCACTTCAATACTGCTGCCCTGTGCATGCGCATCGGGCACCACCGCGCCCACTTTGCCGCCTTCAATCGACAAGCTTGCGCCGTGCAGTTGATTAAGGGTGCGCGAGCGAATGGTAAAACGTGAAACCGAAGCAATAGATGGCAACGCTTCACCGCGAAAGCCTAAGGTGGCCACACATTCTAAGTCGTCTAAACTGGCAATTTTGCTGGTGGCATGGCGCTGTATGGCAATCGGCAAATCCTCGGCACTGATGCCTGAACCATTGTCACGAATGCGTATTAGCCGAATGCCGCCTTCTTCAAGATCAATCTCTACTTTAGTGGAGCCCGCATCCAAGGCATTTTCAACCAACTCTTTAACCACCGAAAACGGCCGCTCAACCACTTCGCCGGCAGCAATTTGGTTAATCAAAACGTCAGGTAAACATTGAATTTTCATACGTAGCCATTGTACCCATTGCCAAGCGGCAATGGCTTACACCATTAAGGAATTATGCCTGAACTGGCATTTATCTCGGCGGCCTGGCTTAACTGCCTTTTGGCGTAATACGTGCCAGGCAATGGCTGCTCAATAAAGAATTGCCGCAATCCTTGGGCTATGGCGAACGCAAGGCGTTTGCGATGCTCGGGGTCGCTTAATTTGCTTTCTTCATTGGCATTGGTGATAAACCCCGTTTCAACCAACATCGACGGCACATCGGGGGAACGCAACACCACAAAATTGGCGTGTTCAACATCGCGCTTATGCGCCTTGCCTAAATCTTTGAGCGAACTCAAGACATTACTCGCGGCATCTTCGCTCATCCGCATGGTAGCGCTTTGCGATAAATCCAAAAGCACCGCAGACAGATTTTTATCTTTATTGTCTAAACTCACACCGCCAACTAAATCCGCGGCATTTTCTTTATCGGCCAACCAACGGGCCGCTTGCGATGACGCACCTTTGGTTGACAACACAAATACCGATGAGCCATTGGCTGCGTTATTTTGTGCGGCATCGGCGTGTATCGAGACGAATAAATCGGCCTGATTGCGGCGGGCACGCATGTAGCGCTCTTGCAGTTGCACAAAGGTATCGTCATCACGGATCAGTACCGCTTTCATGCCTGGGTCTTTATTGATGATCATTGCAAGTTCTTTCGCCACGCGCAGTGTAATGTCTTTTTCTTTGGCACCAGTAGGGCCAGACGCGCCCGGGTCTTTGCCGCCGTGCCCCGCATCAATGGCAATAATTAATTTACGCGCTGAAGAACCGAGCACGTCGTTCATGGTTTTTGCTTTTTTCGGCAATGGCTGTTGCGGTATCTGCGCTGGGCTAGGGTTTGTGCTTTGTTTGAGATTCGGTAAAGTGGGCGGATTCTCAACCCCTGATTTAGCCACTGTGGTTTTGGGCTTTGAACCCGAACTGTCAATATCAATTTGCACGATTTCATCGTCCATCAATGCATAGCCAATATTGCTTTTACCCGGCACCGAATCTTGCACGGGCTTAGCCACAACGGGCTTGCTCACAGGTGGCTTTTCCATAACAAGCGGCAATTCCAGCGGCGCGGCGGCGCGTTGCGGAATATTCGGTTTTGCGTTATCGGTTAGCCGCTGTTTGACCGGCTGCACATCGGAGGAAGGCTGCGCATGGGCTAAATCAGATTTCTGTGTTAATTCGATGGCTAAACGCAGGTTGCCGGTGCTTGAATCCAATACAGAATTTAAGCTAGCGTCTTGCGCTAAATCGAACACCACGCGAATGCCAGTTGGCGTTTTGCCCTGCCGAACCGACAACACAATACCATTGGCGTTGGGCAGTTTGAACTCGGGGCCCATTTCTGCGCCAGTAATATCGACCACTGCGCGGGTTGGCGATTGCAACATAAACGCTTTGAAGGCGGTACTTTGACTAAGATTGATATATGCCTTAGTGGTTTGACCATCTTGCAACAGAAGCATTTTTTGAATTTGCGGAACCTGTGCAAACGCAACGGAAATGCTAAGGCTACAGACCAAGAAAAAAGCTGAAACGCGTGAGTAAAATGCTGACATAACCAAATTGAAACACCATCTATAAGTTAGTTCAAGCTTACATGATAGCGTGCAAGCTGGCTGTTCATTCGCTGTTTAGTTTGCAAATCAGGGATTTACCGATACAAGCCATTCGGATGCGCTGGCATTTAGCGCTTGAATCGCGATTAATCGGCCACTCTCTTGGGGTGTAAAACGCAGGCAAAGATCGGCAAGCGGAATATAGCCAAGGCCTTTTTCCGGCCATTCAATCAAATAAACTTTCGCACGCGTTTGGTAGTCATCCAAGGCTAAGAATGCCACTTCTTCGGGGTCGGCTAAGCGATATAAATCCATATGCACGGCCTCTGTTCCATCGGCTAATGTATAGGCTTCCAACAGCGAATAGGTTGGACTTTTAACTGAGCCTTGAAAACCAAGCGCATGAATAAAGGCACGCGCAAAGGTTGATTTTCCCGCGCCTAAATCGCCATACAGATAAATAACCATTCCTTTCGGGCAAGCTAAAGCCAACTTTACTGCTAGATGCTCAGTATCAATGGGATTGTGGCACGAAAACTGCATAAGCGCTTTGTATGGAAAATGGCATAAAGCATTTTATACTGTTGCTATGGATAAGATCACTTTGCTTGCAACTATTCGCGAAAAAAGCCGTGCTTTGGGCTTTTCAGAGTTGGGTATTGCGAGCACCGAGCTAAGCAAGGATCAAGCGCACCTGAGCGATTGGCTAAGCAAAGGCCAGCATGGCCAAATGAGCTATATGGCTAATCACGGCGATATGCGCAGCAAACCAGCGTTATTACAAGCCGGCACGCTATCGGTTATTTCGGTGCGCATGAATTATGCAGCTGACGATGTTCAAGCCTGGAATACCTTGCAACAAGCTGGGCAAGCCTACGTGGCGCGCTATGCGTTGGGCCGCGATTACCATAAAGTGATGCGGCAACGCCTGAAGCAACTCGCGCAGTTCATTGAAACGCAAATCGGTAGTTTCGGTTATCGCGTGTTGGTTGATTCTGCGCCCTCGCTAGAACGGGCTCTGGCACGCAATGCCGAACTGGGCTGGATTGGTAAACATACCTGTTTGATTGATAAAAACACCGGCTCGTGGTTTTTTCTTGGCGAAATTTATACCAATCTCGATTTGCCCGCAACCGCCAATCAAGAGCAAGGCTATTGCGGCACCTGCACGCGTTGCATCGACATCTGCCCAACACAGGCGATTATTGCGCCCTATCGGTTGGATGCGCGCCGTTGCATTAGCTACTTAACCATTGAGCACCATGGCAGCATCCCAGAAGAATTCCGCAAACCGATTGGCAACCGTATTTTCGGCTGCGACGACTGCCAACTCGTCTGCCCATGGAATAAATTTGCTACGCGCCACGACGAACCCGATTTCAAGGTGCGTAATAATTTAGATAACGCCAGCTTGGTGGATTTATTCGCGTGGACCGAACAAGAATTTCTTGAGCGCACCGAAGGCTCGGCCATCCGGCGCACCGGCTACATCAATTGGCTGCGCAATATCGCTATTGCCCTTGGCAATGCTGAGGCAAGCCCAGCGCATTTGGCGGCCTTACGTGAAAAAATGCAGCACCCGAATGAAATCGTTCGTGAACACACGCTTTGGGCGCTTGAACAACTGCAAAATTCGCTTAGTTTGCCAGCATCTGCTGCAATAATTCCTGCGTAACCGTGTCCAGGTTTTGGCTGTCGGTTTTACTTTGTTCAACATACGGCATTAAGGTGTTGGCAATTTGTTTGCCCAACTCAACACCCCATTGATCAAAGGCATTGATGCCCCAAATTTTCGATTGCACAAACACGCTGTGTTCGTACAGCGCGAGCAATAGGCCTAAGGCATAGGGGCTTAATTCATCCATCAAAATAACGGTTGACGGGCGATTGCCTGGGTAGCGTTTCTGTGCATCTTCGCTGCCTTGGCCATTGGCTAAGGACTCGGCTTGGGCAAGCAGGTTCGCCAGAATGAATTGGTGATTTTGCACCTGGCAATGACTGGATTTCACTACCCCGATAAAATCAATCGGCACAATGCCAATGCCTTGTTGTAAATATTGGAAAAAGCTGTGTTGGCTTGGGTTGCCACTAGCGCCCATCAACACCGGGCTTGTTGCCTGCACGCAATCTTGGCCGTCGGCCTGCACCGATTTGCCCAAGCTTTCCATAATCACCTGTTGCAGATGATCTGGCAGCATTTCTAAGCGTTCATCGTAGGGAATAATCGCTTGGCTGGCATAGCCCAAGGCATTACGATTCCACACCGAGGTGAGCGCTTGCCACGCCACAATATTGTCTTTGATCGGCGTGTTTAGAAAATGCGCATCCATATCGGCAGCGCCACGCAGAAATTCACGGAAATTAGCCATACCAATGCCCAGCATGACGGGCAAAGCCACCGCAGACCACACCGAAAAACGCCCACCCACCCAATCCCAAATCGGCAACACATTATTGCTAGGCACATCAAACGCTATGGCTTTTGCCTGATTAGCAGTAATCGCATACAACTTGCTCGAATCATTCAGCCAGCTTTTTAGCGCTGCGCCATTGATTAGGGTTTCTTGGGTATTAAAGCTCTTGCTAACCAAGACTACCGCGGTATTTTTCGGGTTCAGCATGGCCATAAAACGCTCTAAATACAAGCCATCGGCCGAGCTTAAAAAATGGATGCGAAATGTATCGCTGCTAAAATCGCTTAGCGCATTTAGCACCAAACGCGGGCCTAAATCGGAACCACCAATACCTACACTGATGATGTCGGTGATACCTTCTTGCTTGAAGCGCGCAATAAGCACTGAAAGCGACTCAAGCACTGCCATGGCCTGCTGATGCGCATGCTGCGCTTCGGGCGAATTCGATAAATTACTGCGCAAGGCGGTGTGCAAAACAGCACGATTTTCACTACCATTTATTTTTTCGCCAGCAAACAAGGCCTGCGTTTGCTGAGCTATGCCCGAACGCTCTAAACGGCTTAGCAAATCCACCATCGCTTGGTGATCATATTGCTGGCGTGAAAAATTGAAATACAGCGACCCAATTTTTTTGGAAAAATCCTGCGCACGCCCTGCTTCACTGGCAATAATTTCTTGAATAGTCTTAGCACGGCAACGCGCTGCATGCTGTTGCATAGCGCTCCAATCAGTGTCAGTCCACATAGTAAACGTCGCCCTTTAAGTAATGTCGAATTCTAGATTGTCGATAAGTCGCGTACGGCCCAAACGCGCGGCAATTAAAGCCACACGGGCAGAGTTTCTAGCCCGCGACGCCTTGCCTAATTCGGCCGAAAGAATATCGATATAATCCACTTCAAACCCAGCATTCTCCAGCTTGGCATGCGCTTCTTGTTCAATATGCTCAAGTGGCTTGCCAGTAATATAGGCATGTTTCATTTCAAGCAACGTTTGGTAAATGGACGAAGCAATCACTCTTTCTTCCGCGCTTAAGTATTGGTTGCGCGAGCTCATTGCTAAACCAGAGGCCTCGCGCAAGGTTGGCGCTGAAATAATCTCAACCGGAAAACTCATTTCCCTAGCCATATATCGAACAACTTGCAACTGCTGGTAATCTTTGCGGCCGAATACCGCACAATCGGGCTGCACCATGTTGAACAAGCGCGCAACCACTGTGGCTACGCCATTAAAATGCCCCGGGCGATACGCACCGCACAAAATGTCGGTTATGCCGGGCACATGCATTTGCACATAATTTTTAATGCCGAATGGATACATCTCATCGGCGCTTGGCAGAAAAATGCCTTCGCATCCGTGCTCAAACAAGCCGTTTATATCATTCGACTCAGTTCTTGGGTAACGCGCGTAATCTTCATTCGGGCCAAATTGCGTGGGGTTAACAAAAATACTGGCAATCACTTTATCGCTGTGTTGCTTGGCTAATTCCACCAACGCAAAATGCCCGGCATGCAAATTACCCATGGTTGGCACAAACCCAACGCGCAGGCCCTGCCGTTTCCATTGGGTAACTTGTTCGCGCAATTCCGCGACGGTTCTAAATACATTCATTAGGCGTACCCGTGTGCTGCGCTTGGAAATGCGCCCGATTTAACATCTTGAACATATTGTGCAAACGCGCCATCAATTGAACCTGCGCTGGCGAGAAAATCTTTCACAAAACGTGGCCGACGGTGGCCAGAATTTATGCCCAAGGCATCGTAAGACACCAAAATCTGACCATCACAATCCGGGCCAGCGCCAATACCAATGGTGGGAATGCTAACGGTTTCGGTAATGATTTTTGCCAATGCCGACGGCACACATTCGAGCACCAAAAGCTGTGCGCCGGCTTGTTGAACTTGTTTGGCTTGTTCAATAATTCTATCCGCGGCTTGTTGCTCGCGGCCCTGTACTTTAAAGCCGCCCTGCGACAAAACCGATTGCGGTGTTAAGCCTAGATGAGCACACACCGGAATATCGCGCTCGGTGAGATACGAAATAGCATCCAATACAAACCCGGCACCTTCCATTTTCACCATACTTGCCAAGCCCTCGGATAACAAAAGGCTGGCCGACTCTAATGCGCGATCAACATTGGCATAGCTTTGAAAAGGCATATCGGCAATTAACAAGGCGCTTTGCAAACCCTGCGCCACACAACGGCAGTGATAAAGCATGTCTTCAATCGACACCGAAACCGTATTTTCGCCACCTTTAATGACCATACCTAAGGAGTCACCAACCAAGATGGCATCAATACCCGCTGCGTCCATAGCGCGCGCAAAACTGGCATCGTAAGCCGTTAGCGTGGCAATACGCTGCTTGTTGCGCTTCATTTGCTGCAACATCGGCACAGTCACTTTAGGTCGCAAGGATTCAGGTGCGGAGCTGGTATACATAACAACGGCCTTTATTGAATAAGTTGAATAGTGTCAACGGATATTGCCGCGAGCAAATGCTGCACGCTGCCCAAACCGGGAACAGGCAGATTAACATCTATTTCAGCCAGTGGCACCAGCACAAACGCACGTTGCGCCATGCGCGGATGCGGAATGCTAAGCCATTCGCTGTGAATTTCGCGTTGACCAAACAGCAAAATATCACAATCAAGCCGGCGCGGCCCCCAATGCTGTTCCAGCGCACGATTACGGCCATGCTGACGTTCAATATTCAACAGTTGCATGAGAAGCTCATGTGGCGCGTATTCAGTGCGTAGCTCCAGCGCAGCGTTGATGAAGTCTGCTTGTTCAACACCACCCCAGGCTGGCGATTGATAATACGATGAAGCCGCCACAACCTCTGTGTTTGGTAAGGCATGGATGTTGGCAATGGCTTGTTTCAAGATGGCGAGCGAATCACCTTGATTACTTCCCAAGCCAATAAATACACGCTCCATACAAGCAATTACTCGGCGACTAACGGTTTAGGATTGCTACGCCGGCGCTTACGTTTAACCGGCTGATGGGCACTTTCGCCGTTAGCCTGCTTACTATGCGCAGGTATAATTTCAGCCAATTTTTCGGGCGAAAGAACTTGTGCTTGCCGCCAAAATTCTAATTCTTCCAGCAATTCCGGTGCGCCAAAGGCACGTAATTCGAGAAAATCAAAAGCGGCACGGAAACGCGGATGGGCTAATAATTTAAACACACGTTTGCGTGTGCGTTGCTGGAAGCGCGTTTGCAACTGCCAAATTTCATGCATTGGCAT
>JAYTVJ010000082.1:0-20883 GCA_043744535.1 Arenimonas sp.
CGGATTTTTTTGGCCAAAATACACCTTTATCCTGCACCTGCCAGCCAACTGAAGGCAACACATAATCCAAACGTAAATTGCCCACGTTTGGGCCGAAATTACCGGTGTCATGATGATGTGCGCCGCGATGCATGGTATTTGCTCCGCCATCCAACAAAGCTGATTCAATAGCACCTTCGCTGCGTGGAGATGCCATGCGCGCCACTTTAGGATTTTCCAGCAGCTCAACAATGGTGCCAGGAATGCCGTCGCCATCAATCGGATCGGCATTTAAATCGCCGGCAATCACAAACCGTGCCTCTTCTTGCAGGCCACCTCGTAAGCCAAGATCGTCATAAATCCAATCATTGCCTTGGTTCCAAACGTAGTGCCCCCAGAACTGAATTTCATCATGATTACGTTTGCCGTTGCGGTCTTCTTCGCCATCAAACACTGGTGGTGTTGGGTGCGAGACTAGAAAATGCAGCGTGCCAAGCGGTGTGTTGATCGGAACATCCCAATGCGATTTGGACGATAACCTAAACACCTTCCATGCATCCGTTGAGTACCACGGCGTGCCATCCGCTTTCATTGGAATCAGCGCATTCGGAAAGTCTTTCCAGAGAAAATGTTGAAAGCTACGCACAGCCATTTTTTCAATCGGAAATTGTGATAACACCAGCATGCCGTATTGGCCGGGGTGATTGCCGAAACCGAAGGCGTCATTGCCACCGGTAATTTTTCCGTCATTATTTAAATCAAAGCCACTAGGAACACCGGTATTGACTGGTGCGAAATAGCGGTATGGGTAAGTTATGGCATTTTGTTTGAATTGCGATTTGGCCAAGTATTTTTTCTGAAATAGATCGGCCGCTTTTTCGTCTACATCATAATCAAATTCATTGAGTAGCAAAATATCGGGGCGCTGATGTTGAATAACGGCAGCAATTTTCTTTGCCGCCGCATCGCCTTGCTGAAGGCGTTCAATCAAGCCACCGGCTCTATCGGAATACAGCGAGGTGTTGTAGGTTGCCACACGGATGGGTTTTTCAGCGCGCGCCAGGGCACTGAAGCTAGCCAATAAAGCAATAATCATAAGCGAACGCACAGCCCCTCCCAAAATCCAATGGTTTAGCTTGCCACAAGCAATGAGTATACTAGTACCACTAACCAAAGAGCAGGCCATGAGCACAACCGAATTATTTGGCTATCTGGCCGCGGCATTAACCACCATTTCTTTCGTGCCGCAGGTGATGCAGGTGTGGCGCAGCAAACACACCAAAGATATCTCGCTCGGCATGTATTCTATTTTCACGCTGGGTATTGTTGTTTGGCTCATTTACGGGCTAATGCTGGGCTCTTGGCCCATCATTATTGCGAACAGCATAACCATCGTGCTGGCAGGCTCGGTGCTTGCCATGAAACTTAAATACGGATAACAAACAAATGAATGAATACCAGAGTCAAATTCCGCGTTCTTCAGTCAGTCAGTCTATTGCTGGTTTCCGGCTAGCAACAGGGCTTGCGCAAGGTTTTATTCTTTATTGCTTGTACCACGCGGTTGAAAATAAGATTTGGACGCCGGGTAGTTCTTGGCTATTAGATATCCTGTTATTAGTTGTAGGTTTTGTGCCGGTTTTTTTAATTATTGGCTTGGGCCATATGCCGGCAAAATCCTTGTGGCGCTGGTTAATCCCGGCTGCCTTGGTGTTGGCTCTGCTTGCGTATTACGATTGGTGGCGAAGCATTGGCGTGCCAGATTGGCGAGGCACTGAAACGCAAACAGGTGCACGCTATCCCTCGATTGAATTATTGATTCATGTGTTGGCTGGATTTTTCATTGCAAAATCCATGGTGCTCGCAGCAACGATGGATCGCAAACGGATTGCCAGTTATCACCGTTATTTTGAAAGCTCATGGAAATTGCTCATTCAGATTGTATTCGCGGTAGTGTTTACGGGCATTTTTTGGCTGGTATTGCAGCTCGGCGCCTCGTTGTTTGAAATGATTAAACTGGATTTTCTGAAAAATCTGTTAGAAAAATCCTGGTTCGCCATTCCCATCACAAGCTTAGCTTTTGCTTATGCCTTGCATATTACGGATGTAAGGCCGGGCATCGTCAGTGGTATTCGCAGTTTGCTCATGGTCTTGTTGTCGTGGATTTTGCCTGTTTCGGTGCTGCTCATTGCTGGTTTTCTTTTCGCATTACCCTTTACGGGTTTACAGCCTTTGTGGGCAACTAAACAAGCTACAGCCTTGTTGTTAGTGGCGGCGGCATTATTAGTGATTTTAATCAATGCCGCGTTTCAAGATGGTGGTGTTGCCAAAGAAGTGGCAAAGCTCATTAAGTTCAGTGCACTCACCGCATCTTTTTGTTTAGTGCCATTGGTTGTTATAGCAAGCTATGCGCTCAGTTTACGCGTTGGGCAATATGGCTGGACCACAGATCGCCTTGTTGCTGCTTTTTGTATTGTGATGGCGTCATGTTATGCCGCGGGCTATTTATGGGCTGCATTGCGAAGTCCTGAATGGATGTCGAAAGTAACCTCGGTGAATGTTGTGGCAGCTTTTGTCGCCTTATTTTTACTGTTTGCTATTTTCTCGCCCTTGCTAGACCCCGCTCGGATCAGCGTTAACAGCCAGCTGGCTCAATTAACAGATGGAAAAATTAGTGCCACTAAATTTGATTACGACTATCTGCGTTTTGAAGGAAAGCGCTTCGGCAATGCGGCATTAAAAGAAATGGCCGGGCGTAAATCCGGTAAAGATGCCAGCGTTATTGCGATGAAGGCGAAAGCCGCGTTGGATAAACGCACTTCATACGATGTGCCGGTAGCGCCGACCAAAGCTAACTTGGTTGCAAACATCACTGTTTGGCCGAAAGGTTCGGTGTTGCCAGCGTCGTTTATTAATCAGGACTGGAAGGAAGTCAATGAAGACTGGTCGATGCCCAAATGTATACGTGATCGCAACAGTAGCTGTGATGCCTTTCTGCTTGATATTGATGCCGATGGCCACAGTGAATTGTTGATTCCAGTCGAAACAAAGGCGACCTTGTTAGCGCAAGACAAAACCGGCAACTGGCAACGAATGGGCACCATTGATGCGCTGAGTTTTTGCGCAAAGGAAATCGACGCGCTAAAAGCGGGGACATTTCATTTGGTGCCATCAGCTATACAGGATATTCAGATTGGTGAAGTTCGTTACCGTATAAACAGTGTTGATAGAGATGCCGCGAAAGCTGGTTGTGATTAATGGCGATGACGTGAATCGTCAATGGTGAAAGCATCGGCGTGCCAAGGCATGCCCTATATGACAATGCCCATTCGGTTTCCAAGCTGCGTGGGCGCTTGATGCGCAAAATCATCGAGCTGAACTTTGCCTTCTGGGAATAACACAATCACTGTTGAGCCGTAGTTGAAACGTGCCATTTCGGTGAAGCGCACCACAGAAATGTTTTGGCCACGGAAATCGAGTTTCTTCGGTTGATTGGCGTATTTTGGAATGTTCACGCCGTTCCACACCGTTTCCACACCCGACACCAACATCGCGCCCACCATCACCATACACATGGGGCCGAAGTCGGTATCGAAATGGCAGACCAAGCGCTCATTGCGGGCGAATAGGCGCGGTACATCGTTAACAGTAGCTGGCGACACACTAAACAAGCGGCCGGGCACATGCAGGGTTTCGGTCAGCGTACCTGTCCATGGCATGTGCACGCGGTGATAATCGCGCGGCGATAAATAAATATTCATGAACATGCCATTTTCATATGCTTTGGCTAATTCGGCATCGCCCAATAATTCGGCGGTGGAGTAGTCGTGGCCTTTGGCTTGGAAAATTCGGCCATCAGCAATCTTTCCGCATTGGCTTACCTTGCCATCAGCCGGCAACAGCAAGGCTTGTGGGTTGGCATCGGCCACTCGTGCACCAGGTTTTAGTGCGCGAGTGAAAAATGCGTTGAAGCTGGCATAATTATCCGGATTGGCGTCCAGTGCTTCGTGCATATTGACATCGAAATTAGCCAAAATGGTATGGATAAATGTGCGTTTAATCCAAGGCGTTTTCGAATGCGCCAGATAATAGGCAAGCCGCGACAGAAAACGGTGCGGCAACATATATTGCGCGAAAATAGAAAGTTTCATGGTAGTGATTTCGTTAAGGCAAGCAAATCGCTTGCGATGGCTTCAGGTTTTAGCGGTGGCCGGATAAGCCCTGCAAATTCCGCGTTCGGATTAAGTAAAACGAGCGTAGCCGAATGATCCATGGTGTAGGAATCGGCTTGCGGCACTTTCATGTACACCAAGCCCAACGCACGGATGAATTCGCCCAGTTGCGGTTCTGCAGCGCTTGCGGTGAGCGTATCTTTATTGAAAAACCCCGCATACTCGGCAAGCCGTGTTGGGTTGTCGCGCTCTGGATCAACCGAAACGAATAATAGCTTGGGTTTGTTCGGCAGCTTAGATGCTGCCCAAATGGCCTGCGCGCGGCTCAGATCCGTTAACGTGGTTGGGCACACGTCGGGGCAATGTGTGAAGCCAATAAAAACCAATGTCCACGAGCCTTTCAGTTGTTCGGCATTGAGCGTTCCGTTTGCCGTTTGCAGGCTGAATGCCGGCAAGGCGCGTGGCGTGTCAATCAGCGTTGCAACCGATAAGGCGGGCTTTACGGCAGCGGGCACTGCATGGCCTGTGAATAGCCGTTGCGATAAAGTTAGGCCTAAACCGGCGGCAAGCGCTATCACTAAAATTAGGCTAATTTTCTTGTTCATTAAATCCACGTTAGCTACAAAAGTCTGGGTAAATTATAGCCTTAGGGCGCTATAATAGGCATTCTTATTGTGTTGAGGCCGCTATGAGCGCAGAACTTTCCAGCATTATCGATTTCATCCGTTATGGCGCCAGCCAGTTTGGACGTTCAGGACTGACCTTCGGACACAGCTTTGACAATGCGCTTGATGAATCCACGCAATTGGTTTTGCATGCACTGCACCTGCAGCACGATATTGGCCCAGCCTATGGCCAAGCCAAGCTAACCACCGACGAAAAGCAAGCCGTATTGGCCTTGTTTCAACGTCGCATTGATGAACGCATACCGGCGTGCTACTTAACAGGCGAAGCCTGGTTTGCTGGGCTGAATTTTAAATCCGATACGCGTGCTTTGGTGCCACGTTCGCCTATTGCCGAACTCATTGAATCCGGTTTTGAGCCGTGGCTGGGCGGATTGCCGGTTGCGCGTGCGCTGGATCTTTGCACCGGCTCTGGTTGTATTGCCATTGCCATGGCGCACTACAACCCAGAATGGCAGGTTGATGGTGTGGATATTTCTGATGCAGCCTTAAGCTTGGCGGCTGAAAACAAAACGCGTTTGCATGCCAGTAATTGCACGCTGATTCAATCCGATTTATTTTCTACGCTAGCTGGCAATTGCTACGATTTAATTGTCACCAATCCGCCGTATGTGACTAATGACGAAACCGATGCGTTGCCCGAAGAATATGCGCATGAGCCAGACCTTGGCCTGCGTGCTGGCAATGACGGCCTGGATTTTGCGCTAAAAATTCTGCGCGATGCACCCGCGCATTTGTCTGAACACGGGCTGCTGATTTGCGAAGTAGGCGACAGCGAGCAACATTTGATTAAATTATTGCCGGAAGTACCTTTCGCTTGGGTTGAGTTTAAAGTGGGGCAAATGGGCATCTTCGTGATTGACCGTAACGATATCCTCGCGCATCATGAAAAAATAAAGCATTTTGCAGATTTGCGATAAAGGAAAGCCGGTGTCAGATAACCAATTCGGAAAATTATTCGCAGTTAGCACCTTTGGCGAAAGCCATGGCCCGGCTATTGGCTGTGTGATTGATGGCTGCCCGCCGGGTATTGAAATTAGCGCTGAACAATTTACCGCGGATTTAGCGCGCCGTGCCACTGGAAAATCTCGGCATACTTCGCAACGCCATGAAGCCGATGAGGTTGAAATTCTCTCCGGTGTGTATGAAGGGAAAACAACTGGTACACCCATAGCCTTATTAATTCGCAATACTGATGCGCGCAGCAAAGACTACACCACTATTGCTGAGCAATTCCGCCCAGGCCATGCCGATTACACCTATCACCATAAATATGGCATTCGCGACCCGCGCGGTGGTGGGCGCTCGTCGGCGCGCGAAACTACCATGCGTGTGGCTGCTGCAGTGATTGCCAAAAAATGGCTGCAACAAAACTACGGCATTCAAATCCACGCGTGTGTGAATCAAGTGGCAGACATCAAGGCCGATTTAGCGATGCCGATTGATTGGCTGGTGGTGGAAGGCAATGCTTTTTTCTGGCCACATGCCGAGCAAGTTAGCGAGTTGGAAGCCTTTATGGATTCGGTGCGTAAATCCGGTGATTCGGTCGGCGCACGCGTTCATGTGAGCGCTAAAAATGTACCGGTTGGTTGGGGGCAGCCCATCTACGGAAAGCTTGATGTGGAATTAGCCGCCGCGATGATGTCGATTAATGCCGTTAAAGGTGTTGAGATTGGCGCCGGATTTGATTCGGTTACCCAGCGTGGCACCCAGCACCGTGATTTAATCAGTGCAGAAGGATTTTTGAGTAACCACGCCGGCGGTATTTTAGGCGGTATCAGCACGGGCCAAGAAATCACCTGCCAAGTGGCCTTTAAGCCAACCTCTAGCCTACGCTTGCCAGGGCAAACATTGAATACCTTGAGTGAGCCAGTTGAGGTGATTACCACCGGCCGCCATGACCCTTGCGTAGGCTTACGCGCACCGCCCATTTGCGAAGCGATGATGGCTTTAACCTTAATGGATCTGGCGCTTCGGCATCGCGCACAATGCGGCGATGTGCCGCCACAAACACCTTTAATCCCCAATGAAAAGCAATAATCTAGGAATGCTATGAAAAAATTTACTGTTGCAGTGGTTGGTGCAACCGGCGCCGTTGGCCAAACCATGTTGTCTATTTTGGCGGAACGAAAATTCCCTATTGAAAAATTACACGTGCTAGCTTCCGAGCGCTCAGCAGGCGAACAGATTGTATTTGCTAATCATAAAATCACCGTTGAAGATTTGGCGGGCTTTGACCCAACAGGTGTGGATTTTGCCTTGTTTTCAGCAGGCGGTTCTATTTCCAAGGAATACGCACCGAAGTTCGCCGCAGCTGGTGCTATTGTGATTGATAACAGCTCAGCATTTCGCATGGACGACGATGTGCCGCTGGTGATTTCGGAAGTGAATCCTGAGGCCTTGAATTCTATTCCACGCGGAATTGTGGCCAATCCGAATTGTTCTACGATGCAGATGCTAGTTGCTATTGCGCCTATTCACCGTGCGGTTGGTATTACCCGCATCAATGTGGCCACGTATCAATCTGTTTCTGGGGCAGGGCGCTCAGCTATGGAAGAATTAGGTCGGCAAACCGCCAATATTCTGAGCTTCAAAGAGCCGAAACCTGAGCGTTTTCCAGTACAAATTTCATTTAACTTGATTCCGCACATAGATGATTTTTTAGACAATGGCTATACCAAAGAAGAAATGAAATTGGTTTGGGAAACACAGAAAATTTTGGCTGATAAAACCATTCTGGTAAACCCAACCGCTGTGCGCGTACCGGTTTTTTATGGTCATTCCGAAGCGGTGCATTTAGAAACCAAAACCAAAATCAGCGCTGCTGACGCACGCGCTTTATTGGAAAAGGCGCCCGGCGTAGTGGTGGTGGACGAACGCAAAGCCGGCGGTTACCCAACGCCAGTCACCCATGCATCCGGCACCGATGCGGTGTATGTGGGGCGGATTCGTGAAGATGTGTCGATGGGTAATGGTCTGAATCTTTGGGTGGTTTCCGATAACATACGTAAAGGTGCGGCATTGAATGCTGTACAGATTGCAGAAATTCTGGCCAACAAACGTTCGGCTTAGTCATTGGAGTAAACTGTGCGGCATCTGAAATTCCAGCAACTCAGCATCGCTCTAGTGCTAGCCTTATCAAGTTCAGCAGCCTTTGCCTTGAGCCTTGGCCAAGTGCAGATGCGTTCAAGCCTAGGGCAGCCGTTGCTGGCAGAAATTCCTGTGTACGATGCAGATGATGCGGACGCGAAATCACTCAATGTGAGCTTAGGCACCGATGATGCATTTCGGCGCTTGGGATTGGATCCAAAGCTATATAAAGATGTCCAAATTCAAGTGCTAAGCAATGAAAACGGCACATACACTATTCAGCTACAAACCAGTAAGCCGTTCAACGAGCCCTTTTTTAATGTGTTGCTAGCCGCTGATTGGCAAAATGGTGGGCGTTTAGTGCGCGAATTCACGGCACTGGTTGATCCGCCGTATATTGCCAATACTGCCGTCCAAACTATTGACACGCCAACCGTGATTCTAAGCCCGGTAGTGGCCGAGCCTGATGTTGTACCACCACCGCAAGTGCGCACACCGAGCATTGCTACCGGATCTGTAGCAGTGCACGATAAACTTGCCGCTAAACCGCTTAGCAAGCCTGTTCCGGTGAAAGCAATCGCTAAACCCAAAGCGGCTTCTGCTAAACCAGCAAATTCACCTGTGGCCAACGAAAAAACGGCGCTTGCGCCACCGGCAATTCGTATTCCTGCTACGCAAAGCAATCAAGTGGTGGTTGAAAAGGGCGATAACCTCAGCATTATTGCCACAAGGCAGCAACAACAATTAGGGCCAAGCAGTATTAGCCTTAACCAGATGATGAACGCCATTCAGCGCGCGAACCCCGAAGCCTTTATTAACGGCAATAAAAATCTGCTTAAGAGCGGCAGTATTATGCGCTTGCCAAACGAGCAGCAGGTGGTGGCCTTGCTGCCGGAAGATGCCGCTAATTTATTGCAGAAACAATGGGCCAATAAAATTATGGCGCAACCTGCGCCGGTATTGAATTCAGCCAATAAACTCAATCGCCAGCCCGTTGCTCGCCAACCGGCCTTGGCCGCAAAAAAAGAGCTTACTCCCGCCGCAGCTAATCAAGGGCGGCTAAAAATTATTCCAACGGAAGGTGCTATGAATAACGCAGGCAGTCAATCCGGTGCCAGCAAATCCGGGCAAGGGCAGGAACTTCGCGCTGAAAATACTTTATCGCAAGAAGAGGGCGCTGCGCGACAAGCGGAAATTTCAACGCTGAAAAATCAACTCACCGAAGCTGAGAATCTGCAAGTAGAAAGCAAACGCTTAATTGAACTGCAAAGCTCGCAAATTAAGCAGCTCACCAAGCGCATGCAGGATTTAGAAAAATCAGGCTCGCCTAAGCTAACCGTAACACAAGCATCAACGCCAAACCAAGCGTCTGAAGTGAGCAAAACAGCTGGCAGCAATGCATGGTATTTCAGCCCGTTTGTTATTCTTGCTGGCTTATTACTGGTGGCCGGTTTATTGGGCATGTTACTTAAACAAAAAAGAAAATAAACCGCGTAAGAGTTTCGCGCTTGGTTTTACTAATGCTGCGACAACAGCCTTATGCCTTGAATCAGAATCAAGCCCATGGTGATGGCCAATAACAGCATGCGGGTTTTGTTTAATTTTTCGGCAGCGTTTGCAGGTTGCGATGTCTGTTTTGCACGCTCTGGCAGAAACGATTGCTTCTGCTGTGTTTCAAGTAAGCCTTGCTCTTGTAGAATTTCACGCGCTTTGCGGTAATCATCGGCGTGCAGAACCCATAATTGCGGTTGTTGTTCAAGCGTAACGGATTTGTTTTCGTTGTATGTAAATTCGCGGCGCGAATAGTTTTTATAACTTCTTCCACCAATCACTTTCGTTGCTATGCCTGCATCTATAAATAAATTCTGCACCAGTTCAACGTTTTCTAGGCGGGGCGAAGTAAACAGCATTCTCATGAATTAAGTCTCTGCATTTTCAGGTAGTACACGTATTAAGCCTTCTTGTGCAACGGTAGCAATTAATACGCCATTGCGATTATAAATACTGCCGCGCGCTAAGCCCCGCGCACCTTGTGCGGTTGGGCTGTCAAGATCATACAACAGCCAATCATCAATGCGGAATGGTCGATGGAACCACAATACGTGATCGAGCGAAGCCATTTGTACATTATTTTGATAATAGCTGATGGCGTGTGGAAAGGTGGTGGTGCCCAGTAAGTAGAAATCCGAGGCATACGCCAGCATAGCACGATGCATGTTGACATCATCGCCAATCGCTTGCGTTAAGCGAAACCAGACTTGCTGATAGGGCGGGCGTTTAGTTGGATGCATTTCATCGCGCGGATACACAGGGCGCATTTCAAAAGGCCCCATACGTGACAACCAACGCTGCATTTTCGGCGACAACTTCGCCATTTGTTCAGCACTTGGCGGCTCTTGCGGCGGTATGTCTTCCGGTTGTGGCACTTCCGGCATATGCGATTGATGCTCTAAGCCAGGTTCCGATTTTTGAAAGGAGGCGGCAAACACCAAAATCGGCTGACCATGCTGAATGGCAGTTACGCGCCGCACCGAGAAGCTGTGTCCATCGCGCGAGCGATCAACATCAAACACAATCGGTGCGTTTATGTCGCCGGCGCGCAGAAAATACGCGTGAATAGAATGTACAGCCCGGTCAGCGTCTACGGTTTGTTGTGCAGCGCTCAGCGATTGGCCCAATACTTGTCCGCCGAACACATACTTGGTGCCGATGTCGCGGCTTTGGCCGCGGAATAAATTTTCTTCCAAGCGCTCCAAAGTTAACAGTGAAACCAATTCGTTGACGACGTTATCGCTCATAGCAGACCTTTACGGCTTAAGGGGAGTGAGTTGTGTTGCGGTTAGTACGTGTGCCCAAGGGAATTGCGGGCCGGGGTCGCGTTTTCGGTACACCAAAACAGCGGGCCTATCGCTGGCTGGCACTTGATCGGTATCGAGATCTTCATGCCCAGCAATAAAATGCAAGTTTGGCAGTTGTTGCTTAAGCAGATTTAGCAATGCGATTAACTGCTGAATTTGCGCTTCGGTGTAGGGCTCCACCATATGCTGGTTGGTGCTATCAAGCCAATTTGGAAAGCGGCCGGTATTGACGATTTCTATGCCAATCGAACGCGGATTATAGCCGCGCGTGTGGTTAGCCACGCGCTCAGGTTTGACGTAAGCATAAATGCTGCCATCACGATCAATGTAGTAGTGCCCGCTGTTGCCGGTGTCATTGGGATACAGTGATTTTTCGCCATACTGACGCGCTATGGCTAAATCTGGCAGCTCGGTACAGTGAATAACCACCAAGTCGATTTGGCTATTGGGGCGCATTGCAAGCTGTTGCTCGTAGGGCAGCAATTGCTCAATGATTGGTAATTGGGGCGGTAAATCCATCATAATAGTCACATAATACCATTGCTTAGCCTCTGCTTTACAGTACGCAATCATCAAACAAGGAAGCCATGCATGAGCGGTCATGTCATCATTTCGCACGGCCTGAATAGCGGGCCGGATGCAACTAAAGCCACAGCCATAGCGCAAGCCTGCGATTTATTGGGCTATAGCTTCGAGTGCATGGATTACCGTGATTTGGATGCTGTGATGCCGCCATTAGGCGATGTTGAGGCGCGCATTGAACGCCTGCTAACAGCTGTGCGTACGGTTCGAGAACCCGTCATTTTGGCCGGTTCAAGCATGGGCGCGTTCATTTCTGCACACGTGTCGTTGCGTGCGCCGGTACAGGGCTTGTTCTTGATGGCGCCACCAATTAGCCTAGAAGGCTATGAGATGACACTCGAAACGGCTGCTGTGCCTTTGTCAATCGTGCATGGCTGGCACGATCAGCTGATTCCCGCTGAAGCGGTGTTGGCTTGGTCAAAAATGCGCCAAGCGCGTATCTGCATGGTCAACGATGATCACCGCTTGAGCCAACATGTGGATTTTTGTGCGCAGCAATTTGCGCTCTTTTTAGGAAGTTTGTCATGAAGTTTTTTGTGTCGTGCGCTAAAGGCTTGGAATATCTTTTGGTTGATGAAGTGCAATCGATGGGCATTACCACCTGCACAGCAACGGTTGCTGGTGTGAATGTGGATGGTACGCTGGCCGATGCCCAAAGAGTAGTGATGTTTTCGCGCTTGGCTTCACGTGTGCTTTGGCCGATAGGGCATTTCGCGTGCATCACCGAGCAAGATTTGTACCAAGGCGTGCATGAAATTGATTGGGCTAAGCATATTGGTGCCGACGCAACGCTATCGATTGATGCGCATGTGTCCAGCGAAACGCTAACCCACGAACGCTATGCAGCGCAACGCAGCAAAGACGCGATTGTTGATCGCCTGCGCGCAAACCGGCCATCGCCCGAATGTGGATGTGGACAATCCCGATGTGCGCATTAATGTGCATATACGCAAAGACAAGGCCGACATCGCCATCGATTTAGGCGGTGGCTCTTTGCACAAACGTGGCTGGCGGCAAGAACAGGGCGAAGCGCCCATCAAAGAAAATTTAGCGGCAGCATTATTGTTTCGCGGCAAGTGGCCTGAGCTGTATAAGCAAGGCGGCGCAATTCTTGACCCAATGTGTGGCAGCGGAACGATCTTGATTGAAGCGGCACTAATGGCCGCCGACGAAGCGCCGGGCTTGCATCGCCACCAAGACGCCTTGCCAACGTTTTGGCTGGGCTTTGATAAACCTATTTGGCAGGCACTAGTGCATGAAGCAAAACAACGCGCTGAACAAGGCCGAGCAGCATTAACGCCGATTTTTTATGGCTATGATAACCATGCCGAGGTATTGCACAAAGCACTCGCCAATTCCAGCCGTGCCGGGTTTGCCGATTTTATCCGCTTTGATCGGCAGCCAGTAAATCGATTGCTTGCGCCGAAACACGATGATGGTTTGGTGGTCTGCAATATGCCCTACAACCAACGCCTGCAAGCTGATGCGGGCCTGTATAAAGAAATGGGTGTGGCACTGCGCGAGCAAGTGCCGAACTGGCGCGCTGTGTTGCTGTGCGGCAATGACGATTTAGCCTATGCAACCGGTTTACGTGCTAAGAAAAAATACGCATTCTTCAATGGTGCTATTGAGTGCGTGCTATTAACGTGTAATCCTATTTTTATCCCGCGGGTTGAGTCGAGCGAGCCCAAAGTGTTGTCGGAAGGCGCGTTAATGGTGGCTAACCGTCTGCAGAAAAACATCAAAAAATTCAATAAGTGGTCAGCGCAACAATCGGTGAGTTGCTACCGCATTTACGATGCCGATTTGCCAGAATATGCCGCGGCCATTGATGTGTACCAAGAAGCCGATGGCGAACAGCGGCGCTTCTTGCACGTACAGGAATACGAAGCACCGTCGGAGATTCCAGAAGAAAGCACGCGCCGTCGATTCAGCGAATTGCTGCATGCAGTTGAGCATGTATTTGCTTTGCCACGCGCGCAGGTGTCGGTGAAGAAACGCAAACGCGGTAAAGGCGGCAGCAAATACGGACGCATGGACGAAACCCACGATTTCATTCAAGTGCAAGAAGGCCAAGCCAAATTGTGGGTAAATCTTTTCGATTACATCGACACTGGCCTGTTCCTCGATCATCGCCCAATGCGCATGCGCATCTTCAATGAATCGAAAGGCAAACGCGTGTTAAACCTGTTCTGCTACACAGCAAGTGTAAGCGCGCACGCGGTGCTTGGCGGCGCTGCGGCATCGGTCAGTGTGGATTTGTCATCCACGTATTTGGACTGGGCCGAAGCCAATTTTGAATTGAACGACATTGCTGGCGGCAGCCATCAGCTGGTGAAAGCCGATGTGATTGAATGGCTGAGCAATTGCCGGCAGAAATTCGATCTGGTGTTCTGCGATCCACCGACATTCTCCAATTCAGCCAGCGCTGAAGACTTTGACGTGCAGAAAGACCATGTATCCATGCTACGTTCAATTATGTCGGTGCTGTCGGATGATGGCGTGTGCTATTTCTCCAACAACTTCCGCAAGTTTAAACTGGACACCGAGGCTTTATCGGAATTTGCGATTGTTGAAGATATTTCAGCCAAAACTATTGATCTCGATTTCGAGCGCAGCCCGAAGATACATAGGTGTTGGAAGTTGGGTAAATATTGAGGAGTTATAACTATATATAATCTTGCTCGTGGGCAAGTCATGTTGTAATGTAGTTAGATAGCCTACGATTTAAAGGTGCTGCCATGACTATCACGACTCTTTCAAGCAATGAATTTCTCCAAGATGTTTGTAAAGCCAAGCAGGCAGCCGAGCGTGGCCCAGTTTTCATTACGTCTGATGAAAGCACAACTCATGTGTTGTTGACTTACCATGAGTATAAAAAGCTTAGTCGAAGAAATAAAAGTATATCTGAACTTTTGGCTATGCCGGGAATTGCTGATATTGAATTTGAACTACCTGTTTGTCCTTCTTGACGAGTTGAGCATTATTGCGAAGAAATGAACAAAGATAAAATCTAATAGACATTTATACACTTTAAGGTATTGTGCATATTATGTAGAAAGTAAATGAGAGATTTTAAATGTATGGAATAGCTTTTTTAGTTGCGTCCAGTCATAATTATCTTAAATTTAAATGCTTTCGTCAATTTGGTTTATTTTTGCTTTAATTGATTTTATCCAATCGCAATCATCAGGCAAGTAGTAATTTGTTTTCTTTGTTCTTCGGAGATCTTCTTCAAATAATAAATTATCATCGTTAAGTCGTAGTTCTTTTATAAATGTAGACTCGCTATTTGTTTCAGTCAATAATAATAGTCGACGTTCTGCACGCGTTACAGCTACATAGAAAAGCCTCCGCTCTTCCGATAAGGTATCCTCCATCGTTACACCAAAAGGACGGTAGAGTTGATTGTCAGCATGTACTTTTGGGAACTGCCTTGTCGTGACATCAAGAACTATAACAGTATCTGCTTCTTTACCTTTCGCTCTATGTGCTGTCATTACATCAAGCTTTATGGCGTGAGTGATGTCTGCAAGCTCGCCATAATTTTGAAGTATCAACAATAGCCTATCTTTGAACTCATCTAGTTCGAGTCCATATGCATAGCCGGTTCTCGTTAATACAAGAATTGAACCAAGACTGAGATTGTCTTCGCAACTATGATTGCAAGATTGAAGAATGAATTCTGCACATGCCTTTAACGCTTTAGCAGCCTGCTGAACTGGTATTGTAGGTGCTTTTGGTTGAGGAACAGAACTTATGAATGGTGTATTAATAAAGTATTTGGCATCTAGCTTACGCTGCTCTGTAAATTCAGGCTGATTTCTGAATTCAACAAATACTTTATCAATTGGTCTAACAGAAATTTCTCCACTGGATGTTCTCTTTGCAACCGCTGGCTGGCCTCGACCAGCCATTAAGTTGTTGCCAATTCCAACGATTGAAGGCGTACTGCGGTAGTTAGTGGAAATTCCGGTGGTACCAGCTCCTTCGAAATGAACAGAAAAGTCATTAAAAAAAGATAGTTGCGCACCAGCGAAGCTATTGATAGCTTGCCAATCATCGCCTACTGCAACTACTTTGATATCAGGATTTGTCTTAAGAATCGCATTTAATAGTCGATAATAGAGTTCCGAAAAATCTTGATATTCATCGAGCAGTATCCAGCGTAAATCTTTGATTGAAATTGCATGCTTGTGATCTAGAGCTAGAGTTGTTCCTAACCCCATTTTTTTTACGCGCGCGGTCGCAATCATCATAAGATCATCGAAGTCCATATTTCCTTCTGATTGAAGGAGGCGCTCATATTCACCAAAAACTCGAAGTGCAAGTTGGTGGAAAACACGATTTTTAGGCTCTGAATCTGGCTTGCTTGCAATCATAGCTTCAGTTTTTTCAACGCACCAGCCACGCTTCTTAGCTCGTTGGATAAACGCTAGGAATAGATCTGCCATGCGCGAAATACTACGTGGCGCATCTACTACCCTTCGGATGAGCTCACCCTGAGGTAATCGTTCAAGACGTATTCCGGAAACTTCCAGCAGGTTAGCCAGTTGATCTTCAAATTTTCGACGTCCATGTTGTAGCATGCCCGTATGGGTTTCTAGGAGAATTATATTCCTAGATGCCCAGAACTTGCGTTTTGCATAGATTTGCTCCCGATATGTATTCGAGTCCATTTCCTCCCACCAGGACGGGACATTTGATTCTGGGTCAAGAGGGTTGATTGCCCAATGTTCAAGTATAAAATCCTGTCCGCCAGCAGTAATACAGAAATCTGGGTGGTATGGCGACCCCTGCAAGCGATCATTTCTATCCCAGCTCCACGCACGTTCGTATTTGTAAAGGACGCCATGTTCAAATAAGAAATCAGCTATGAATTTTTCACCATTGGACTTTACCTCTTCGCCCGCAAGTGAGTATTGCTTCATGGCTTTTCGGAAAACGAAATATTCATCTGCAGGAAGGTCTAATCCTATTTTCTCTATTTGTTCTAGCTCACGTCGAAAAAAATCGTATAGATCTTCCTTGAAAGCTGGATTAATTATATTTCTGATTGAACGTTCAACGAAGCGTGATTGTGCGCGCCGAGATGGGTCTCCTCGGTCATTGTCGAAGATCAAATTGCGACCAGTTGCCCCTGCAAGCCGGTAGGCTAGGCTGTGGAATGTTCTTGCATTGCGGTAATCTTTAACTCCAGCTGCCGTCCGCACTCGTTCCCCCACTTCTTTGGCAGCTTTATTGTTGAAAGCAAGGATTAAAACTTGATCTGGATCTAAGTTTTCGTCATTAATCACTAGCGCAGAAAATGCTGCAAGTGTGCGTGTTTTTCCTGAGCCTGCGCGAGCTTTAATCAAGCGATATCGCTCTGGGCGTGCACATGCAAAAATTTGCTCTTCATCAAGTTGAAGCCCGATTAAATTTATTCGAACATTAACTTTCTTGCATTTGAGGGCAGCTAATTGACTAGTAGAAATGAGTAACTGAATATCTTTTGAGTCAAAATACAAACAATCTATTTCTGCGAGAGTTTTTGTCGAAATAGTATGTGCGAATTCACTGGCAATATAGTAGCGATGACGCTCTTTA
This sequence comes from Arenimonas sp., assembly GCA_043744535.1. Lineage (GTDB taxonomy): Bacteria > Pseudomonadota > Gammaproteobacteria > Xanthomonadales > Xanthomonadaceae > Arenimonas. The sequence continues at coordinate 16,951 of JAYTVJ010000082.1, forward strand.
TGATAGTCTGGTTGTGTCCACCACTTTTGACACTTTTCCTTAAACAAGGTGTCAGCCTGTTCAATCTCAAGAGCAATAAGTAAACACATAACGTTTTTCTTGATTTCATCTCGCTCAGCTTTTTGTTTGGCTAGCTGATCCTTTAGAATTTTGGCGTTGAGCTCCTGTTGGCACGCTATTTTAATGCGTTCATAATCATTTTTTGACCAATAAGTCTTACAGTTATTTTTATATAAATCATCCGCTGCTTCAGTTAATCCATTTAAAATTAACTTTGAAATACGCTCCTTCATTTCATTCTGTTTTTGTCTTCGAATAGCCTCTTGGCGGTCTTGGTCACGGCGCTCCTCAGCAATCTTAATCTGTTCAGAATGTTCTCTATCTACCTTTGCCTTCTGCTTTTTGATGAGAATTAAACTCTCGAAGTCATTCCTATCCCACCAAGTGCTACAGTCGTTTTCAAAATATGATATTGCATCATTGAAGTTCTCTCGTTCGATATTTTGGCAAGTAATGTAGTGAGACTTCGCACGCCTACAGAATTCGGTATATACATTGCTAAGAGCCACACCTTCATATATCAAAGATGACATAGGTACTAGGTTTGGATGATTTGAATTTCTGCCCCAATTCACAGGGATTAATGTAGTCGCTATTGTTCTATCAGTTTCAAATTCGATAATGATTCCGTGCCCACCAAATTTGTGTGTTACGCGCAGACCATTGTTCAGGCCTGGGAAACTCAGCTTGTTGATTGCTGCCAAAATTTCTGGCTCTGAATTTTGGTTTGTCATAGGTTTAATTAATTCTGGCACTTGTAGCTAATGAATCATTAAGCGGCATTGCGGTGAGTATTTAATTGGTAATCCGCTTCTGTTGGTGATAAACCTAAGACTACATAGAATCCAATTTCTGGTATAAGCGAGCTTATTTCATTTGAAAGCTCAACCTCTATTACAATATTTTTCTTTGAATGGGATGGATGCTCTGGATTTATGGAAGGTGCCTCTTTTCCTTTGTAAATTATTTGATACATTCCAAATACTGTTTGAATTTCTTGGGTGGTGATTGGTATCCCTGGCCCTGATTGTGTGTCTGGTCGTTTTCCGTCTTTTGCAAACCACATTGTCGGCATAGCGATTAATTCCTTTTTTGGATTTTTTTTTAAAATTGAGCACTTCTTTACCATCATATTTAAAGCTAGCATAAGTTGACCAAATTAAACTCGTATTATTTTATTTTTTTAATTCCCCAATCTCCCTTTGATGCCTAACAGTAACAATCACTGCAGTTTGCCCATCAAAGTGATACAAAACAATATAGCCGCTATCGCCAAAATCACAATATTATATTATACTTAAATATAATATATGAACGGAGTAGGATATGCACACAACAAATCTTCGTAAAGTCGGTGGCTCGGTGATGCTGGCTGTGCCGCCTGCCATTCTTGAGCTTTTGCATCTTAAAGCGGGCGCTACAGTTGGCGTTGCTGTGGATGACGGGCGCTTAGTGATTGATCCTTCGCCGCGCCAGCGCTACACAATGGCTGAGCTTTTGGCTGCATCCGATTATTCCCAAGCGCAAACTGCCGAAGAACGAGAATGGCTTGATTCGCCTGCCGTTGGCGGCGAGTTGCTGTGAATCGCGGTGATATTTATATGGTGTCGCTCGACCCAACGCAAGGGCGTGAGCAGCAAGGGCATCGACCAGTTTTGGTTATTTCGCCAGCCGAGTTCAATGCTGCTACCAAACTGCCTGTCGTTCTGCCAATTACCAATGGCGGAGAATTTGCGCGCCGTATTGGATTTTCCGTGCCAATCTCTGGCATCAACACAACCGGCGTCATTCGTTGCGATCAACCGCGTGTGCTCGACATTGCAGCACGCAATGGCCGCAAGGTGGATGCATTACCTTCGCATATTCTTGAAGAAGTGCTTGCCAAACTCGCACCAATTTTTGAGTAAAATTAAATAATTCTGCATTATTTTTGAGCCAAAAAAAACCCGCCGAAGCGGGTTTTCCCATTCAAATTAACTAATCTTTAGCCCTCAACATGGGCACAAACCAAGCGCACACGAAGTTTCCATTCAGGTGAAAAACTGCTTAAGTTTTGGGCGTTGGTTAGCCAATGGCTGCCATCAAATGCGGGTTCAAAATAGCTGACCTTGCCTTCAAGAATGGCATCGGTGCTGTCTAGCACAGACCAACCCGCGCCCAAGGCTTGCTTACCAGCAGGGCAGTCGGCACGCAATTGTTTGGATGCGGTGTTGTCTAATGCAGATTGTGCAACCACAATTTCATAGCCAGAAATTCCGGCAGTTCCGGCTGGGCCACTAGGGCCTGCTGGGCCAGTGCACGCCGATAAGGACAATATTCCGGCTGTTAAAAACACAAAGTGTCGAGCATTCATCGTCTGTTCTCCAAAAGTTAATGATGGCGAACAATCGTATCGCCAAGTCTATTAAATCGGCACTAGGTATTTTTATCAATAAGACTTTTTCTTGGTATTTAGTGTGGCGAATAAAAAACCCGCCGAAGCGGGTCTTTTTTAAAATGATTACTTACCTGTTCGGATACTCGTCCATAATCGTGTGCGCAAGCGTTGCACATCTTGTGGGAAAGAGGGCGAATCCACCAGTTTGGCTTCCACTTCAGCGCTTGGGTATACCGATTGATCGGCAGCTAGCTCAGGGTCTAGCAGTTTCTTAGCAGCGGTGTTTGGTGTGGCATACGACACATAATTGCTGATGCTGGCGGCAACGTCCGGCTTCATTAGGTAGTTGATGAATGCCAAAGCATTGTCTTTATGCGGCGCATCTTTCGGCATAGCCATCACATCAACCCAGCGCGTAGCACCTTCTTTGGGTATGAAGAACGCGATTTGCACCCCGTTTTTGGCTTCTTCGGCGCGGTCACGGGCTTGAAACACATCGCCGGAATAACCCATGGCAACACACACTTCGCCATTGGCTAAATCAGAAATGTATTTTGAGGAATGAAAATATTTAATATTTGGGCGGGTTGCCATATACGCCGACTTCACGGCATCTAATGCGGCCGCATCGGATACCGCCGGATTCATGCCTTTCCAAAGCAATGCTGACGTAAAGGCATCTTCTGGGTCATCCAGCACGGCAATACCGCAGCCAGCAAGTTTGCCGGCAATCACAGGATCAAAAATTAACGACCAGCTGTCTAGCTTCACGTCTGGACCAAGAATTTCGCGGACTTTTTTAACATTGTAGCCAATGCCGGTTGTGCCCCACATATATGGCGCCAGTTTGGCATTGCCCGCATCAATGGCCGATAAAGACTTCAATATGTTTGGCTCGTTATTGGTCCAATTCGGCAACTTGGATTTGTCGAGATCGCCGAATATACCGGCTATGATTTGTTTTTCAGCAAATGGCCGTGCCGACGGAAATACCACATCGTAGCCGGATGAACCTGAAAGTAATTTTGCTTCCAGTGTTTCATTGCTATCGTACACGTCGTAAATAACTTTAATGCCCGTTTCTTTTTCGAAATTGGCTAAAGTATCTTCGGCGATGTAGTCGCTCCAGTTGTACACAAACACTTCTTTAGCCGGTTGTGCATCTTTGTTGGCAGATTTTTCTCCGCATGCGCAAAGTGAGGCGCAGATAGCCAGCAGTAGGAAAATTTTGTTCATCACTTACTCCTTGTTGTGTTCATCGAATTCTATAACAGAACCACTACAAAATGCGTTAATAACGAATACGCATACTGCCAATTGCCTGGCAATTGCTAAGCCTAACAAGAAACAGTTGGTCAAACGCAGTGTCTGCAATCGCTGTTACTGGCTCGTGTGTCCATGCCTCAACAATGGCAGGAATACTGTTGCTATGGCCAATCACCATGGCGTTGGGGCTATTTGGCAATGCACAAATACGCTCCAACAAAATAGCGGGG
>JAYTVJ010000083.1:0-20678 GCA_043744535.1 Arenimonas sp.
CATTATATGGACGAAGCCGAGCGCTGCCATCGCTTAGCAATCCTTGACCAAGGCCGCTTAGTGGCTGATGATACGCCGCAGGCGCTGTGTTCGGCTTTGCCCGGCACAGTTTGGCTGATTCAAACCGAGCATGCGCGTGCTACGGAAGCGGCCTTACAGAAATTGCCTGGAATAATTGGTATTGCGCAAATTGGTATGGATTTACGGGTGCTGGCCGATGCCTCTGTTGATGCAAGTAGCTTGCGGCATAGCATGCCTAATCCACCGTTGTCGATGGACATTACCAAACCGAATCTTGAAGACGTATTTGTTGCTGCCACGCATAAACGCGAGGTGTTGGCCTAATGAATCTAACCCGACTATTCGCCATCATCGTGAAGGAGCTTAGGCAGTTGCGCCGCGATCGGCTTACCTTTGGGATGATTCTTGGCATACCCACTTTGCAGCTGCTTTTATTTGGTTTCGCTATCAATCTAGATATTCGGCATATCAATGCAGCCTATGTTGATCAAGCGCAAACCGCGCAATCTCGGGAAGCCATCGCTGCCATCAATGCAACCGAAGTGCTTAATCTGCGTGGGCAACTTTATAGCCCGGAACAACTTCAGTCGGAACTGCGCAAAGGCCATATCAGTGTTGGTATTGTGCTCCCCGCCGATTTCGATCAGCGGTTGCAAAACCGCGACAGACCGGCCATGCAAGTGATGGTTGATGGCTCAGATCAAACCGTGCAAGCAGCGGCTAGGCAGTTGGCACAAATCCCTTTGCCTGGCTTGAAATTGCCGTATCAAGGCACGGAAATCGTGAATTTCTATAATCCAGAACGGCTGGCCCCCGTGAATACTGTGCCCGGCTTGATTGGTGTCATCCTAACCATGACGTTGGTGATGTTCACCGCCATCGCTTTGGTGCGTGAACGCGAACGGGGCAATCTGGAAATGCTGATTGCAACACCGGTTTCGCCCTGGGAACTAACGATTGGCAAAGTCTTGCCGTTCGTGGCAATCGGTTTAGTACAGGTGAGTGTTGTGCTTGTTTTAGGTAAGTTAGTCTTCTCAGTGCCAATTCGCGGCTCGGTACTGGAAGTTTATGCAGCCGCTTTATTGTTTATTTTAGCCAATCTTTCGCTGGGTATTTTGATATCCACACTGGCTAAAAGCCAATTTCAGGCTATGCAGCTGGCATTTTTTACCTTTCTGCCGCAAATTTTACTGTCGGGATTTATGTTTCCATTTGCGGGCATGCCGCCATTGGCACAACATATTGCTGAAGCCTTACCGATGACGCATTTCATTCGCTTAATCCGCGGGATCATGCTGCGCGGCGCCGATTTATGGGATATGCCGTGGGATTTAGCCGCTTTGGCAATAATAGCTGCCGTGTTGCTCACCATTTCAACCCGCCGCATCAGTAAACGCTTGGATTAAAGACGGCACGTGATTTGCTTGCATTGCGTGAAACAGGTGTTTAAAATATTAAACACACTGTTGAGGATACCGCTATGAGCAAAAATGCAGAGTTACAACAACGTCGTGTTGATGCTGTTGCCCGGGGCGTTGGCAACGCCACACAATTATTTGCCGTTAAAGCCTTAAATGCTGAAATTTGGGATGCCGATGGCAAGCGCTATATCGACTTCGCCGGTGGCATTGGCGTAATGAATACCGGCCATCGCCACCCGAAAGTGATGGCGCGTATCCAGCAACAATTAGATGCGGTGGTGCACAGTTGTTTTCAGGTTATGCCGTATGAGCCCTACATTGAATTGGCTGAGCAGCTCAATAAGCGCGCGCCGATTGAAGGCAAAGCCAAAACCTTATTCGTTACCACGGGCGCAGAAGCGGTTGAAAATGCGGTCAAAATTGCACGCGCCTATACCAAACGGTCCGGCGTGATTGCCTTTGGTGGTGGTTATCACGGACGCACCTTGCTCACGCTCGGTTTAACCGGAAAAGTAGCACCTTATAAAATTGGCTTTGGGCCATTTCCCGCGGATATTTTTCATGCTCGCTTCCCGCATGAATACCACGGTATTTCTGTGGCCGATGCATTGCACGATATTGCCGATTTATTCAAATACGATATTGAACCATCGCGTGTGGCCGCTATTATAATTGAGCCGGTGTTGGGCGAGGGTGGTTTCACCCCCACACCGCCGGAATTTATGCGCGCACTGCGCGCCATCTGCAATGAACACGGCATTTTGCTGATTGCCGATGAAGTGCAGAGCGGCTTTGCGCGCACCGGAAAATTATTCGCCATGGAACATTACGATGTGAAAGCTGATTTAATCACCACGGCCAAATCACTGGCCGGTGGCATGCCACTTTCTGGTGTGATTGGCCGCGCTGAAGTGATTGACGCGCCTGCGGCGGGTGGCTTGGGCGGCACCTATGGCGGCAATCCAGTAGCCTGCGCGGCAGCGCTTGGCGTGCTTGAGGTGATTGATTCCGAAGATATTCTGAACAAATCCACACAACTCGGCGAAAAATTGGCGGCTTATGTACAAGTTCTTGCTAAGGAAACGGCACTTGGCGTGGGTGAAATTCGCCATTTGGGTGCCATGTTTGCGTTTGAATTAATCAAGCCTGGCACAGCAAACACACCGGATCCGGATGCCGCCAAAGCACTAACCGCCAAAGCAGCCGAGCTGGGTTTAATCTTGCTCAGTTGTGGCGTGTATGCCAATAGTATCCGCGTGTTGGTGCCGATTACCGTTGAAGATACCATTTTGGATGAAGCGCTCGGTATACTTCAAGCGGCCTTGCGCGCAGTGCGTATGTAACGTTTCGATAAGCTAAACGACCCATCGCAACAATCGTTGAGCTTGTCGAAACAATCGAAATAACCGCCTTCGGGCGGTTTTTTTTCTTTGCAAGATGTGCAGAGTTTAGCTAACCTAGAGTCTTTGAAAACTTGCGTAGGGCAAACATGGCGCTTTCTGGAAATTTAATTCTCATCATTGTGACCTGTTTAATTTCTTGGCTAGGCTTTAAAGATCCTGCATTTATGGAGCGCTGGTTGCTAAATCCCTATCAGGCGCAACGCAAGAAGCGTTGGGCGCCTTATATCACCTACGGATTTGTGCATGCCGACTTCACGCATTTGCTGTTCAATATGTTCACGCTGTTTTTCTTCGGCAGATTGATGGAGCAATTCTTCAATCAATACTTCAGTGGCTTTGGCTATTACGTGTTTTATTTTGGTGCCATTGTTATATCCATTTTGCCGTCGGCATTGCCAAACCGCAACAACCCACGCTATGCCACATTAGGCGCTTCAGGCGCGGTTTCTGCCGTGTTGTTTGCCTATATTCTGCAACAGCCATGGTCAATGATTTATGTGTATTTCATTCCAGTGCCGGCTATTTTGTATGCCGTTTTTTATGTCGCTTATTCCATATATCTCGATAAAAAAGGCGGCGACAATGTTAATCACAGCGCGCATTTGTGGGGCGCGGCTTATGGTGTGCTGTTCAGTGTGTTGATTAATCCGAGTGTGTTGTCCAGTTTTAGCGATAAATTATTCAAACTATAATTCATTTCAAATATTAAGGGGTTTTTATGCGCGTTACGTGGGTATTGCATTTTGCTAGTGTTTTGCTATTGGCCTGTTGCACCGCAGTATCAGCACAGCAAGCCGATCCGATTGCGCAATTGCATTGGCAAATTGGCCCAGCAACGGTGAATGTGGGCACCAAAGCGCAACTGCGTTTGCCAAACGGCTATCGTTTTTTGGATGCAGCAGAAAGCAAAAAATTTATGGAGTTAACTCAAAATATTCCGGGTGAAAACGAATATGTGTTGGCGCCAAATAATTCGAATTGGTGGACGGTGTTTACCTTCAATGATTCCGGCTATGTGAAAGACGATGAAAAATTAGATGCGGGCGATTTATTGGACTCAATCAAAGAGGGCACAAAAGCGGGCAATGAAGAGCGTCAGAGCCGCGGCTGGGACACCCTATCGATCACCGGCTGGCGTTTTGAGCCGCGCTACGATAAATCCACGCAGTTGCTGGAATGGGCAGTGAGTGCCGTTAACGATAAAGACCATAGCCCGGTGATTAACTACAACACCCGCTTATTGGGCCGCAAAGGCGTGATGGAAGTGGTGTTGGTGGCTGATCCTGCGGTGTTGGATTCTTCGGTGGCAGAATTGAAGCATGCGTTAACGGGCTTTAGCTATATTCCGGGCGAGAAATACGCCGAATACCGCGAGGGCGATCATATTGCCGAATATGGCCTAGCGGCTTTGGTGGCTGGCGGCGCAGCGGCAGTGGCCACTAAAAAAGGCTTATGGCCGGTTATTGCGGCATTCTTTATTAAGGGCTGGAAGTTGCTGATGTTAGCATTTGTTGGCTTAGGGTCGTACTTCAAGAAATTCTTCAATAAAGATAAGGACACAGGTGCTAAACGCTGAAGCGTGGCTAGCTATCGGCATTCTGGGTTTTTATGTATTTGATTGCATAAAGCTAGCTGAACCCAATCGCGTCTATTTCAGTTTCGCGTTTTCGCGTTGGAATTATCGAATGCCAGCGCAGACCTTGCGCATTGGGCGTCGTTCGCTAGATCTGTTAAATCCAATCCTGCCTTGGCAAGTGCAATTACAGGCATCCTTGTTGAGCCCGCCGTGCAAGCTGAAAGCTCGCGTGGATAAACCCTTTGCTCGCGCAATAGCGTCGCTTGTGCCAATTCAGATGTTGTTATCGTTGTGCTTGCTAATTGGCTTGCCTACGGTGCTTCTTATTGATGGGCTTGGGCAGGCATTTTTGCTGATGTTTGCAGCGGTCTACGCGTGCATCGTGTTGGCCTTACTGAAAACCTACCGTCAGCGCAAAGCCTTGCACTTAAGCACTACGCAATGCCTTAATTTGGCGATTGAATGCGTGCTGTGCTCGCCCTTTGCGGTAAATTTAATTCGTAAAATTGGTTTTTTACAAACAGATGTACCCGACGCAGCAATTTTCGCGCGCCAGCATTTTGCCCCCAAAACACTGGCACATTGGCGCGAGCAGCTTGGCCGTTATGTGTGCGAACAACAACAATGGTATTCAGCAGAAGAGCCATTGCATCAGGCATGGCAGGCAATTGGCAAACGCATACAAGGTGGTAAGTCATGAGTGGTTCTGAAGGCTTAATTATTGTTGGCTGTTTGATTGCCGGCTACGTGTTTATGAGCCGTATTTTGGCTGGCCGAGATGAAGCGGAACCATTGAATACGGGCAAGCCGAATGTGGAGGATTCGGACTATGCACAGCAGGATTATTCGCAAAACCATTCAAACACAAATGACAATACACTCAGCCTGCGCGGTTGCTACGATATTCTGGGCGTGAAAGCAGGCGCACGGCCAGAGGAAATCCGTTTGGCATACAAACGCAAAATGGCCGAATACCATCCAGACAAAGTGATGGGCTTAGGCGAAAAAATCCGCGCTGCGGCCGAGCAAGAAGCGAAGCGCATCAATCAAGCCTACGATTATTTGCAACTGCGGGGCTATGCGTAAGTAAGGTTTTAGCTGTGTTCATTGCCAAGGGTTTATTTGTTCAACCGGAAAGTGTTTGAAATCTGAATTATTGCGGGTTACCAAACACATGTGTTGGCTGGCAGCAATACTGGCTATGAATCCATCGATACTTGGAATTTTTTTCCCCGCCGTTTCAAGTGCGGCTATTTCATTTCCCCACAGCATAGCGGCCTTTTGGTTGAAGCTTAAAATACGACCATCGAATTGCGCTAATACTTTTTCAAACCACACATTGAGCGCAGTCTTTCGCTTTGATTTCGGCAGTTTTGCAATGCCGCGCTGAATTTCGGCCACGCTGATGGCAGACAAAAATAAAGATTGCTCATGCTTATCACTAATCCACTGTAAAACCAACTCACTGGGTTTGGTTTTGATGAATTCAGATATGACACATGTGTCTAGCAGGTAGTTCATAGCGTAAGTTCACGCGGCAGGCTTTTATCGCGCTCAATTACTAAATCGGCTTTTGGTGCTTGCTTAAGCAAGTCTACTAAACCGACTTTCTGGCGGGTTAATTTTTGATAATCGGCAATTGAAAGTACTACCACCGTTTCAAGGCCGCGTTTGCTAATCACTTGCGGGCCACGGCCACAAGCTTGTTCTACTAAATCACTTAAACGGCTTTTTGCATCTTGCAGTGGCCACGTTTTCATTGTGCATTTCCTAACTAGTCTGACTAGTTCAGTATAATGCGCGTTGTGCTGCGATGCAAGCATGCCTTAATCCAGAAAAATGATAACTCTAGATAGTATTCATCAATACATGGCTTTGTTTTGTAGGAAAAATCGGAATTCTTGTAAAAGTTTGATGTAAATGAATGTAAGTAAAACAATAGAAAATCTCCCGAAGGGGTCGTTCTACTTCTTCACCCGCACCGGAATTGGCACATTGCAAACATCAATGTGGCCGGCTTTGTTCAAATACCAATCGTCTTTACGATTACGGCGTGCTTCAACCAATTCGTCAAAGGTGTGGGTGTCGGTGCGGAACACTTCCAAATTGCTTCGTTCGCTTTCTGGCACTTTCGATGCAAAGTGTATGGCTTTAATTGGTGTGCGCTGTTCTGCTTTTTCATAAAAGCCAAGCGGGCCAGTGCCACGCTGCAACACCGATAAATATTCCATGCCTTGCAACACACGGCCAACCACAGTGATGTTGCGATCTAGCTGACGCGGTGATTGCCCAATCACAACATACAATTCTGTGCCATTGCTGCTGTCGGGCTCATTGCCGCGGCCTGCGCCAACGGTGGCATAGCAATGGGTTAGCCAGGTTTGTTTGCCATCGGTGGCGGCCGGAAAGCCTTGCACAAAACCAGCATGTTTGCTCCAACCGTCACTGTCGGGAATGGCATGAAAGTTTTTCTTGTCGAATGTGTTCAGCGCAAATTCGGCCGGTAGTTTTTCCTTGGCAGTGCCTAATGATTTAGCAAGTTTAGGGTCTTCAGCGGCATCGCCCCATTGCACCACAAAATTATCCTGCGAGCGGTTAATGCTTAAGCCATTCCAATAGCCTTCTGCGGCCAGCGTGCGAATATTTGCGCTATGCTCGGGTGCGAATTGTGGCGCCAGTTCAATCACCACGCGGCCTGTAGCTAATTCAAGATAAACTGTATTTTCCGGATTCACCGTTCGCCAGTCAGCAGCAGTGCTAGCGTCAATAATTTCCTGCATGGTTTTACCTTTACTGGCCGCGAAGCTTGGCTGGCAGGCAAGTGCAATGAGGGCAAATAAAGCAGTTGTGCGTAAAGTGATTTTAGACATAGCAAATTCTCATAAACGTTCTAAGGCGGAAACTGGGCTGTTGCATTCGGCATTCAAATAACAATGGCTGCCCAGCGCGATAAAGCCGGCTTGTTGAAATAGAGTACGGTATTGTTTGGCGCTGCGGGCGATGAAGCCGTTGAAATCGCCAGTGATTTTATCTTCACGGCAAAACACATCCAAATAAGCAACACCAGCGCATAGCTCAGCAAAGCCCTGCAAACCGCGTTTCAGCTCGGCGCTGGGTACATAATGCATTACATCAGCACAAATGAGCAGATCGGCCGGTAGCCCAATGCGCAGCTGCTGCATTTGCCCGAAGCTGGCCAGTGCAATATTGCGGGTTTTGCCAAAGCGTTTCACCACGTATTCGCTGGCATCCACGCCTTGGTAATGCAATTTCGGCCGAAGCTTTAGCAAATGCTTGCGCCAAGGCGCTTCGCCGCAGCCAATATCCAGCACCGACGCAATGGGGCGGCCTAAGTGTAGTTCAGCTACGGCAACAGCAAGCGCTACTTTTCGGGCTAAGGCTTTATCGTCATGTGCGAATTTGCCACGATACCAACGCTCGAAGTAGGCTGCATCATAGCGTTTTTGTTTAAGGTTTGGCATGCGAACTTTTAAGTTAAATGATTGATTAGCATACGGCATTGCAAATTATTTTGCTGATATGACCAATGGCACATACACTATAGTTAAGTTAGTACTAGTATTAACTCAACAAGCTTAGGAGAAAACTATGTCGTATGTGGATTTGCAGCTCAAGAAGTTTCAAAAAGAACTGAGCGCTGGCACGGTGTCTTTACTGCTTTTAGCGCAATTAGCGAAAGCCGATGCGCCAATGTATGGCTACCAAATTGCCAAGCAATTAGAACAGGCCGGCGAGGGCGCGTTAGCATCGAAACAAAGCGCCTTGTATCCAGTGCTACGAAACTTAGATGCCGCAGGATTATTGCAAAGCGAAGTGGAGCCGTCTGTGGCGGGGCCACCCAGGCGTTACTACCAAATCACGCCATTTGGCCGTGAGGTATTTTCTGAGTGGCAGAAAATTTGGCAACAAACCCGTATGTTTGTCGATACCGTGTTAGAAGGAGCACCGAAATGAGACAGCTTCAACCCAAAAACATTGCTGAGTATTTAGAGCTGTTGAAAGCGGCATTGAAAGGCGCCGATGCATCCATGATTCGGGATGCCTTATACGATGCAGAAGAATATCTGCGCTCGGAGTTGGCGGCCAATCCAAGCTTGACCGAAGTGGAATTACTGGATTCGGTGGCCAACAGCTATGGCTCGCCCGAAGAAGTGGCCGATATTTATCGCGATACTGAAGTGACTGTGCAGAAAGCCTTGTATACGCCCGTTAAATCGGTCTTGAAAACGCGTGCAGAATCAAACACTGTGCCAGCCAATACGCCAGTACGCGGATTCTTCCGTGTGGCCCTAGACCCTAAAACCTACGGCGCACTGTTTTACATGCTGTTGTCGCTAGTGACTGGCATTTTCTATTTCACCTGGGCCGTGGCTGGCTTAAGCTTAAGTGCAGGCTTTTTCGCTTTAATCATTGGTATTCCATTTTTTATCTTGTTCATGGCATCGGTGTACGCCATTTCCTTGGTGGAAGGTCGCTTAATCGAAACCTTGCTGGGCGTGCGCATGCCACGCCGGCCATTGTATCAAGATACCGAGCATACTTGGCTGCAACGCATTAAATCTTTGCTGTTGGATTCACGCACCTGGTTGAGCTTGATGTATATGGTGTTAATGATGCCATTGGGTATCGTGTATTTCACGCTTCCAATAAGTTTGATCATTGTGTCGGTGGCGTGCGTGGTTGCGCCGGTATTGTTCTGGTTGTATCAAACGGGCTGGATTACGGTTTACGGCGAAATGCATTTTTCCATGGGCAGTTTAGATCCGGTGGTGTTTTCACCTTTGCTGTTCATCGGTGGCATTGTGATGTTTTTCGCCAGCTTGCATATAATCCGGGCTGTTGGCCAATGGCATGCACGTTTTGCCAAGCATGTGTTGGTGGAGGCGAGTGCGGATTGACCCGCATTATGTAGGGGCGGCCCCCTGTGGCCGCCCAGGTCTATGCGAACTGCTAATATTTTTTCATGAAACAAAAAAGGGCGGCCCTTGTGGCCGCCCCTACATAAATTTTGTACGATTTACGTTATGGGCGCAGCAAGCGGCGCCCCTACAAAATCAATGCATGCTTTGATAAAGACCAATCGCGCTTAATACAAATAAACCGATAAATGCTAAGAAGCTAACTAAGAAACCACCGCTGCGCGCTGATGCGGCTTTGTTGTAGCCCAACACATACCAAATACGGCCAATAATCCAAGCGGCACCAAGCCAATGCGCCCACATTTCAAATCCGTTTAACGAAGCAATCCATAATACCGGCAAAAACATAACGGTTTGTTCAATGGTATTCATATGCGCGCGATACGCGCATTCAAACTGTTCGTTGCCTGTGGTAGCAGGCGCTTTAATGGCGTATTTACCGCGTGCACGGCCAACTAAACCCATGGCCATAAATAAAACGAGAACATTTAAAAGTGTGATGAAAGCGGCGCTATGCATAATCAATCCTGTTAGGTGTGAATCACGATGATAGAACGGATTGCCGCACTTGCCAACTACAGCGCTTTGCCGGCTGCCTGCGCGCAGGCCCATGCCCATTGGAAATTGTAGCCGCCCAAATGGCCGGTAACGTCTAATACCTCGCCAATAAAATACAGATTAGGGCAGCGTTTGGATTCGAATGTGCTGGAAGATATTTCATCGGTGTTCACGCCGCCAAGGGTCACTTCAGCGGTTCGGTAGCCTTCGGTGCCGCTAGGCGTTATCGTCCAATGTTGCAATGAATAAGCAATCTGTTTGAGTTCGCTGTGCGTGTATTGATTAATGGCTTTGTTGCTAAAAAAATCTGTGCACAACAATTGCGCCAAGCGCTTTGGCAACAACTCACTGAGCACGGTTTTTAATTCAGCTTTATGGCCTTGTTGTTGTAAGGCGATTAATTGCGTTGCAAAATCACTATTGGGCAATACATTAATTTCAATGGCTTCGCCAAGTTGCCAATACGACGACACTTGCAAAATAGCCGGACCGCTCAAACCGCGATGCGTGAAGAGTAGCGCATTGCTAAATTCAGCCGCCGCCGTTTTAACCGACACCGGCAAAGACAGGCCGGCGAGTTCTGCATATTGCTCGAGCGGTTTGCCGCTCAGCGTAAACGGCACTAAACCTGCGCGCGTGGCAATAATGGTGTGTCCAAACTGTTTGGCAACATCAAAGCCGAAGCTTGATGCACCCATACTTGGAATCGATAAACCGCCGCTGGCAATCACCAATTTATTGGCGAAGAAAATGCCTTGATTACTGTGCACAACGAAACAATCGGCACGTTCAATGCGTTGTATTTGGCAATCCACCACAATTTCCACGCCTGCCCATTGGCACTCATCAAGCAGTAAGCTAACAATCTGCTTTGAGGAATCATCACAGAACAACTGGCCTAATTCTTTTTCGTGATAGGTAATGCCATGCCGTTCAACCAGTTCGATGAAATCGTTCGGGCTATAGCGTGCCAAGGCGGATTTGCAGAAATGCGGGTTCTGCGAAATGAAGTTTTTAGGGCTGGTGCCGGTATTGGTGAAGTTGCAGCGGCCACCGCCAGACATCAAGATTTTCTTGCCGCAGCGTTTGCTGCCTTCCAACACAATCACGTTCTTGCCGGCATACCCAGCAGTGCTGGCGCACATCAAGCCCGCGGCGCCGCCACCGATGATTAATACATCTGCATGGCGGTTGCTAGGCATAAACAATTAATCCCTAGACGGTTTTTTCTTGCCTTGGCGAAACTCAAAGAACGATTCGTTGCTACGCTTTTTTTTGTTTTCCGTATCAGGCTTCACGCGGGTATCTGGGCGGCGTGGTGGACGCGGCTTTTTCGGGCCGTTGTCAGGTGTTGAGCCGTCTTTGGTGATGCGCAATTGCTGGCCAGCACACCACACCGTTTTGAGGTGCGTCAATACATCTTTCGGCATGCCTTCTGGCAAATCAACCAAGGCGTAATCGTCAAAAATTTCAATGCGGCCCATGTGTTTAGAGTCAAGCCCGGCTTCGTTAGCAATAGCGCCAACAATATTGCCCGGCTTCACACCATGATCAAAGCCAACTTCAATACGGAAAGTTTCCATGCCCACTTCAGCATCGCGCGGGGCACGTTCTTTTTTCTCGCGGGCGGGCCGTTCGCGGTCAGCAAAGCGTGATTCACGCGGCTCGCGCTCGGAACGCGATTCACGTTCGCGGCTCGGGCGTTTTTCACGACTATCACGGCTGTCGCTGCGTGCTTCAAAATCTTTCGGCTTGCGGTCTTCGCGCTTTGCATCGAGCAATAACGGCACATCGCCACGCGCCATTTTTGCCAATGCTGCGGCAATTTCAATGGCCGGCACATTTAAGGCTTGTTCGTAATCTTCTACTAACTGGCGGAATAATTTTAAATCTTCAGACGCCAAGGTATCGGTGATTTGCTGCTTGAATTTATTGATGCGCACGTCGTTGATGGTGGCAACGCTTGGCAATTCCATTTGTTCAATCGGCTGATTGGTGGCGCGTTCAATGGAGCGCAACATATTGCGTTCGCGTGGCGACAAAAACAAAATTGCTTCACCGCTACGTCCAGCACGGCCGGTACGGCCAATGCGGTGAACATAGCTTTCGGTATCGTACGGCACATCGTAGTTGACCACATGGCTAATACGATCAACATCTAAGCCGCGCGCGGCCACGTCGGTTGCCACTAGAATGTCGATGCCGCCGTCTTTTAACTGGCCGATGGTGCGTTCGCGTTGCTGTTGGTTGATGTCGCCATTGATGGCGGCCGCGGAAAATCCGCGTGCTTTTAGTTTCTGCGCCAATTCGTCGGTGGCAAGCTTGGTGCGAGCAAACACAATCATCGCATCAAACGGTTCAACTTCAAGAATGCGGGTTAAGGCATCCAATTTATGCAATCCAGAAACCTGCCAATAACGCTGACGAATGTTGTCGGCAGTGCGGGTTTTCGATTCAATTTGAATTTCAATTGGGTTTTTCAGGTACTTCTGGGCTATGCGTTTAATGGCGCTTGGCATAGTGGCCGAAAACAACGCCACTTGCCGTGTTTCAGGCGACTTTTTGATGATGGTTTCAACATCGTCAATAAAGCCCATGCGCAACATTTCATCGGCTTCGTCGAGCACTAAGGTTTTCAGCTGCGATAAATCCAGCGAATTTTTTTCAAGGTGATCAATCACGCGGCCTGGTGTGCCAACTATCACTTGCACGCCACGGCGCAATGCCGAAAGCTGCGGGCCATAGCTTTGGCCACCGTAAATAGGCAATACATGAAAGTTCGGCAAATGTTCGGCATATTTTTGAAATGCTTCGGCCACTTGAATGGCGAGTTCGCGGGTGGGTGCTAGCACCAACACTTGTGGCTTGACGGCTTTTAAATCGATGCTTTGCAGCAATGGCAAGGCAAAGGCCGCGGTTTTACCGGTGCCGGTTTGCGCTTGGCCAATCACATCGCGGTTGGCCATGATGTGAGGAATGATGGCTGCTTGAATCGGCGATGGGGTTTCATAACCCAAGCTGGTCAGCGTTTGAAGGATGGAATCAGACAAGCCCAAATCACGGAAGGTGATGGCGGCGCTATCAGGAGTTTTCGAAGTCATAATAAGTTTAGCTCTACGGCTTGGGTGCAAAGACCCTTAAAGGTTGTATAGTGTACTCCTATCTGAGAACCCTTGTTTGAACAAGCATTTATCTTTGTTTCGGAGCGCGCTGATGACCGTTTATTTTATCTTGAAATCTGCCCATTTGCTATTCGTCATGGCATGGGTTGCCGCTATATTTTATTTGCCGCGTTTAATGATTAATTTTGCTGAATCATCCGGCCAAGCCGATGTGCAAGCCCGTTTATTGCTGATGGCAAAGCGCTTATACAAATTCGGCCATGTGATGTTTGGTTTAGCCTTGCTGTGCGGGCTAGGCTTAATCCATTTTTCCGGCATGGGCGCTTGGCTTCACGCAAAGCTTGCTTTGGTGGCTATTTTGTTTGCGTATTTCATCTGGAGCTATAAGCGCTTGCAGTCGGCGCAAGCGGGCAAGGCCTTACCATCGCCATTCACGTTGCGGGTTATCAATGAACTGCCGGTGCTAGCCTTGCTGCTCATTATTTATCTGGTTATTGCCAAGCCGTTTTAAGGAATTAGCACCAGTTTGCCAACGGTTTTACCGGATTCAATCAGCGCCTGTGCCTTGGCTGCATCGGCTAAAGGAAATTCGGTAATGCTTGGCGCAAGTAAATGCCCGTTGTCGAATAAATCGAGCAGTTCTTGCATACCCGTGCGCAATAAACTTGCGTGCTCTGATAGAAAACTTAAGTTGGCCGCCAATACGCTTTTATTGCTTTGAGTCATGTCTAATGGGCTGAAACGCGGCGTGCGTAGCCAATCAATGGCCATTTTGAACCAGTTCAATTTGCCATTGTGTGGCAGCATGCTGGCAAAGCCGAAGATGCACAGTTTGCCCATCGGGGCTAAATGCGCATAGCTTTGTTTCAGCGTTGAAACGCCGTTGGCATCAAATATGGCTTGGCAACCAAGCGGTGCCAGGCGTTCAACTTCCCGCCAACAATTCTGCGTGGATTTGTCGATGACATAACTGGCACCCATCGCCAATGCGCTTTCGGATTTATGGCTCGAGCCAACAACACCAATGACATTACATTGCGCCAATCGGCCCAGTTGGCATAAGGCCGAGCCAACGCCGCCAGCTGCGGAATGCACCAGCCAGGTATCGCCCGCTTTCGGCAACACTTGTTCGCGCACCATAAACCATGCGGTTAAGAAAACAGTGGGCAACGCTGCGGCCTGTGAGAAACTCAAATTTCGCGGTTTGCGAAACACGCGATCTTCGGTGAGTGCAATATGCGAGCAATAGCCGCCAAACAGCGTGAGCGCTAACACTTCATCGCCAACCTGAAAATTTTTAACCTCGCTGCCAACAGCGCTAACCACGCCAGATAGCTCAAAGCCGGGCGTAATGGGATAGCCATGCAATTCTTTGGCGGAAGCGTATAAACCCATCCGAATAATGCTATCGGCATAATTCACACCGCACGCTTTCACCTCAATCAAAACCTGTGTTGAGCTAAGGGCTGTAAGTTCGGTTTCAATCAATTGTAGGCAATCGTAACTGCCTGGCTGGCGAATCTGGATTTTACGAAGCATGCGAGCTACTCATGAAAAAAGTAGTATTAGTGTAAACAGTATTATCCTTGCGCATAAAAAAAGCCGCGCAAGGCGGCTTTTTTCAATGACAATTTATGCGTCTTGACGTCTTTTCTGCCAAGGGCTTGCGGCGCCTGGGCTTTTCGGCTTTTGCGAAGCCATGCCATGGCTTTTTAAATGCTTCGGCTGCGCAGGTTTGCGGCGCGGCGTTTGATGGCCACTTGGCTTGCCACGCCCGGCAGGGCTAAGATCCATACGCATGGCATTTTTTGGCTCGAAGCCAGCACGTGAAGACAGTTCAATGTCTTGCTTGAGCAAACGATTGATAGCGCGCAGTAGGCCGCCTTCGTCTGTAGCAACTAACGATATAGCTTCACCATTGGCGCCAGCACGGCCAGTACGGCCAATACGGTGCACATAGTCTTCAGCAATAATCGGTAAATCAAAATTGATGACCAATGGCAAAAGCGGAATATCTAAACCGCGTGCCGCCACATCGGTAGCGCACAATACCCGAACTTTACCGGCTTTAAAATCTTGCAAGGCTTTCAAACGCTGGCCTTGGCTTTTATTGCCGTGAATTGCCAAGGCGGGAATGCCGTCTTTGGTGATTTGCTCAGCGATGCGATTGCACAGATGTTTGGTTTTGATAAACACCAGAATCTGATCTTCGTAGCGCTCAGTTAAGATGTCCATTAGCAGTTCGCGTTTCTTGGCAGTATCCACCGGATGCGCAATATGCGTAACGGTTTGCGCCACGGTATTTTGCGAAGACACTTGCACTTCTTTTGGGTTCTTCATGAACTGCAAAGCCAATTGCTTGATAGGCGCATCGAATGTTGCTGAGAACAGCAAGGTTTGGCGCTGCTTAGGCACATGATTCAAAATTTTCTTAATGGCTGGCAAAAAGCCCATATCAAGCATGCGGTCGGCTTCATCAAGAATCAAGGTTTCCACTTTATGCAATTGCGCCGTACCGCGCTCCATGTGGTCCATCAAACGGCCCGGTGTGGATACCAAAATATCCAAGCCACGGCCTAAGGCCATCATTTGTGGGTTCATGCTGGCACCGCCATACATCACAGCCGAGCGGATGCGTATGTATTTGCCGTATTCGCGGATGCTGTTGTGAACTTGTACCGCTAATTCGCGGGTGGGCACCAATATTAAGACGCGTGGGCCTTTGGTTTTGGCGTTTGGATGCTCAATTAAACGCTGTAATACGGGTAGCGTAAAGGCAGCGGTTTTGCCGGTGCCGGTTTGTGCGCCGCCTAGAACGTCTTCACCGTTCATGATTAATGGAATAGCTTGGCTTTGGATAGCGGTTGCTTCGGTATAGCCTTTATCCGACAAAGCACGGACGAGCTCAGGCAAAAGCCCAAGGGATTCAAATGACATGGTTGTAACTCCTACACGCAACGTTCCTAACACCACGTTGCTAAACACTGCGCATTGTGCGCCTGAGAGTGGATTCGTGTGGAGTAAGTGCGTAGATAGCAGCACAGAGATTAGGAGACGAACCGTTTCTTTCAGGGCGCAGTATAGCGGGTTAGTTCAGAAAAGCCAAGCCAAGCTGAACAATGGCTTCAGTTAAGTGCTTGTAATCCTTAATTTCGCGCTAAAACGCGCTTCGCTTCAACAAAATGTTGCTGCCAATATGGCGTATCAATATTGTCCATGCGTACCGTGCCGCCTGTGCTCGGCGAATGCACAAAACGGCGCTCGCCAACATAAATACCAATGTGGCTAACACGCCCGCCTTGGGTATTGAAATACACCAAATCGCCCGGGTATAGCCGATCTTTTGCAATTTTTGGTGCATCAATATCAATCAGTTCAGCGGTTGAGCGTGGCAATTTGATGCCGGCACTGCTGAGAAACACATAATCAATTAGGCCGCTGCAATCGAAGCCCGATTCCGGGCTATTGCCGCCATAGCGATAAGGTGTGCCGACTAGGCTAATGGCCTGAAACAAGACATCGTTTGCGGCTGCTTTTAAGCTGGCGGGTGCGTCTGAATAGTCTTCGCCTAGCCCCGTTGCCTGTGCCGAATACTTGCCTTGGCTGCGTTCAGGTGCACTGGCGCAGGCACTTAATAGCAGTAAAAGCAAAGGCAGCAGACAGGCTCGAACGGATTTTACTGGCATTTGTGCACGCTAACTTGGATAATAGGCGGTTATTCATTGTGCCTAAATGTGGGCATTTCGTCACCCTCGTCTGGATTTATTATGATTATCGAAAAAAACTCCGTGGTTAAATTTCATTACAGCGTTGCAGAAACCGGCAAAGAGCAATTAGAAAGCTCGAAGGAAAGCCAAGCCTTAACGGTTTTAGTTGGCCATGGCGCCATTATTCCGGGCTTGGAAGACGCAATGCTGGGCAAACAAGCGGGCGAGCAAATTGCCGTTACCATCAGCCCAGAGCAAGCCTATGGCGAACGCCGCGAAGGTTTAACACAGCGTATCCCGAAAAAATTATTCAAAAACGCCAAGCTCGCGCCGGGCATGCAAGTGGTGTTGCCAACCGAAATGGGCCAGCGCGCAATGACCATCCTGAAAGTAGGCATGAGCGTGGTCGATGTGGATTTGAATCACCCAATGGCCGGCAAATCACTCGACTTTACCGTGGATGTGCTTGATGTGCGCGCGGCTAGCGAAGAAGAAATCGCGCATGGCCATGCACACGGTGAAGGTGGCGTTGAGCACTAATGTGTTGACCCTAAGCCCTGCACGCATCGACATGCTCGATGCGCTTCGGGGCTTTGCTTTATTTGGCATCTTGCTGATGAACCTTGAAGCGTTCACCGGCCCAATTACGCAAGCAATGACCGGCATTAATGCGCAGCTTGTGGGTGCGAATCGCTGGGCTGATGCGTTCATCTATATCTTTGTGCAAGGCAAGTTCTGGACATTATTTTCAACCTTGTTCGGGGTCGGTTTTGCAGTAATGGCTGAGCGTTTGCAGGCGCGCGGCGCCGATTTTCTGAGCATGTACCTGCGTCGGCTTTTGGCTTTATTGGTATTTGGTTTACTACATGCTTTGCTCATTTGGGAAGGCGATATTCTGCTTGTCTATGCATTGGCTGGATTCGGATTGTTGTTGTTTTTTCAACAGCCCAGCGCGCCAAAAATCCCCACCATTGTTTTGCTCTATAGCTCAACGCTTCTGCTAATTGGCTTATCGGGTGCATACGGCGGAACATCGGAAACGGCTAGCCAAGATTTGCTTACGCAAATTAGCAAAGAGGCTGCCGTGATGGCGCATGGCCGTTATGCCGAAGTGTTGCAATGGCGCGTGCAAGAGCTGCTCAGTGCCATGGCATTCAATGTCATTTTTCTGCCGATGGTGATTGCTATGTTCGCGCTCGGGGCGCGCCTTTACCGCACGGGTAAAGTACTGCCTCCGGCTGAATTCAGCGCCAAGGCGTTCGGCAATGCAATGTTGCTCTGGCTTGCCGGACTTGCAATCACGGGGCTGGGTGTTGGTGTGGCACCAGAAGTGAATCCGTTGGCTGGTGGCCCTGTGTTCGCAAAAGTATTTGTACTGAATGCCATAGGCAGCCTGCTCATGTGCCTTGGCTATTTCTTCCTATTCCGCAGCCTCTGGCCATTGCCGCGCCTGCAGCGCGCGATGGCAAAATTGGCGCCATTAGGTCGAATGGCGCTCAGCAATTATTTACTGCAATCGATTATTTGCACACTGTTGTTTAATGGCTATGGTTTCGGTTTTTATCAACAATTGCCGCGTGCTTGGCATATTCCGTTTGCCATCGTGTTGATTATTGTGCAGGCGTTGTTCAGCACATGGTGGCTAAAACGCTACAGCTTGGGGCCAATGGAATACATTTGGCGCTGGCTGACTTACGGCAAGCGGCCAAAGTTTGTATTATAGAGCTTGAATTCATAGTAGCTACCTCATGTCTAATCTGAAGCAAGATGTACTTATCCTCGGCGGCGGTGTTATTGGGCTTAGCTGCGCACTATTTTTGCTGAAGCAAGGGCGCAGCGTTCGAATACTCGAAAAAAATACACTGGGCGGCGCAACCTCGCACGGCAATTGCGGCACCATCACGCCAAGCCATGCCATTCCCTTAGCGGCGCCAGGCATGATTGGCAAAGCACTGAAATACATGACGCAAGCTGATGCGCCTTTTTATGTGAAGCCATCTACGGATCTGTCCTTGCTGGAATGGCTGCTGCGGTTTTCATTGCGCTGTAATGTAAAAGATATGCGCCAAAGTGCTTTTGCTAAAGCCAGTTTGCTGAATAGTTCTCGCGCATTGCTGCAAACAACGATTGAACAGCATCAGCTGGATTGCGCATTTTCCGCATCAGGCGTGATGTATGCGTTCAACACGCAACAAGGCTTAGACGAGATGTTGCACGAGTTGCCCTTACTGCGCGAATGTGCCGTGCGTTCTGAGGTGTTGAATGCGTCAGAATTAGCGCAACGCGAACCGGCTTTAAAGCCAAGCATGGTGGGCGGTGTGTTTTTCCCTGATGATGCGCATTTTCGCCCCGATGCGTATTGCGCCGAATTAGCCAGAGTGGTGCGTGAACTGGGCGGTGTGATTGAGGAGCATTGTGAGGTGCAGGCCTTGCATTGCTTCGCTGGAAAAATTCAATCGGTGCAAACCAATGTAGGCAATTATGCAGCCAATGAAGTGGTGATGGCGATGGCCGTTTGGTCGTCGGCCTTGGCGAAAAGTATTGATCTTAATCTTCCCATCCAGCCCGGTAAAGGTTATTCGATTACCTATTCCAAACCGGAATTAATGCCAAAAACACCCTTAGTGCTTTCTGAGCGTAGCGTGTGTGTTACCGCATGGCCCGACGGTTATCGTTTAGGCAGTACCATGGAATTTTCTGGCTTCGACGACAAACTTAATGCCAAACGCCTTGCCGCCTTAGAGCGTGGCGCACACGAATATTTGCATGAACCATTTGGCGATGAAGTGCGCGAGCGTTGGTTTGGCTGGCGGCCAATGACGTACGATGATCTACCGATTATTAGCAGATCGCCGAAACACGAAAACCTCTTTCTCGCCACCGGCCATGGCATGCTCGGCATGAGTATGAGCGCAATCACTGGAAAATTAATTGCTGAGTTAATCACTGGGCAAACGCCATGTGTTGATGTAAAACCATTTAGTGCTAGCCGATTCTGATGTATACCTTTGAACTGCAGCAAGGAACCGTGCCGCTGTTGGTGAGCTTGCCGCATAACGGTGCTGAAATTCCAGACGCTATTCGCGAAACATTGAAACCGTTTGCGCATTCCGCACCGGATACCGATTGGTTTGTTGATCAGCTGTATGCCTTCGCTAAACAAATGGGCGCATCAATTCTTAAGCCGCGCTACTCGCGTTATGTGATCGATTTAAATCGCTCGCCTGATGATGTGTCTTTGTATCCGGGGCAAAATACAACCGGCTTATGTCCAGTAAATGCATTTAGCGGTGAAAGCATATATCTTGATGGCCAACAACCCACACATAATGATATTGTGCATCGTCGTGCGCAGTATTGGCAGCCGTATCATGCGGCCCTGCATGCTGAGCTTACTCGCATAAAGCAGCAACATGGTAAAGCGTTGTTGTGGGAAGGGCATTCCATTCGCCCAGAATTGCCGTATTTATTTGAAGGCAAGCTGCCCGATTTCAATCTTGGCACGGCAAGTGGCGCAAGTTTTCCGAATGAACTATTGGCAAAATTTGAACAAATTTTGGCCGCGCAGCCGCAATACAGCTGGGTTAGCAATGGTCGCTTCAAAGGCGGCTACATCACCCGCCATTATGCGCAACCCGATCAGCGCATTTACGCCTTCCAACTGGAACTGGTGCAAAGCGCCTATATGGATGAAACCATGACCGCATTTGATGCCGAAAAAGCCGCGCCGGTGCAAAATTTGATTGAACAAATGTTACGCGTCGCATTGGATTTTATCGATTAATGTGGGGGGCGAACCTTGTGTTCGCCCATTAAAATTACACGGATTCGTAGGGGCGCATCGCGATGCGCCCCTACATGTTTGGGTTTAAATTTCCAACGACGCCAAATCGCCTTTGGTTTCCAGCCATTGTTTTCGGTCGCCGGCGC
>JAYTVJ010000084.1:0-1702 GCA_043744535.1 Arenimonas sp.
TGCGGGCTGCCACCATTGACGGTGCCGACCATCTTGGCTTTGCCTCGGAATTTGGCTCTATTGAAGCAGGCAAACGCGCCGACTTCGTGATTACCAACAGCAATCCGCTCGATAACATCCAGAACACCATCGACACGGCGTATGTGATGGTTAATGGTCGGTTATTCGATGCCACAACGATGGCCGAGATTGGCGGCAAGAATCGGCCAGCGCCGGTATTTTATTTTAACCAGCAACAAACCGGCTTAAGTGTTGGGCAAGAATATGGGCCCAGCATGGAAGCACAAGGCGATTAATTTGCCCAGCAACTTGCTACACTGGAAGGCGCCGAATTCGGCGCTTTCTTCGTTTGAGGCATTATGAAATTTTACATTTCCCTACCCGATCCCAAATTAGCACGTGGCAGCATTGATGCGCTCAGTTTCAGCGCGCATGGCGTACAGGAATTTGCGGCGCAGTTGCAGCGCGCCTTAAGTAATTCAGCCTATATCCAATCTTGGCTTGCAAGCTTGGACCCAGAAGATGCAGAATTTGTTGAACACGAATTATTAGCGATTGATGCTAATGCAAAAGTGACTGGCACACAGCATGATTTAAGCTTTTCGCTACTTGCCAACACTACACTCAATGGCGCTGCCTTCAAACACCGCATGCGGCTACTGGCTGGCACGCATTGGCAGCTGACTGATGTTAAATAATTTCTTAGGCGGTAGTTTTAAGTTTGACTCATGCATACATAGCAAACCAGAAACAACATCACCGTGTACGAAACGCTCTTTCACATTCACCTCACAGCTGAAATTAATAGTTTGGCGTATAGTATGTTTATGTTTGCCTAGGGGAAGGTATATGCGTTCGTTTATTCAGTCTGCTTTGTTCGTTTCACTAATTATGTGTGCGGCTAGCCAAGCCAGCGCGCAAGAAAATACTGGCGATGTTACGGTATTTATTGCTAAAAAAATTATTACCATGGACCCAACCCGCCCAAGCGCAACAGCAGTGGCGGTGCGCGATGGCAAAATACTTAGCGTTGGTTCGCTGCAAGATTTGCAACCTTGGCTTAAAGATAAAAAATATACTGTTAATAATCAGTTCAAAGACAAAATCTTAACACCAGGGCTTATCGATCCACACATGCATCCCATGTTGGGCGCTTTACAGTTTGGCACCAAATGGATTACGCCAGAACCTTGGGATGTGATGGGCGAAAAAACACCGGCTACACTTGGCCATGATAATTATGTGGCTGCCTTGAAAGCCGCGTTTGCTGCCGCACCGAAAACCGAGCCGATGTTCATTACATGAGGCTACTCACAAACATTTCATGGTGAGATGTCGCGCGCATTGTTGGATAGTATCTCTAGCAGCTATCCAATATTTGTTTGGCATCGTTCAACACATGAAGCCTACTTCAATACACCCATGTTGAAATACTTAGAAAGCAAAGGTCTGTCAGAAGAAAAAGTTAAAGGTAACCCGCAAGTTGATTGGGCCAATGGCCACTTTTTTGAAGATG
This sequence comes from Arenimonas sp., assembly GCA_043744535.1. Taxonomy (GTDB): domain Bacteria; phylum Pseudomonadota; class Gammaproteobacteria; order Xanthomonadales; family Xanthomonadaceae; genus Arenimonas. The sequence goes on from JAYTVJ010000084.1 coordinate 1,517, forward strand.
GATTTTTCAAAGTTGCCGTGCCTGCGCTCGCCGGCTATTTACTTAATCCAGCACGAGTAGATATTGGTTTTGCCAAAACGCGGAAGTACCTGAATTTCAATGGCGTGACCACGGTTGCCGACATGAGCACCGGTGGCACCAATTGGGATTTGGAATTAGGCGGCCTGCAACGCAACTTTGATGGCG
>JAYTVJ010000085.1:0-20511 GCA_043744535.1 Arenimonas sp.
CCAAACTTTTCTCGGTAATTTCAAGAATACGCTCGCGATTTGGGCGGCGATCACGTACCGATTCAAGATAGTATTCCAAGCTTGCCAACACTTCAGCCAAGCGCTCCATTTGCACGCTATTGGGCACTTTGTTTCTTTCCATCAGCTCAACGCGCGTATAAGCATTGATTGCATCGATATAACTGGAAACTGGCGTGAATTCTAGAATTGCTAATGCGCCTGAAATCTGCTTTAACAGCATGGGTATGCTAGCGAGCTGGGCATGTTCCCAAAAGCTTTCAACGAAAGCGACATAGGCTTGTCTAGCAAGCGTAAAGTTAACGATTGATTCTCTAATCAATGCATCTAATAATTGGTGTGATTGCGAAGACGATAAGAAATCGCTAGCTAACTTTGCTTGCTTACGGCCTGAAATATCGGCCACTTTATGGTCAAGCATGAGCTCAACAGAAAGCAACGACTTGGCAATATCCATCAACGCCGCTTCACTTAATGGCTCAACTCCTTCAACGTGCGCTTTTACAGTGGCTTTATTTTTTTGTATTAAACTTTTTGCTTCATTGGCGTCAATCAAACCCAATGTGCTTTCAATGCGAGACAATACATCGACCAAGTCATGTAAATCACTAGGTTTTGCATCTTTCGTTCGGATACTCATATCTAGCGCATCTTTAACGCGCAGGATGTCTTCTTTTATGACTGCAGAAACACTTTGTAGTAGCGCGTTATTTCTGCCGAGCAAACTACTCTTCGCATGCTTAATTTCTTCTTCATCGGGAATATTTTGGGCTAGCTCAAAGGCATCGTAGACCTGCCTTAATTGCGGCGTTGCATCAGACGACTGCGACACAAAATACAAAAGTTCTTGAGTAAGGCGCACAGGTGAATTCTGCCGTGCCTCACCCATACTTTTGTTGTTGATGTAGTTTACTTCCTGATCAATTTTAGTTAATGCTAATCGAAGCGCTTTTGTTGGCTCAATTTTTCCATCGGCAATCGCATTCAACAAACTAATGGCAACCCAGAACAGCTTTTTACTGGCATCTTCCTGGCAATGCGAAATGATTTCTTCGCAAACGGTGGCTAGTTGTTTGGCTGCACTTTTGTCTTCGGGGCTATGCAACCAAGTCAATAAATGTGATTGAAACAATAAGGCTATCTCGCCGAAACTTTTCTTGCTGGCGTGTGAAAGAATGTCTTCAAGCGCATGTTCTGGAATAGGCAATTGTGTGGCAGCGGTGTATACCGACTCATCGGTCAATGGCGGATGATTGCCTATTGAGCGCAATTCATTAATTAGCGGCAATAAAACACCCGGCACATCACGGTGGCCGTTTTGAAGCCGCTCAAGATAGTCTGGCAATTGAACAATGCACTGCATCAACAGCGAAAATGCGTTTTCACTGGCTTGCGTGCTGTCTTCTGCTAAACGCGCAGATAACTGCTCCATTTCTTCAGCAAGCCGAGCGGCGCCGGTAAGCTCCACCATATTTAGAATGCCGGCAACTTGGTGCAAGTGTTGGCTACACTCACGCAGCGCAGCAACACCTTGGCCTTCTTCTACATATTGTTCTAAACAATTGCGTGCCTGGTGCAGGGTACTGTCAAGCTCTGGCTTTAACCAGGTCAACACCGTCACGTCAATTGGGCTCAGTAATTTCATGCAAAACCCTTGCAAATTCGAATCAAGTTACTCCGCAAACCTGCGCTCATTTAAACCAGATCAACCTGGCAGTTTAAAGTTCGCAACTTTTCGACGTAAATCAGCGGCCAAATTTGCCAAGTTACCAATAGAATCCGCGGTTTGGCTTGCGCCTTGCGAGGTTTGTGTTGTGGTTTCCTGAATATTGGTCATGGTTTCGGAAATGCTCGTGGCAGAAACAGACTGCTGTTTTGATGCATGCGAAATGTCTTGAATCAATTTCGACAAATCGCCAGAAACAGTTTCAATTTCACCCAATGCAAGACCCGCATCTTCAGCCAAACGTGCACCCGCAACCACCTCAGCAGTGGTTTGCTCCATCGAGCTCACAGCTTCATTGGTATCGGATTGAATGGCCTGAACCAAAGACTCAATGCGCTTGGTAGCATTCGTCGCACGCTCTGCCAAACGTTGCACTTCATCGGCCACCACGGCAAAACCACGGCCCGCTTCACCTGCGGACGCGGCCTGAATGGCTGCATTCAAAGAAAGAATATTGGTTTGTTCGGCAATATCATTGATCAGCTCCACGATTGAACCAATTTCCTGTGAGCTTTCACCCAAACGTTTAATACGCTTAGAGGTTTCTTGAATCTGGCCGCGAATATTATCCATACCATTAATGGTTTGGCGTACAACATCGGCACCTTTCGAGGCGATATGCACCGAACGCGTTGCCACGTCTGCGGATTCAGCTGAACGCTTTGACACGTCATCAATGTTGCTAGCAATAAGCGTCATCTGATGAGAAGCTGCTTTAATTTGTTGCGCCTGATGCTCTGCCGCTTCAGCCAATTGCGTGGCCGTTGCTTGGGTTTCCTGGGCTGAGGCAGATACCTGCACCGAGGTGTCGTTAATGGTACCTACCAATAAGCGCATTTCATCCACAGTATTATTAATTGCATCTGCGATGGCGCCGGTGAAATCTTCAGTCACCGTGGCTTTGGTGGTTAAATCGCCGTTTGACAACGGATCGATTTCGTCCAGCAAACGCATAATGGCTTGTTGTTGTTGTTGGTTGGTTTCTTTAGATTTAGACAACTGCACTGTTTGTGAGCGGAATGTTCCGATCAGCAAGAAAAAGATACTAACCAATGCGGCAACTGACGAGACCAAGGTTAAGTAGCTATTTGGAAAAACGCGACGCAAATTGATGTTGTTATAGGCTTTGTATAAATTTTCGCTGTCTTCTAGCAAAACCGCAGTATCTAAGGAAATAGCACTTTCAGCCTGATGCACATCATACATATTGGTTGAAGCATCCAAAATGGCTTTGATTTCTGTTTCAGACTCGGCAAATAATTGCCCAGCTGCAATCACGGAACCCATTGCTGCTGGCGAGCTTACGGCAGACACATTCAAATCCGGATTGCCCGACTTAAGGCCATTCAACACTTGCGAGAACACGGCCGTATCGCGGCCGAGTGCATCTGCTGAAGATACTGATTTTTCACCGCCGGCGACCACTTCTGTTACACGTCGCGCCATACGATCGGCCAACACAATTTGACGATTGGCTAAGTTAATTTGGGCAGCAGGTGCTGAATAATCCGACATCGCCGACACCACTTCACTCAAACGTGCTGAGAGCGAGGGAACGCGCGCAGTGAATTGGTTGGCGGTATTGGCCAAACTAACCACTTCTTTTTCGCTTTTCAGGATTTGGTCGGAGTTTTTAGCAATGGTGGCCCATGTTTTGCCAACTTGCGCCAAGGCGCCTTGAGCACCCATCACATTGTGGCTTTTCGTTAAGGTTGCCACAACTTCTGCGCTTCGTTCTTTGGTTTCTTTGAACTCAGCAAACGAATCCGCATTACCGGATGCAGACTCTTTCGAGTATTTGGCAAGCTTTTGTGACAACACCTGCAACTCCGAACTCAACGCTTTGGCATTACTTTCCTGGGCGCTGTAGTAGGTTGAAGCAAGATAGTTAGCGGCGAAAACCGCGATGGATACAAGCAACAAAATAATCCAGAATTTCTGGCTATAGGTGCCGAGCTTATCGATAAATGAACGAAGATTAGTACTCATAATGGCTAAATTTAATCCTTACTTTAATGATGCAATTAAGCGGCAGCATGCCTGAATTCAGGCGTCCGAGTTAATAGGTCCATGTCAAAAACCCCCCAAGTTTTTCCGAAAGCGCTATACGCTTTACTGACAAAATGGCCTAAACGCCCTTCAGCAAACCCACCAGCTTCATCAACCAACTGGGAATCATTAAAGAAACGCTGACCAAATAGCTCATCAACCACAACAGCTACCATGCCGCCGGGTTGTTGAATGACAAGCATTCTCTGACCATCATGCATCAGAGTACGCTCACCAAAAATAAATAATTTAAAATCGACAATAGGCAACAAATTACCGCGCGAATTGGCTACGCCGAGCAGCCATGGCTCAGAGCGCGGCACATTAGTCATTGGCGGAATGCTTGTAATTTCAATGACTTGATCAAATGACGAGGCCAATAAGTATTTACCAATTCGATACGCAACAGCACGCCAATGCCCTGCTTCTTCGGAAACTTCCGGCGCAGCGGCTACATGGTTAATTGAGCGGCGCTCATAATTTTGCAATCTTGCGAAGATGGATTGATTAGCTGCCATTTCTTAGACCTTAATTTGAGAGACAAATTGACGGATTGCCGATAACAATTCGTCGCGTGTAAATGGCTTGGTTAAATATTGTTCTGCACCCACCACACGGCCACGCGCTTTGTCGAATAAGCCATCTTTCGAGGACAGCATAATAACTGGCGTATTTTTGAACTGCTGATTATTTTTAATCAATGCGCAGGTTTGGTAACCATCTAAACGCGGCATCATAATATCAACAAAAATAATATGTGGCTGATGATCAGAAATCATTGCCAGCGCTTCAAACCCATCCACAGCAGCCATGACCGAGCAGCCTTCCTTGGTCAGCAATGTTTCAGCCGTGCGACGAATGGTTTTTGAGTCATCAATAACCATGACTCGCAAACCATTGAGTTGTGTGTTTTCCATCCAAATCCCCAAATCTTCAATAATGCAAATAGCTAACCAAAAAGCCATCATCTGACATAATAATAGGATGAATCAGGTTTAGCCAAGCTATTTTATGCATTCAATCTACCATAAACTCAGGATATCCCGCGCGGGAATTAGTATGAAAAAATCAATTGCCATCGTCATGGACCCTATTGAGCGGATTAATATTGCCAAAGACACCAGCTTTGCGCTGTTGCTAGAGGCGCAACGGCGCGGCTATGCAATGTACTATATTGCGCCCGGCAGCCTCAGCATCCAGCACACCAAGGCCTATGGCCAGCTTGCCTCACTGAAGGTAAATACTGATATAAATCAGTACTTTGAATTAGGCGAATTCGAACAAACAGCGCTTGCAACAGTGTCGGTGGTATTGATGCGCAAAGATCCGCCGGTGGATGACCAATTCCTTTATGACACCCAAATTCTGTCCATTGCCGAGAGTGAAGGGGTTTTGGTGGTCAACAATCCGCAAGGCCTGCGCGACATGAATGAAAAGCTGACGGCCCTGCAATTTCCGCAATGTTGCCCTGAAACATTGGTCAGCCGGAGCTTACTGGAACATAAGGCCTTTATCGAAAAACACCGCGATGTGGTGGTTAAACCCTTAGATGGTATGGGCGGCAAGTCGATTTTCCGTATTCGGCATGGTGAAAGCAATGTCAATGTAATTCTAGAAACCCTCACGGCATCGGGTAATTTGGCGCTAGCACAGAAATACATTCCCGAAATTACGCAAGGTGACAAGCGGATATTGCTGATCGACGGCGAACCTGTGCCATATGCTTTAGCGCGCATTCCGCAGGGTGACGAGTTCCGCGGCAACTTAGCCGCTGGCGGGTTAGGCATTGGCCAGCCCTTATCGGCGCGTGATGTATGGATTGCCCGCGAGGTTGGGCCTTGGCTGAAGGAACGTGGCATGCTTTTTGTGGGATTAGACGTCATCGGTGATTATTTAACCGAGGTTAACGTGACCAGCCCCACGTGCGTCCGCGAGCTGGATAAACAGTTCGGGCTGAATATTGCAGGCTTGTTATTTGATGCCATTGAAGCCAGACTCGCTCAATAATGCGCAAGAAAATTACCTCACAAGATCGACTCACGGGCACGTTCATTCTGTCGTCGATTGTATTTGGGGTTATTGTTTTAGGTGTTGGTTTTACGCTGAATAAAGCGGCGCCAGTTTCGCCTACCCTGGATGTTATTCTGAGCCCAACCACCAGCAACAGCAGGCCAGAGCACGCCGATTTTCTAGCGCAAGCCAATAATCAAGGTGGCGGCAGTAGTGATAAAGCACAACGGCCCATTGATAACCAGCTATCGCAGCTGCCACAGATTAATCCAGGCGAAGCACCGGTAAATCTGCAAGCACAAAAGACAGCGCCTGAGCCTGACGCCATTCAGCGCACCATAACCAGCAAGCGTCCAAGCGAATACAAAACTGAGCGCGCGCAAGAACAAAAACCAACCAGCACCGCAGCACTGCCCATTAGCCAAGAACTGATTGAGCAAAGCCTAACGTTGGCCAAGCTCGCCAATGAATACAGCCAAAAGCAGCGTTTGCAAGCCAAGAAAAGTCGGCAGAAATTTATTACGGCCAGCACCCAAGAATATATTTACGCCCAATACATGAATGAATGGGTTCGCAAAGTAGAGCGCGTTGGCAATGCTAACTACCCAGAACAGGCCTTGCTTAATCAACTCAGCGGACAATTGATTTTAACCGTTGCTATACGAAAAAATGGACTTATCGAGAACATAACCGTTGTGAAATCCAGTGGCAATAAAGTGCTTGATCGCGCGGCGGTAAAAATTGTGCGGCTCGCCGAACCTTTTGCAAGCCTGCCAAACACTGCCGAAAACCCTGAAACACTTTACATCACTCGAACCTGGCAATTCATTGCAGGGCAAACATCGCTGAATTAATCAGCGCACAACAAAATCACTGTCTGCTGCAATTGCTGCCCACTCACGGGCTTACGCAAAAACGCATCCATACCTGCCTGTATACACAATTGTTCAATATCCGATTGAGTTCTGGCAGTGAGTGCAACGATTGGGCAGCGCAAGCCTTGACTACGCCAAAGTTTAGCTAGCTCCAAGCCTGACATACCAGGCAAATCAATATCACAAAATACCAGATCAAACGCATGATTGGCTGTTTGAGACAACGCCTCAAGTGCATTTTTTGCACCACAAAGTGTATGGCCGTAACTACTCAACAACTGGCTAATCACCAGAAGAATAGTTTCGTCGTCTTCAACCAATAAAATACGCTTCGATTCAATACGCAAGCTAGCTTCTACTTTACTCGCGTCTGGCTCAACGCCCTGCGTTGGCTCAACAGCTTGCAACGGGATATTGAGCGTAAAAGTGGAGCCATGGCCGAGCTCACTGGATAATTGGATATCGCCGCCCATTAACAAGGCCAGCTCTTTGCTAATAGCCAGTCCAAGACCGCTACCACCATACTGCTGCGTGGTTCGCACACCATCGGCCTGCACGAAACGCTGAAAAAGTTTTTGTTGTTGCTCTTGCTTCATCCCTGGGCCAGAATCAACCACCGACAACATCAGGCCTTTCGGCCACAAGCGCTGCGCTTTAATAATCACAAAACCGCTGTCTGTGAATTTAATCGCATTGTTGCCTAAGTTAAGCAGTATTTGCCGAATACGGCCTGAATCGCCGCAATAATGCGTATGCACATCAGGCTCAATATGGCACTCAAAACGTAATTTTTTATTGGTCGCTAAAGGCGATAATAAAGACTGCACCTCTTGCAACATACTTGGCAAATGAAATACGTGCGAATCTAGTTCAAACTGCCCCGCTTCAATTTTTGACAGATCAAGCGCATCATTCATCAGCCGTAATAAATGTTCGCCCGCTTTTTTAATGGCACTGACTTGCGATTTGGGTTTGTCCGGTAAATCGCCCGCTAACAACAGCTCAGCCATGCCCAGTACGCCGGTCATGGGTGTGCGAATTTCATGGCCAAGGTTCGCCAAGAATTGCGATTTTGCTTCGGAGTTTTTAAGTAATAATTGCTGCTCCTGCATTTCAAGCTGCTGCTTATGCTTGAATTTCAAGCGCCGACGATTGCTATACAAGGCAATCCAAAGTAAAGCCAGCGTAGCGATAAAATAGCAGGCATACGCCCACCACGTTCGCCATAGCGGCGGAAGCACGGTGATTTTTAAAACCACCGGCTTAGACCAAACCCCTTCCGCACTTGCTGCAATAAGCTCAAGGCGGTAATTGCCATACGGTAATTTTGAAAAAACCCGTTTACCACTTACGCCCATTTCAACCCAGTCGGGGTCGTAGCCGGACAAACGCGAACGGTAGCGATGCGCATTAGCATCATCAAAATTCAGCAAAATGGCCTCAATGCTTAAATCGCGATCTTCTGGCTGAAGCACAATGGTGTTGGCTTTGTTTAAAAATAATTGATCTTCATCGCGCCGTATGCTGATTTGCTCAATAATTAAGCGCAATGGCACGGGCATTGCTGCCATTTCACTCGGATTAAAACCAACCACGCCACTTTTACTGAGTGCCAAAGCATTGCCATTGGCTCCAATATAAGGCGCTTGCAAATCAAATTCCTGGCTGATCAAACCATCATTAATACCAAACACACGAACCCGTTCCAACAGCGGATCGTAACGCATTAAACCGCGCGAGCTTGTTAGCCAAAGCGCACCCGATGCATCGCTGGCGATACCACTTACCTCAACCGCAGGCAAGCCTTCATCGCCGGCAACGGAACGAATTTTATGTAGCGTACCGGCCTGCCATTGAAACGCATCAAGTGCGCCTAAGCGGCCAAGCCAAAGAGTTTGCGGAGCCACCACATGGGCGCTGAATACACGTTCTTTGGGCGAGCCTGGCACGTGTAAAAATTGATTTTGTGACGGACTCCAACGCAACACGCCTTCTCCACCAACCAGCCACAAATGCTTGTCTGGGCCAATAAATAATTGCTCTGGGTCGGGGTATTTCAGGCCTTGATTACTTTTGGGTGTGATGGTGTGCACCACGTGGCCATCGGGCGTACGCGCTTGGATGCCACCACCATAAAATGCTATCCAAATTAAGCCGTCGGGCGTTTGCAGTAAATGCTTTGCTGGGCCAAGCAGGCTGGGGTTTTCAGCAGACTGGGTATTCCATACATCGGGAATACTGGCGCCTTGCTTTAAGCGCATCAATTCAAGGCGCGAACCAATCCAAAGCTGGCCACTGTTATCGAGTAACACCGAGCTCGGATTTTTAGGAATGCCATCGGGTGGCTGATAGCTAAGCTGCTTTAGTGTTTGCGTTTGCGGCCAATACTGATCAACCGCCCCTTGCCTGCCTACAAATAAAATACTGCCATCGTTGAGTGCTTGGTAGTTGATGGGAATTTTATTGTGCAGGCCTACTGCACTGTCTTGATCCAAATACGTTTTAAAGAAACGCCAGGATTCAGGCTGCCGAAGCAGGCCTTGCTCACTGCCAAACCAAAACCCACCATCTCGGTCTTGAAATGCCGTCAAAAAATTGCTGTCACGATTAAAGATCTCAATCTTGCCATCTTGTAGCCGATTCAAGCCACGGCTTGATACAAACCAACGCGCACCATTGCTTTCCATTAACACGGCCATGATATTCGCATTGCTCAATTGGCCGGCCCATTCAGGCGTATCGACAAGGCCTTCGGGGCTAGCGCGCTTAAGTCCAGACTGGGTGCCAAGCCACATACCAAGCACGGGGTCTGGCATTAGATTAATAACCACCTTTGAACTGAGCACATTATTATTGAACGCTATAAAATGCTCATCTTGCCACTTCACAACACCTGAACTGGTAGCAATCCACAGCACACCTTTTGCATCATGGGCTAGCGACAAAACATTTTCGTCAGGCAGGCCGAGCTGGCCTGGATGAGGCATGAAATGTTGCACAGCACCATCCGGGCGTAGACGAAACAAGCCATGGCCATAGGTACCCACCCAAACCGAACCTTGTGCATCAGAAGTCATCGCCCAAATGTCTAAGGCCGTGTCTTCGGTTTTGGGCAGCAATGCCTTTGCCGTGAATACACCGGTCTCTGGATTTAATTGCAAAAGCCCATACCCTTCAACACCTACCCAAAGTCGATTTTTCGCATCCACATGCACCATCTGCACAGAATTACTGGGCAGCGATTGCTGATCGCCTGAGATATGTCGGAATATTTTAAAATTTGCACCGTCAAAGCGCGCCAAGCCATCTTTGGTGCCAAGCCAGATGTAGCCTTGTTTATCTTGGGCGATGGAGAATATCAGCTGATTCGGCAAGCCATCTTTAATGTCGAGCTGGCGAAACTGCGACTGCCCAGCAAGTGGCGTTTGGGCCAAGCTGGTTAGCGTATAGAAAAAAATCAGAATCCCTACCAAGCAACGACGCATCATAGACTTCCCTAGTGTTTAATCAAACGCACCCTTAATGCAATCATAATGCATTTTCAGCGTTAAGCTTATTTTGTTGCAGGGTTGGAATAATGAATTCATCAGTGCGGGCTACTAAGCTTGAAAAACGGTCTATGATAGGAACGATTAAGGAGCTAATATGCCTACACATCTCACTTACCAACTGCTTGCAGCTTTGCTAATCACACTGCCCGTGCAATCCGTTTCAGCACAGGAATACTACGCCATTGACCCCGTGCATACCCGCGTTGCCTTTCGCGTTATGCATGCCGAATTCTCGCCAAGCATCGGCACGGTATCGCAACCAAGCGGGATGATTTGGTTTGATGAAAAAAATATTGCCAACTCACACGTTGAAGTCAGCATTCCACTCAGCCTGTTAGATATGGGCGACAAACAGTGGACCGAAAAAGTTAGCACAAGCCTGCTGCATAGTGAAAAATTTCCGAGCGCCACATTTAAATCAACGGCTGTTCGTGTTGTCTCTGAAAATCTATTGGAAGTTGATGGACAGCTCAGCGTAGCGGGCAAAAGTGCGCCAATCACATTCATTACCATCATTAATGCCAATAAACGGCATCCTCTCACATTCAAAAAAACACTCGGCATGCAAGCATTCGGCAATATCAGTCGTAAGTCTTTGGGTATTGATGCATGGCCAAGCGTGATTGGCGACCGCGTGCATTTTGATCTTGCCATAGAAGCAACGCTAGCTTCCCCACAACCTGTGAGTAAAAAGCCATGATCAGAAACAGTGCCGAGCGGTGGGGTTGGGTAAGTATTGGCCTGCATTGGCTTAGTGCTGTGTTAATCATTTGCTTGGCCATCGTTGGGCTGATTATGTCGGAATTGCCTACCTCCGCATTTAAGATGCAGGTTTTTGCGCTACACAAAAGCGTCGGCATTACGGTGCTTGGGCTAACGCTACTGCGACTGAGCTGGCGGCTGCTGGCGGGCACACCCAACGACATTTCAGCGCCGCGTATGCAAACGCTGGCAGCCAAAGCAGTGCATGGCGCAATGTATTGCTTACTGTTCGCTATGCCACTCAGTGGTTGGCTATACAGCTCAGCATCAGGGTTCCCGTTGCGATGGTTTGGCGTAGTGAATTTACCCAAATTATTCACTGGCTTTAATCCTTCCATTAAAGCCTTTGCACTCAATATGCATGAAAGTTTATTTTATGTTTTGGCCGGCTTATTGTTGGTGCATGCTGGCGCCGCGCTATATCACCATTATCGTCTTAGCGACAACACGCTTAAGCGCATGTTAGGGAAATCCGCATGAAACAATTAAATCGATTATTGACACTTTGTTGTCTGTTTTTGTGCGCGGGTGCGTCAGCGCAAGATTGGCAGATGACAAAAGGTTCTAGCTTGTCATTTAGCTCGCGTTTTCAGGGCGAAGCGTTCAGCGGCAGTTTCACCAAATTCACACCACAGATTCGCTTCGATCCCAAAAATTTAGGCCAAAGCCGCTTTGACGTTCTCATCGATTTAGCCAGTGCCAACAGCCAGAATGTTGAACGCGACGACACCTTGAAAACCTCTGACTTTTTTGATGTAAAAAAAGCAGCGACTGCACGCTTCACCGCTAGCCAATTTCAAGCGCTGACCAATGGAAAATATATTGCCAAGGGCATACTAAGCTTGCGCGGCATTAGCAAGCCGGTTAATTTGCAATTTAGCTGGCAACAAAATAAAAACGCGGTGTTGGTTGGCGAAGCAACGGTTAACCGTTTAGATTTCAACGTTGGCATCGGCGATTGGAAAGATATCAGTCTGTTGCCGAATGCGGTGAAAGTCAGCACCAAGCTTGTGCTTATCCGAAAAGCGCCAACCAAGCCTTAATCTGCTCAGCGTCGAACGGCCAATACAACTCCCGCCGGCCATTGCGCAACACAGGAACACGCGTGCCATATAGCGTTTCAAGTGCAGGATTACCATCAATAAATACCGATTCAAACTCCCTCACCCCGGCTTGATGCAACACTTCCCACGCCTCATCGCAAAGCGCACAATCATCGCGTTGAATTAAAGTGAGCATTTTGGTGGTGAATTTGGCATCATAGTGACAAGATTCTAGCCTATGGGCAGCATAAAATGGCAGTTAGCACATTCGATTTGTTTAAAATCGGCATCGGCCCTTCGTCTTCGCATACCGTTGGGCCAATGCGCGCCGCCGCTCGCTTCGTGCAACGCTGGCTTGTGCAAGCTGAAAATCTTGATGCATGCGTTCGCATTAAAGTGGAATTGTATGGCTCTTTAGCGCTAACCGGCAAAGGCCATGGCTCAGACAAAGCCGTATTACTTGGCCTGCAAGGGCAATGGCCACATTTAATTGATCCCGACACAATTGAGCCGATGTTAAGCAAAATTCGAAAAGAAAAATTGCTGCATTTATCGCCAACGAAACACATTAGCTTCGACGAAAAAACTGACTTGATGTTCAACAAACGCCAAAAACTGCCTTTTCATAGCAATGGCATGCGCTTCAGCGCGTTTGACGCAAATGCTACGGAGCTTTGTTCCCGCGAATACTATTCAGTGGGTGGCGGCTTTGTGGTCAATCAAGACGAAGCCGCGCAAGACCGCATAACCGCCGATACCACAATTCTGCCCTACCCTTTTAAAAGTGGTGCAGAGTTAATCGCGCAATGTGAAAAACACGGCATTACCATAGCTGAACTAATGTGGGCCAACGAACGCGTGTGGCGCAGTGATGCTGAAATTACTGCCGAGCTAGACGCCATTTGGCTGGCTATGCAAAATTGCTTAGCACGCGGCACACGCAATACCAGTGTATTGCCGGGCGGCTTGAAAGTAGCGCGGCGTGCGCCATTGATGATGCAAGAATTATTATCGCGCCCTGAAGCTGGCTTAAAAGATCCACTCACGGTACTTGATTGGGTTAATTTGTACGCCTTGGCAGTGAATGAAGAAAATGCCGCTGGCGGACGAGTGGTTACCGCGCCAACCAATGGCGCGGCTGGCATCATTCCAGCCGTACTGCATTATTACGATCGCTTTTGCCCGAACTCCAGCCGCAAAGGTGTCAACGATTTTTTATTAACCGCTGCGGCCATTGGTATTTTGTATAAAGAAAATGCCTCTATTTCTGGCGCAGAAGTGGGATGCCAAGGCGAAGTTGGTGTGGCGTGCTCGATGGCCGCGGGTGGTTTAACCGCGTGCTTAGGCGGAAGCCTTGGGCAAATTGAAAACGCCGCAGAAATTGGCATGGAACACAACCTAGGATTAACCTGCGACCCAATCGGCGGCCTAGTGCAAATTCCCTGTATCGAACGCAATGCCATGGGCTCGGTAAAAGCCATCAATGCCAGCCGCATGGCCATGCGCGGCGATGGCAAACATCGCGTATCCTTGGATAAGGTTATTAAAACCATGCGCGATACCGGCCGCGATATGGCGGAAAAATATAAGGAAACTTCACGGGGCGGATTAGCAGTAAATGTGATTGAATGCTGAGATAGTCTTCTTCAACGCAGTGAAAAGTTAGGGGTTTGCAATGCATGCACTACGACAAACATTGAACTGGAAACGGGTGCTGCCGTTCATTGCGGTGTATTTAATTCTCAGCTATTTTGCCGTTGCATTCAAAATTGACGCCAAACAAGTCATTATTTTCTGGCCAGCCTCTGGGCTTGCCATTGTTTTTTTTGTTCGATATGGCTTGTACTGGAGCATTCCATTAGCCATTGCTTTATTGCTGATGCATGGCTTTATTTACCCAGTGCCTATGCTCTTCCTGCCGTTTTCAATTGCTAGCAATGTTATTGGCTTTAGTATTGCGGCCTATTATTTACGCAACCAAAAGCCAACATCTTTTCTTTCGCTATCAAATATTTTTGCATTACTACGCGCCAGCGCACTAATGGCAATAAGCAGCGGGGTCATTGGTGCATTCGGCTTAGCTATTTCAGGATTAGCAAGCTTCAGCGATTGGGGGCTGAATGTTGCAATTTGGAGTTTTAGTAATTTATTAGGCATTTTATGTATCTGCCCCATTTTATTTTTATTAACCGCACCAGCATCAAAAAATCCAGAGCATTTAATTTACGACCGATATGGCTCTACCAATGAAAAAATAATTTGGTGCCTATTGCTTTTTGCATCTTATCCTTTCATTTTCTTTAGTAGTTTAAATGGCACATCCTATACCCTTGTGCTGGCGATTTTGCCCATTGCATTATTGGTTTGGAGCGCCATTCGATTTCAACCAGCATGGACATTTTCAGGACAAACATTAACCATGCTCATTATAAGCACCATGACGGGCTTAGGATTTGCTGGTTTCACGCAGCCCAGCTCTGCTGACGATATTATTTTGCTCTTGCTTTTTCTCTGCTTTATTTCTTTATTTCCAGTTATTTTGCAGGCCAGCAGCCATGAAAACCGAGTTGCTATGCGCAGCATTATCCGACGCGCAACAACAGATCTTGAAACAGGCCTGCCAAACCGAATTGCTTTTGAGGACGCTGCGCGTCAGGCACTGAAAAGCATTGGCCCGGCACAAACCTTGGCGTATTTAGATTTCGACCACTTTACCGTGGTTAACGACACAACAAGCCATAAAGCCGGTGATGAACTGATTAAAGGCGTTGCGTCCATGCTGGCAGCAAGCCTTTACCCAAGCGACAAAGTTTTCCGCCTTGGCGGCGATGAATTTGCCTTGTTATTTGCATGCGAAGGCGCTGAAGCAGAGCACCGCGCACAACGCGTGTTAAGCTCGATTGAGTCTTTTAAGATTGGCTGGGAAAACAACATCCTATCGACAACAGCTAGCATAGGCTTAATCACACTTAAGCCTGGCATTGGCGACTTCGCACAACTGCTTTCTCAGGCGGATGCGGCTTGCTTTACAGCCAAAGAATTAGGCGGCAATCGTATTTGTTTATCCGACCAACACAGCGATGAATTGCAAGACCGAACCGAAGCAATGCACTCCGCGGTGTTAATTAGAACAGCACTTGAGCAGAATTGTTTTGAATTAGATTGCCAAGATATTCTTTCACTTTCAGCCACCCCAGAGCAAGGCCGAAATTTTGAAGTATTGCTTCGCATGCGACATCCGCAAACAGGTGAAATGTTAAACCCAAAATCTTTCATTCCTGCCGCCGAACGTTTCCACTTGGGTGTAAAGATTGATCGTCATGTAATTAACTTATTGCTTGGTTGGATGGAAACACATCCACTGCAAGCGGCATTAGTACAAACGTGTTCAATTAATCTTTCGGCTTCGTCGATGGAGGATGAGAATTTTTTTGAATTCTTACGCAAACGATTAAGCGATTCAAGCTTTCCGGCGCATAAAATCATCTTTGAGATTACTGAAACCTATGCCATGCACGATTTGTCGAGAGCGCAAGCATTAATCAAACATATTCGTCGTATTGGCTGCCGCTTTGCATTGGATGACTTCGGCACCGGTTTTTGCTCATTCAATTATCTGCAAAACTTAGATGTAGATATTTTCAAAATTGACGGCAGTTTCGTGCGCAACTTAGATAGCTCCGAGCTTTCAAAAGCGATCATCCGTTCAATCACCGACATTGCCCATGTGTTAAATAAAACCACCACCGCCGAGCACTGCGAATCACAGGAAATACTTCAGTTATTGCGTGAGTTAGGTGTTGATCATGCGCAAGGCTTTGGCATTCACAAGCCGGAAGCCATCGCTGATTATTTTTCATTGCGCGCCTGATGCGTGTATTCATTGCATTGCTTGTAGGCGTGTTGCAAATGGCTAGTGTGCACGCACAAACCGAATTGGTAGTGAACCGGCTTAGCATGGAAAATACCGTCAGCATACAAACGCAACTATTCGGCCCGGTGCAAGTGCAACTTAAAGACAGCAAAACCGGAGCACTGTTGTTTGAGTCGGTGCTTAACGGTCCAGGTACATTCCAAGCGCACGATTTGCCCCCGCAAAGCCTAAACCATTTAACCCTAACTAGCGTTCCGGGCAGTCCATCAACAGCTAGCCCGTTTACTTACCAACTACCGTTTAGCGCAAATGCGCATTGGTCTATCAGCCAGGGCTTCCATGGGCAAGCAAGCCACAACGATGCACTGAATGTGTTTGCGGTTGATTTTGATATTCCGCTTGGTACGCCCGTGCATGCTGCACGAACCGGCATTGTGATGGAAGTGATAGACCAATACCCAGATACCGGCAGCGCGCGCAAATCCGATATGGAACATGCCAATATTATTCGCATTCTGCACGAAGACGGCACCATGGCGGTCTATGGGCATTTGATGCAAAACAGTGCTGTGGTTACGCCCGGTTTATGGCTTGTGGGCGGCACTGTTATTGCGCAAAGTGGCAATAGTGGCTTCACGCATGGCCCACATCTGCATTTCGCCATACAACTTAACAGCGGCATGGAACTCAACAGTATTCCCTTTCAAATGCGCAGTGTGAATGGTTTGGTGGATTTAGAACCGGGGTTTTAGGCGTGCGATTTGACCAAATCGAACGATTCGCTTAAAATGAGGCCATTATGAGGAGAGCAAAATGCATACCTTTACAGCAAATCAAGCCAAAACGCGCTTCGGTGAGTTTCTCGATTGCGCACAACGCGAGCCAGTGCGTGTGATGAAACACGAGCGCGTCGTTGGCGTGATGGTAAGCGCTCAAGACTACGAGGCCATGCGCGCATTCTATGCCAATCGATTGCGTCATAATCTACAAGCCAGTGCGCAAAGCGCTTTAGAAAGCGGCCTAACGGAACAACAGCTGGCTGCGCTTTTAGCCGATGAAAGCTGAGCTTAGCGCAGCGTATTCGCGCGTTGTGGTTGACACCAATGTGCTGCTCTCAGCAGCCCTTTCACCCAAAGGAATACCCGCTGAACTGGTCGACTGGATATTACGCGAAGGCGCCTTATTGTTTTCTGATGAAAGCTTTGCTGAGCTGGAAACACGGCTTTGGAAAGCAAAGTTTGACCGCTACCTAAGCATTGAACGCCGAAAACAGTTGCTACACGACTTCAATGCATCCGCGCTATGGACATCAATTCCTACTGCATTGCGTGTGCAATCATTTAGCCGCGATAAAAATGATGATGTGTTCATCCGCACAGCCATAGCAGCTGACGCCACTCGCCTAATTAGCGGTGATGATGATTTGTTGGTACTGCATCCAGTAGGAAAACTGCATATTATCAGCCCAAGAGCGGCATGGAATGAACTAAGCGCTTAAGCCCTGTTAAGGCCAAAATGCTATAATCTGGGCTCTGCTATCAGCCTTTGCCACTATGACTTCTGAACACACACAGCAAACGGCTCGTCGCCGCACTTTTGCCATTGTCTCGCACCCGGATGCGGGCAAAACCACCTTAACTGAAAAGCTGTTGTTATTCGGCGGTGCTATTCAAATGGCGGGCTCGGTGAAGTCTCGTAAAGCAGCGCGACATGCCACTTCCGACTGGATGGCGCTAGAAAAAGAACGCGGCATTTCTGTCACTTCATCGGTTATGCAGTTTCCGTACGAAGGCCGGATCATCAATTTGCTAGATACACCAGGCCATGCCGACTTCTCCGAGGATACCTATCGCGTGCTAACCGCGGTTGATTCGGCGCTAATGGTGATCGATTGCGCCAAAGGCGTGGAAGAGCGCACCATCAAGCTAATGGAAGTGTGCCGACTGCGCGATACACCCATCATGACCTTCATCAACAAACTCGACCGCGAAGGCCGCTCGCCCATTGAGCTGCTCGATGAAGTGGAATCGGTGCTTGGCATTCAGTGTGCGCCGGTGATTTGGCCAATTGGTATGGGCAGCCGCTTGAAAGGCGTGGTGCATTTGCTAACCGGCGAAGTGCATTTATTCGAGCAAGGCCGAAACTATACGCGCCAAGATTCCACTATTTTTAGTTCACTCAACGATGACGGCGTGCTAGAGCGCATTGGCGCACCCATGTTGGCCGAACTGCGTGAAGAACTAGAGCTTGTTGAAGGCGCTTCGCACCCCTTCGATCTGCAGAAATACCTTGCCGGGCAACAAACGCCGGTATTTTTCGGCTCGGCGGTTAATAATTTCGGCGTGCAATTGTTACTCGATTTCTTCGTTGAACATGCGCCCGCGCCAAAATCACGCGCCAGCACCGTACGCGATGTGTCACCCGAAGAACAGGCATTTTCCGGTTTCGTGTTTAAAATTCAAGCCAATATGGATCCGCAACACCGCGACCGCGTAGCCTTCTTTCGGGTCTGCTCGGGCCGCTTTGATGCTGGCATGAAAGCTTTTCATGTGCGCACGGGCAAAGAAGCCAAACTCGCCAATGCCTTAACGTTTATGGCCTCTGATCGTGAACACGTGGAAACTGCCTACCCAGGTGATGTAATTGGTTTGCATAATCACGGCACTATTTCCATTGGTGACACATTCACCCAAGGCGAAGTACTAAGCTTCACTGGCATTCCAAATTTTGCGCCTGAATTGTTTCGCCGTGCGCGCTTGCGCGATCCGCTAAAACTCAAGCAACTGCAAAAAGGCTTGGCACAGCTTTCTGAAGAAGGTGCAACGCAATATTTCCGGCCATTGATGTCGAACGACATGATTTTAGGCGCGGTCGGTACTTTGCAATTTGAGGTGGTGGCGTATCGCTTGAAGGATGAATATTCAGTGGATGCCAGCTTCGAGCCTATTTCCATTAGTACTGCGCGCTGGGTGCGCTGCAAAGATGCCAAGAAACTGGAAGAGTTCCGCGAAAAAGCGGCACAAAATTTGGCCGTCGATGCCGCTGGCGAATTGGTGTACATTGCGCCTACGCGTGTTAATCTGCAGCTAATCACCGAACGCTGGCCAGACATCCAATTCTTGGCCACCCGCGAACACGCACACACCCTTGCCATTGACTGAGTAAATACGTAACCAAAGCCACTTATGATGACTCATGCAGCCTGATTATCACCGCGCCGAATATTTCAATGCCCTAACCCATGGCATGGGTGCTGTGTTGAGCTTAATTGGCGGCGTTGCACTGATTACCATGGCCTCGCTGTGGGGCAATAGTTGGCAGATTATTAGCGCAATTGTATTCAGTTTGTCGTTGATTGGCTTGTACACCTCGTCGACGTTGTACCATTCAACGCACGAGCCGAAAATCAAAGGGCGTTTGCAGGTTCTTGATCACTGCATGATTTATGTATTGATTGCAGGCAGCTACACGCCATTTACGTTGATTGCGATGCGAGAAGACGGCGGTTGGTGGATATTCGGCATTAGTTGGGCATTGGCCTTGGCCGGCATCATCTTCAAACTGTTTTTCACCGGCCGTTTTGAGTTGGTATCAACTTTAATTTACCTTGGTATGGGCTGGATGGTGCTGTTTGCGGCTGGCCCCATGTTGCGCAATGTGGGCACCCCAGAATTGGTATGGCTTGGCATTGGCGGATTTTTCTACAGCTTTGGCACCATTTTTTATTTAATGGAACGCATAAGACACAATCACGCTATTTGGCATGGCTTTGTGTTAGCGGGAAGCGCCAGCCATTTTGTGGCTATCAGTTATTTGGTGCTGTAAGCCTTAGCCGGCAATATAACTGTGTAGTTGATTGATTTCGATTTGTTGCTGTTCAATTACCGCCTTCACTAAATCGCCGATGGAAATCAATCCAACGACCTGCTCGCCCTCTTGCACCGGCAAATGGCGGATTTTATGTTCGGTCATTAAAGTCATGCAGTGCGTTACGGTATCGGTTGGCTTTACGGTTAACACCGGGCTACTCATAATATCTGCAATAGCCGTATCGTTGGATGAGCGGCCTAACAAGATAACTTTTCGGGCGTAATCACGTTCAGTCACAATGCCCTGCAATTGTCCGTTTTCCATAATCAGCACAGAACCAATACGCTGTTCGGCCATCAGGCGAATCGCCTCCAACACCGACGCATTAGCACGCAAGCTATACACCTGGGTGGATTTTTCGTGTAGCAATGCAGACACATTTTTCATGGCGCAACTCCCAGCTGGCAGAGTCTTAGTGTAGCGCTGATTGGACGATATGCAAAATCACTTTGCACAACATTCGCGAAGATATCCCGGGCCGCCTAATCGGCGAATTTGCAGCTCAATCGCGCGTGTTCTACGCTGTACATAAGGGCCAGGATTGTCCACATCATAACGCTTTGGGTTTGGCAGCACTGCCGCTAAACGGGCCGCTTCGGTTCGGCTTAATGCACCTGCTGGCTTGCCGAAAAAGCGCTTAGACGCGGCTTCAGCACCATACACACCATCGCCAAATTCAACCACATTGACATACACTTCAAGAATGCGCCGTTTCGACCAAAGCGCTTCAATC
>JAYTVJ010000086.1:0-20190 GCA_043744535.1 Arenimonas sp.
CTGTCAATCAGCTCGCTGTCCCAAACGGTATGCAGATTAGTCGGCTTGCCAAACCATGTAACACGGCAGGCATTGCCGCCTTTGTCGTTGCCGCCGCCCACATGCAAGGGCTGATGTAGATCGCCAAGCAAATGCACCACAAACTTTAAGGCAAAGGCTTTTTCGGCTTGGCTGGAGCCGCGATTTTTCAAAACGGTTAATTGCTGATTGACTTGGCTAAGCAGAAAGCCGCTGCTTTTATTTTCAAGGCCTGCATGAAAGCGCGCGTCGTCGTCTTGCCATGTGGTGTAGTGCCAATCGAAGGTGTAGCCATAGGTCTTCGGCTCTGAGCGAATTTCATCGGCCCAATTCGCCACATACGGCAAACTGTGTCCATCTAAAATGGCATGCGCTTTTTTCAAGGCGCTGGCATTCATATGTTGCTCAGCAATCAAGGCAATGCTGCGATGGCCGGTTGCGCCCCAAGCAAAGGCATGGTGAGAACACGTGGCTAGCGCCAAGAGGACGGATGTTTTAAACACGAGATTCATGGGTTTCACTTTATTTATTGGGGCAACTTCAATACGTCTTTATCGCTAAATCGAACACTGCCGAATAAGCCGCTTTCCAGTTTGCCACTAATTTCATAGGGAATGGAATTTTGTTTGGGTTTTTGCATAAAATCCATAAACTGTCGCGCCACATCATAAAGAATTCGGCACAAGTATGCACGATTCAGCGAGCCGGCAACACACGCAGCGCGCAAGGCCAGTAAAAACGTATTCAGCCATGGTTTATTTGCAGCAAATTGCACCGTTGGCAGGGCGCAATAAGGCTTCTGTATTAGAATGGGATTGACTCGCCCATTGGCCGCTTTCCATGCAACCAGACGATAGTGCAGAAATTGTAGATCACATCATTGGCTTATTGCAGTCTAAAGGCCGGTCGATTGTGCTCATTCGCAGTGCGCGGGTATTGCGTATTGAATTCGAAAATCATAAGCGCATTGTGCTGAATCTTAATCCTGTGGCAGGTGTGATTTGGCTAGCAAGCGAACCTGTTTCCGCGGAATACGGCGTACGTGCCGGGCAATGGTGCTCGAAACAAGATGGCAGCGAGTTGCTGCACACGCTCTCACAGGTTATTGATCAGTTGTTGCCAGAGTTTGATGCACAGCCCAAAAATTTACAGATTATTGATACCGAACAACCGGCACAACTGCGCCGAACGCAAGCGCAGCAAACCACAACAACCGCGTCGCGTGCTCCAGCGTGGCTGCATATGGGCATTGTTGCACTCGGCGCATTGGTGTTGCTGGGTGTTTTGCGCAGTGCAAAAACGCCATCGCCGCCAAGCAAAATGAATGAAGTGCTGGCGGTGCAAACACGGCCAGCAGAAAATATTGCGCCACGTTGCGATGCCATTGCACCCAGCAACGGCAGCACGCACAGTGTTAAAGAAAATGCCGCGCATGCCGCAGGGCGCTTGTCGCTTGAAGTGAGCAATCAACACAGTTTTGATATGTTGGTTATGTTCACTGAACCCAATTCAGCCGTGCCCTTGCAATCGATTTATGTGCATTCAAAAAGCACAATTACCACCAGCATCGACTCGGGCAGCTACGAACTGATGTTTTCGGTTGGCAAACAGTGGTGCAGTTTTGGCCTTGGCTTTAAAGATGGCGCCATCCAAAAATTGCAGCAAAGCATAAGCTTTCACCCCGATACGCCGTCTTTGCTGAGTATGCAGCCTAACGGCGCGAAGCCAGAGCAATTCACCGTATTTATTCGCAATGAAGCCATTATCGCGCCCGATCAAACCCGTCAAACCGTGTTGAATGACGGCTCGGTGGACTTGCAGCAAGCCTCTGATGGGCATTATTACATCCGCGGCATGGTCAATAAATCGCCAGTCAATTTTTTACTCGACACCGGCGCTTCACGCACCTTTATTGCCTACAATTTAGCCATGCAAGCGGGCATTAAAGACTGCCAGCCAGCCGTATTCAACACTGCCAATGGCGAAGTGAATGGCTGTGTTGGCGTTATTCCAAGCTTGCAGTTTGGCCCATTTAGCATTGAAAATGCGGTAGTTTCCACCACGCAGAATAATAAAGACGTAAATCTGCTCGGCATGGATATGTTAGGTAAACTACAAATAAGCTCCAACAACGGCATAATGCATCTTTCTAAGCAGTAGAGTATTTAATTTACTCGCGCTCATCTCTGGAGCGTCAGCTTAATACTTGGAGTTAAAATGGTAAGTATATCAAGAATTATGATTTTATTGTCATTACTACTTGTTGCATGTAGTAATATTCGTTCACACCATGCTGGTGTTGATTTTAATGGTAATTACGACTTGGAAGTGTCGCAAAATCATAAAGAAAAATATTTTGATGTGAAATTGAAATCAAGGTCAAACAGAAATATCTGTATTGAATTTTCTCAATGGCCACGCCCAAATGGAATATTATATGGACCTCCTG
This sequence comes from Arenimonas sp., assembly GCA_043744535.1. GTDB lineage: Bacteria > Pseudomonadota > Gammaproteobacteria > Xanthomonadales > Xanthomonadaceae > Arenimonas. The sequence continues at coordinate 2,468 of JAYTVJ010000086.1, forward strand.
GGAGAGCGAAAGTAATAATTAAAAATGAGGTTTTATTATCAATTCCTCATAATTATGGTCATTGCAACAAAGGTCTGTGTGCATACGTAATACCGCCTGGTCAATCAATTCAGGGAAAAATTTCTTATCAGAATTTTACACTCAACAACTCACAAGTGCTGAATACGAGTTTAAAATTGGAGTTTACTGTTGAGCCTTGGTCTAGTGATAATTGTGATGGGAACGAAAGCTGATAGATTACATTAAAGCTTTAATCACTCGTTTAATTTAAGCCAATTAAGGCTGCCACGCATAGCCAAATTTCAGGAATAAACTACGTGCAGTTTGGTAGGTATCCGTAGTGATATTGTCCTGATCACTGCCGTTGTAATTATCGCTGTAGCCGGCATAGAACACAGAGCGCGGGTTGATTTTATAGGAATACACCAGTTGCGTGCCAACGTCGGTGTAGCTCGCGGATCGGGCATCGCCTGGCGCATAATCTTTATCTAAAGTCATGTCGAGATCTGTGGTGCCGTACTGGATGGCCAAGCGCAGGCGTTGGCGCAGGTTGAATTGCCAGGAAAGGCGCGAGTCCAGCAGTTTAGCGTGATACACCGTGCCACCATCGCGACGCAGCGCTTCATCGATATAGTTCAGATTAATGCTGATGTTATCGTTGATAGTGCCATTCACACCGGGTTCGAAATCGGTGATGCGGCCAATGTCATTATTGCGGAAATCGATTTGGTCGCCGCCGCGGTAATACAGCGAAAACTTCCAAGATTTGAATGGCGTAAATTGGCTATAAGTGGAATAAAACGTTTCATCGTAATTCACGCCATTCCAATAACGCACGCGGTTGCCGCCCGCCAATTCAATATAGCTTTGCATTTTGCCGTTGGCACTAATATTTGCTTCAATCTCACGCTCCATCAAGCGATCAACACTCACTTGATGGGTAATGTCCCAATCGCTGTACACCGAAATTTGGTTGAAGAACTGATTTTTGGGATACCAACGGTAACCGCCGCCAATCACCGATTTTTCATAGTCCACTTGGCCAACAAAGCCCATGTCGGCGCGAAAGCCTGGGTCGTAGCGGAAGGTACGAATATTCACAGATTTTTCGCGATCGCTGAATTGGTAGCTGGCGAAATAGGCGTTGCCGGTGAATGGCGTGCTTTGGTAACCGAGTGCATCTTCGGTGTCGGAGTGCATGAACTGGCCGGTAAAGGTGTGTCCGCCGGTTTGCCACTTACCATCCACGCTGGCCATACTGTTGTGGTAATCATCGCCGCTGCGCTGGGTGATTAAGCTGCCAATATTGGATGTGCTGTTGAGGTTGTAGCGGTAAGTGCCAACCAGATCCTCCGACTCGCCGTCAATTTGCCCAAGTCGCGAACGATACGGGCCCGGACGCAAGACATTGGTGGCGGTGTCGCTGGCACCAAAAAAGCCATAGGTATGCTCACCCTGGCGGCCGGTGGCACGCAGGCCATAATCTGGGTCGGCAATGTTGCGTGTGTAAATTAATTGCACCGGTGTTGAAAAGAAATCTGCGCTTTCCAAAAAGAACGGTCTTTTTTCGGGGTAATACAAGGCAAAATTGGTATTAACGTTTAATTGTGCGCCATCAATTTCAATTTGCGAGAAATCCGGATTGAATGTTGCGCTCAGGGTGTTGTTCGAGGTAGGCGACCAACTGACATCCAGTCCAACATTGATATCGGTGCCTGAACTGCTGAATGAATCGTTCGGGCCATTGCGCGACTGACCGTAACCAGTGGTTAGTGTTGGATTCACCAGAATATTTTTGCCCGGATCGGCATGTTCAAAGCCCGCAATTTTAGTTTGCTGGCACAGGCTGCATTTGTTGTTGCGGTCGTCTTTGAAGTTGGAATATACAAAGCGGTTTTCGCGCGGGCGAATGCGCAGAAATTGCACATTCCATTGTTGCGGGCCCGCTGAGTGTTTAAATTTTAAACTAGAGTAGGGAATGTCGAATTCAACGGTGTAGCCCTGCGCATCAATTTGGGTAGCAGAATCCCAAATGGAATCCCAAGAATCGTCTTCATTGCCATTGCTTTCGTCAAAGGTTAAATCCATCTGCACGCCACGGGCACTAACGAAAAATTCAAAGGCACGCTGTTGGGTGTCGAAGGTGTCGAGTTTCAGGCCAACAAAATCATCTTGGTAGGCGCTGTCGCGATCGCGCAACACGGCAACAATTTTTTTCGGATCCGGATCTTCAGCGCGAAACGCCACGCGCAAGCTTTTGCCAGAATCAACAATATACACCTTGGTTTTAACCGCGGCCGTCAGATTTTCGCCTGGGCCTATTTCAAACGGCAGTTCAGTCACCGCGGCTTGCTGCCAAAATGGTTCATCCAATTTACCATCAACGTTCATCTCGCCAACCACATGCGGAATCGTTAGCGGCGCTGCCACCTGCGCATACAAAGCGGTGGGTATTGCTAAGGCGAGCGCATGTACAGCAAAAAAGATCGGTTTCATGGCAAAAGTTTTATGGAATGATGTGCCATTATCGCATGCAGTCAACAATGCTCACGTGCCAGAAGTCATTGATTGCTAAGCGCTAGCACCACAAGCCACGTATTGAGGTTGAGCTAGGCTAGAATGGTTGGCGAGTCATCAGCAGCAGGCGAATCATGAGCACAGCACTTCCCGCCGTATTTATTGGCCATGGCAACCCCATGAACGCCATTGCCAACAACCCATTCAGTGCGGCGTGGGCGGCGTTTGGCCAGCGTATAGCCAAGCCGAAAGCGATTCTGTGTATTTCCGCGCATTGGCAAACCAACAACCCCTGTGTCTGTTCCACTGATCCGCCGGTAACCATCCACGATTTTCATGGCTTTCCAGCAGCCTTATTCGCACAGCGTTACCCCGCACCCGGAGCACCGGCGCTGGCCGAGCGGATTCAGCATTTAATTGGAGCCAATGCAAGCCTGAGTGCCGACTGGGGGTTAGACCACGGCACATGGAGTATTTTGCTGCATATGTTTCCAGATGCCGATGTGCCAGTGTTGCAGTTAAGCTTGGCGCGAACTTTAACTCCTGCGCAACATTGGGATTTAGCCCGCACGCTCGCGCCTTTGCGGCATGAAGGGATTTTGATTCTTGGTAGCGGCAATATTGTGCATAATCTGGCGCGTTTGGGGCAAGGCCCTGCGCCGGATTGGGCGCTGGCATTTGATGCTGCCATTGCCGAAGCGATAAGTACGGATAATGAGCAGGCACTGATTAATTACCATCGCTTGCCTGGCAACGAACTTGCGGTGCCAAGCAGTGAGCATTATTTGCCCTTGCTGTATGTGATGGCTGTGCGTGAGGCTGCTGAGCGCGTGCAGTTTTTCAATACGCAATTCGATTTAGGCTCAATCAGTATGCGTTGTGTCAGCATTGGCGAAGGATAAAATACTATGCAGGATTTAAACAGCAACAACACAGCCATCCGCCTCACCGAATACAGCCACGGCGCCGGTTGTGGCTGTAAGATTTCGCCGAAAGTGCTAGACACCATTTTGGCCAGCAAGCTTACTATTGCACCGAACCCGAATTTGTTGGTTGGGCATAGCAGCAAAGACGATGCTGCGGCCTATGATTTAGGCAATGGCCAAGTGATTTTGAGCACCACCGATTTTTTTATGCCGATTGCCGATGATGCTTTTGATTTTGGCCGCATTGCCGCCACCAATGCGATCAGCGATATTTATGCGATGGGTGGCACGCCGCTAATGGCTATCGCGATTTTGGGCTGGCCGGTGAATAGCTTGCCAGCCGAACTGGCCCAGCGCGTGGTGGATGGTGGACGACAAGCCTGCAGCGATGCCGGCATTCCTTTGGCGGGTGGGCACAGTATTGATTCACACGAACCGATTTTTGGTTTAGCCGTCACCGGCCAGGTGCAAAAAGCCCAGCTTAAGCAAAACAACACCGCAACGGCGGGTTGTGTTTTATATTTAAGCAAACCCTTGGGCGTGGGCATATTAACCACCGCACAAAAACAGAAAAAATTATTGCCCGAGCATGAATTCCTTGCGCGCGATGTGATGTGTCAGCTCAATACCGTGGGTGCAAAGGTTGCCATGCTTGATGGCGTGAAAGCCATGACCGATGTGACCGGCTTTGGCTTGCTCGGGCATTTATTGGAAATGTGCGAGGGCAGTGCTGTGCAGGCAACGCTTCAGTACAGTGCTATTCCGTTTCTGGCGCCGGTGAAAAATTACATTGCACTTGGCTGCGTGCCCGGCGGCACCAGTCGGAATTTCGACAGTTACGGACATAAGCTCGGCATGCTCAGCGATGAGCAACGCGCCTTACTATGCGACCCACAAACCAGCGGCGGCTTATTGATAGCGGTTGAAGCCGATTCGGCATTGCGCTTAGAACAGCTGTTGCGTGATGCTGGCATTGCGCCAGTGCGTATTGGCGAACTGCACGCGCGACAGAGCGGGGCATGGGTTGAGGTGTTATAAATTATATGCAGGCTCGCCTTGACACACACGATTACTTGTCGCTGTTTATACATAACACGCCGTTAATCGATACCCGTGCGCCGATTGAATTTGCGCAGGGCAGTTTTCCAAATGCAGTAAACCTGCCACTGATGAGCGATGAACAGCGCGCGCAGGTTGGTACCGAGTACAAAAAAAATGGCCAACAATCAGCCATTGCACTGGGTCACCAGTTGGTTCAGGGCGAGGCAAAAGATGCGCTAATTAATGCCTGGAAAAATTTTGCCGAGCAACACCCGAATGGCTATTTGTTTTGCTTTCGTGGTGGCTTGCGTTCGCAGATTAGCCAACAATGGTTAAGTGAAGTAAGGTGCGACTATCCGCGTGTAATTGGCGGCTATAAAGCCATGCGGCAATACCTTTTGCAGTCTTTGCCAGTTTCTTTGCAACAAGGCCCGGTGTTGGTGTTGTCGGGGCAAACTGGGTGCGCCAAAACCCAGTTGTTGCAGTCTGTGCCGCATGCCATCGATTTAGAAGGCTTAGCAAATCATCGTGGCAGCGCGTTTGGTAAGCGTATGCACGGGCAGCCTAGTCAGATTAACTTTGAAAATGCACTTGCCATTGAATTATTGAAACGCCGGCATGTGTCGACACAAAAAACGATTGTGTTAGAAGATGAAAGCCATTTGATTGGCCGCAATGTGTTGCCTGAAGCCTTACTTGGCGCTATGCAGAAAGCGCCAATAGCAATGATTGAAATGCAGCTTGAGCAACGCGTACAGCACACCTATCAAAATTATATTTTGCATAAGTTAAATGAATGGCAAGAATTTGTTGGTACTGAACAGGGTTTTGTAGCTTTCGCTGAAGAACTGCAGGCCTCGTTAGCCAGCTTAAAACGCAGGCTTGGAGGCTGGCGTTATCAGCAGCTGCAATTGCAAATGCAAAGCGCATTGCTTAGCCATCAGCATGGCAATACCGAGCAGCATATGCAGTGGATTCGTACGATGCTGAATGAATATTACGATCCGATGTATCACTACCAACTGAGCAAAAAGTCAGATCGAGTTGTGTTTCGCGGTAGCTACAATGAGGTTGAACAGTTTCTACAGCACAGCACATTAATGTAATTTAATAAAGGAAAAACGGATGCAACTTAAACAAATACCACTTGAGCAAATTAATGCATTTCACCAAAATACACTTACCGGCTTGCTTGGCATTGAATGTATACAACTAGGTGATGATTATATTGTGGCGCGTATGCCGGTTGATCATCGCACCCATCAGCCAGCCGGCTTGTTGCATGGTGGCGCTAGTGCTGCACTGATTGAAAGTATTGGTTCGATGGGCTCGATGTTGTTACTTGATTTGGAAAAAGAACAGCCGGTTGGCATCGAAATCAATGCCAATCATGTGAATGGTGTGCGCAGCGGGTTTGTGCGTGCCATGGGCAAATTGGTGCACGCCGGACGGCGTACGCATCTCTGGCAAGTGGATATAACCGATGAAGCCAATGGCAAATTGGTTTGCACCGGGCGATTAACGGTGATGGTGATACCGCGCTGATTTTGAGCGCGGTTTTATTAAAGCTGTTGCAAAAGAGCGCGAATGGTTTCGGCTTGCGTTTTAATCGCATCAATTTCCAAGATATCCATCTTAGCGATATTCCTATACACCATGCCTATACGCGGATTGCGGGCTAATTTTTCGGCGTGGCGTATGTGAAAATCCCAGTACAGGGCATTGAAAGGGCAGGCGTCCTCACCGATACGTTGGTCTTTCTTGTATCGGCAGCCTTTGCAATAATCGCTCATTTTGTGAATATAGGCAGCACTTGAAACATACGGCTTGCTGGCCAACAGTCCACCATCGGCAAACTGGCTCATGCCTAAAGTGTTGGGTAGTTCAACCCATTCGAAGGCATCAATATAAATGCCCAAATACCAGCGGTGCAGCGCCTGTGGATCAAGGCCGGCAAGTAGGGCAAAATTACCTATAATCATCAAGCGTTGGATATGGTGCGCATGCGCATGCGCCAGTGAATTGCCTATGCTATCTGCCATGCAACGCATCTGGGTTTGGCCGGTCCAAAACCATTCCGGTAATGGCGCGCGATGATTCAACACATTGCTATTTTCATAGCCCGGCATATGTGCCCAATACACGCCGCGGATGTATTCGCGCCAGCCTAAAATTTGGCGAATAAATCCTTCCACCGCCGCTAGCGGCGCATCACCAGCGCGCCAAGCATTCTCGGCTGCATCAATAACTTCACGTGGGCTCAGCATCTTTACATTGAGTGCAAAGCTTAGTTGCGAATGAAATAAGCGGGTGGCCTTGGTGCTCATCGCATCTTGAAAATCACCAAAATGCGGCAACACGTGGGCGATGAAATACGCCATGTGCTGCAAGGCTTCAGGGCGATTCAACGGCCAGCGAAAATCGGCCGCGCACGGTGTGCCAAACGATGCCACGCCCGCTTCTGTAATGGTTTGCCAAAGCGCAGTGTGATTGTGATGCGGGCGAGGGTCGGCTGGCTCGGGCGGATCGCCACGCCACGGCTTGCGGTTCTCGGCATCGAAATTCCATTGCCCACCCACCGGTGCACCGAATTCATCCAATAAAATGCCATGCCTTAAACGCATTTGCCGATAGAACGTTTCCATTCGCCATTGTTTGCGCCCAGCAAATAGCTTGCCGGCTTCATGCCGGCTACTCAGAAAATGCGCGCTGTCCACGGCGCCGCCCAACAATCCGCAGCTAGTGAACCACGCATTGAGTTGGTCATCAAGCCGGTATTCATCGGGGCTTTGCCATTCAACACAGCTAAAGCCTTGTTCAGCAATTAACGTGTCTAGGTTTTTGGTTAGGTGTTGGTGATTACTTTCATCATCAATTAAGAAATAGTGCACGCGGTGGCCACTTGCGCGCAGCTGGGTTGCAAAATCACGCATACCAGCGAAGATGGCTAAGATTTTTTGTGCATGATGCAATACGTAATCGGTTTCCTGACGCATTTCCATTAATACATACAATACATCAGCATTCGTTGATGCAAACCAAGGATGCTGTGGATTCAGTTGATCGCCTAAAAGTAGACGGAGAGTTTTCATGCGTTTGTGCCTGTTTGGCGTTTGCAACGCTCTGAGCAATATTTAACCTGCGGCCAATCGCGCTGCCATTTTTTGCGCCATACAAATGGGCGCGCACAGCGCAAACATATTTTGCTCGGCAGAAACAATTTGCTGTGCATCATGAAATTCTCAATCAGGGATTTTTATAGCATAAAACCGCTGCTGTCTTTTTTAAGTGAACGGTTGCTGTGTGCGCGGAATTCACTTTAATTCGGTAATACCCATGCTAGACTATTTTTTACTTTACTCAACCGAGATCTGCTCATGAAACGTGCCCAATACACCGAACGCGGCCCAGACCCGCAAGCTTCCATTAAAGCCGTTGCATTCAGCTTGCCTGAGCTTGTTTCTGGGCAAGCATTGGTTGAAGTGCTTGCTGCGCCCATCAATCCTTCCGATGTGTTGACCCTAACTGGTTTATACGGCATGTTGCCGCCTTTGCCAGCGGTGGGTGGCAATGAAGGCGTGGGCAAAGTGGTGGCGCTTGGGCCGGACACCCAAGGCCCGGCAATTGGGCAAACAGTTTTGCTGCCAGTGGGTTGCGGCACCTGGGCAACGCATATTCTGGCCGAAGCAAAAACTTTAATGCCGCTGCCGAATGAAGCCGACCCTTTGCAATTGGCGATGATGACGGTGAACCCACCCACTGCCTCTTTGATGTTGAGTGAATTCGTGAACCTTGAACCCGGCGAATGGGTTATTCAAAACGTGGCCAATTCGGGCGTGGGTTCCTACTTAATTCAACTGGCCAAAGTGCGTGGCTTTAAAACCGTCAATATTGTGCGTCGTGAATCGGCCGTTGCTGGCGTGCTTGAAACAGGCGGTGATGTGGTGCTGGTGGATGGCCCAAGTTTAGCCAAGCGCGTCGCAGAAGCGACTGGCGGTGCAAAGATTCGCTTGGCTATTGACGCCGTTGGCGGCGCATCAACCGATAATCTAGCCAACTGTTTAACCGAGGGCGGCGTGTTGGTGAATTACGGCGCAATGAGTGGCGAGCCTTGCCAAATTTCACCGGCCTCGTTTGTGTTTCGTGATGTGAGCTTGCGCGGTTTTTGGCTATCGAAATGGTTCAAAAATGCTACCCCGGAGCAACGCATGAAAGTATTTGGCGAAATTGCCAAACTGATTGCCATGGGTAAACTGAAATCGCGTATTCAAGCCACGTATTCGATTGATCAAATCAAAGAAGCCGTTGGCGCTGCCGCGGCCGGCGAACGCGATGGAAAAATTTTACTGGTGCCGAACGCTTAAGTATTTCGTAGGGTGGGACAAGGCCCACCATTATGGTTTAATTTAAATGGGATGAAGTTAGCTCCGTCCCGTTTGTTTAAATTTTTCGGCAGTAACAATAAGTAAATTGTTGAGCGGTGCCAAATGGCGTTTGATGTGACTCTTTCTGGTGATGCACTAGCGTGAATGGCTCGCCAAACTCTGCATGCAGCTCGTCAGAATTGTAGCGCATGACAGGCAAGCCGCTGCACTGCAATGGGCCGTCCTCTGCGAACGTAGCGACAATAACGTGGCCACCTGGTTTGACAGCACGAAGTACGGCCTGTACATAAGCTTTACGATCTTGTGCTGAAGTAAGGAAATGAAATACCGCTCTGTCGTGCCATACCTCGTAATGTTGAATCGGAAGATCTGCTTTTGTAATGTCAGCCACCACCCAATGGATGGCGCTTGCCTTGCGGCCCAACCGGTTCTGAGCAGCGCTGAGCGCGGCAGCAGAAAGGTCGAGCACGCTTAAATTGGAATAGCCTTTTTCAAGAAGATCGTCTACTAAAGTCGACGCGCCACCACCAATATCGATTATTGCAACTGATAGCGGAACACCTGTTTGTTGAATAAGCTTAAGCGAATTCTCGGCGTGTTCTTGGAACCAACTCACTGCATCTGTGGCTTTGGTGGTGTAAACATTTTCCCAATGTTGTTTAGATTGCATCAGTTCTCCAAAACAGCTCTAGCGAGTATAACAAAATGAAATTTTAAAATTTTAAGTGAACAGAGGTGGTTATTCAAACGCTAAAGTCCTTCGTCCCCTTTGATTACAACGCTTTTTAGAATGGCATACAGCTGGCGCAGATGCGGCTGGCCAACGAGCGGAGCAGCATTTATGTATTCAGCAATAGTTGTTGGTTTTTTGCTGGGCATTTTTTATGTCAATGCAAATTCCAACGTTTATAAACTCAATGCTTTTTGAGTAACTACTTATTCTTAGTCGCTTGCTTCTTCTGCGTGCGCTTCGAGGCTTTTTTTGGGGCAGAGCGCGAGAGTGATTGTTCCGGTTTGCGCGGTGCTTGGTCGCCAATGATGGAGCTGACCGGGCAGACTTTATAGATAGGACATTTTCGGCAACCAACGGCAATGGCAATCGGGCAAATGGTAGGCATAACAAACTCCAAGCACATAGATGACTATGCCCAAAGAGTAACACATCCCAACGCATTAGCAGGTGACGTGCGTTAGCGTTTGCAGGAGCTGCTTAAAATTCGTATTCCACTTGCATGCGCACGGTGCTGTTGGGTGCGCCTTGGTTTAAGCCGAACAACAAGGCGGCGTTGTATTTGATATTTTGTTTTTCGGCAACGGCAATTTTCCCGAAAACAGCCGGCCCAGCACTATGCGATTGTTGGTCAGAGCTTGACCAATCATTCCATACACCAAGTTCGCCAAAGCCTTGCAAGCCTAGCTCAAAGGCTGGCTGCATGCGGTATTTCACTTGCCATTGATAGGCCATTTCCGAATCGCTGTTGAAATCCACGCGATAATGCCGTTCAAATAGCAGATTAAGGTTGTATTGCATTTTGCCGGATTCGGCCTGAAACAATGGGCCCCATTTCACTTCCCAACCTTCGCTGCGGTCTTGCGGGCGCTCAATTTCAACTAACAAACCCACATCAACCGGAAACTGCCCGGTTTGGGTGAGTTGAAATTTATTTTCCCATTCCCATGCATCAAAGAAATGGCCGTCGCCTTCGTTTTTGTATTTAGCATAAAACTCGGTGAACCAATATTGTGTGGCGCCATAGCCAAAGCCAATCGAATGCGCGAATTGGTTTGGGCCACTATCCACATTGGCTGAGCCGGCTTTGTAATCAATTTCTTTTTCGCCTTGTTCCACCATCGGGGTGTACACATAATCGGCAGAGCCGGCCATTGCGTGTAGTGGCGCAATCATTAAGGCAGAAGCCAGCAGTGTGTTATGAATGCGCATGAAATATCCTAATTAAGGTGAACGGTTTTGGCTGCGCTTGGCAAGGCGCATGGCCACAAAAATAGCGCTGAGGGTGAATAGATAAAACACCGCTTGCATGCCCGAAGGGCTGGCATCGTAGCCAATCAAGGTGTGTAGCAAGCGGCCAGTCAGGCTTTCGTTGCTAAGCACAGCGCTGCTGTCCCAGAGTGGGTTGGCAAGGCTTGGCAATACATCCGCTTGAATTAAATAGCGCGCGGCTTGCCCCGCTAAACCGGCGGACATCAAGGCAATAAGCCCGCTGGTGGCAGTAAAAAAGTAGCGCGATGGAATACGCAACATGCCAGCAAATAGCGCAAAACCGGCTGCAACACCAAGCACAACGCCCAATAGCGCGCCACTGGCAATGCCGCTTGGGCTATCGCCACTAATCCATAAGCCATACAAGAACAACGCGGTTTCTGAGCCTTCGCGCAAAATAGCTAAAGCCACCACAATGGCCAGCGCCGACATTTCGCGCTGCCCAGAGGCAATGCCCTGGCCGAGTTGTTTGGCATCCAATGCCATTTTTTTGCCGTGCTTTGCCATCCAAACAACATGCCAAGCCAGCATCAACGTGGCCGCCAATAAAATGCCGGCATTGAGCAGTTCTTGGCCCATGCCTTCGGCCATTTCAGCAATTTGCGCGGTCATTAGCGCAACCAAAGCAGCGCCAAACAATCCAGCCAGCACACCGATTAACAGCCAACGGTTGCGGTTGGGCAGGGTGCGTGTGGCGGCAGCAACAATACCAATAATCAGCGCCGCTTCCAGCACCTCACGAAACACAATAATGGCGGAGCCAAACATGATTTATTCTGCAATCACGACGCCTTGCGCCGTTTTCATGTTGAACTCGCCGAAGAAGGGGTAACGGCCTGGCTTTAATGGGCCAATGAAAATCACGGCCTTGCTCAGTGGCGCGATGATTTTTTCGCGATTGAGCGGATAGCTTTCAAATTCTTCTGCCGTTGCATCTTGATTGACCACAATCAATTTCACTTTCTTGCCAGCGGGAATATGCAGTTCGGCTGGCTGGAAGCGGTGATTTTTAATGATTAAGGTAAATTCAGGCGTACTTCCTGCCATTAATGCCGTTGGAAATAGTGCCAGCAAGGCAACTAAACGTATTTTATTGATTAAAGTTCTCATGTGCAAATGATAACCGTTCTTATTTGTATTAGCAAGTGAATGTGCAAAAATGGCTTAAAGCAACGATTGTGTAAACGCACGTTTAACTCAATTAATGGCCATATTGGCACGCAATCTTTCGACTGCTAAATCAATAAAGCCACGTGCTTTTTTGTTGGCATGACGACCTTCACGGTGCAGCACGTGAATCGGTAAAACAGCGGGTTCGAATTCGCTCAACACGGTTTTCAAGCGCCCGTCACGCAGGTAATCTGCCACTTGGTAAGACAATAATCGTGTCATCCCAAAGCCTTCCACAGCGGCTGCAACGGCGGAATCGTTGGTGGTTGTGTTTAGTCGTGAGTGCAGCCTAATGTTTCGGGCTTCATTGTTTATAACCAATTTCCATTCGGGGGTCTGGTTAAGGCTATTGGCGGAAATAATGACGTGCTGCTGGAGATCGTCCGGTGTTTTCGGAATGCCATTTTTTGTCAGGTAGTTCGGTGCTGCGCAAATAACGTGGCGCACCTGCCCAACCCGAATAGCTTGTAAGGTGGAGTCGGGCAGTTCGCCAATCCGAATAGCCACATCAACGCCTTCATCCATCATATTAACGACACGATCAAGGAACAGGCAACTTGCCGTTATTTCCGTAAAACGTTGCAAATATTCGGTGACAATTGGCGTGACAAATTGGGTTCCAAACAACATCGGCGCGGTCAGCATTAGCCGACCCCGTGGTATACCATGCACACCGGCAACCGATTCCTCGGCATCGTTTAGCTCGGCAATGATTCTTCGACAATCTTCCACGTAGCGCGCACCCGCATCAGTAACTCGTACACTGCGTGTGGTGCGCGTTAGCAAACGCACCTTGAGCTGGCTTTCAAGAGCACTAATGGCACGCGTAACCGCCGGTGGCGAAATATTCAGTTTACGCGCTGCGCCGGCAAATCCCTTGGTATCGACTACGGCAATGAAAATGGTGATCAGATTGAATTTATCCATTATTCCATTATATGCAATAGTTAATTATAAATAAAGTCTATTCTATTTAATTAATGCACTAATTAAACTGTCTCCACTCGCTAAGGAATTAGCGACGGTTACCCACAATTTATATCCATTTAATCCACTACCCAAGGAGCGCCACCATGTCACGTCTTACCATCCCAAACGCAGAACAAACTCCCGATGCAAGTAAGCCACTGCTTGAAGCTGTCAATAAACAACTGGGCATTGTGCCCAATTTAATGAAATTAATTGGCAACAGTCCAGCAGCGCTGGAAGGCTACCTGTCACTTAGTGGTGCTGTTGCCAAGGGCAAGTTAAATGCACAAATGCGTGAGCGAATCGCATTGGCTACTGCTGAATTTAATGGCTGCGATTACTGCTTGTCGGCGCATACCTATTTAGGTTCACATATTGCGAAGCTGAGCGGCGACGAAATTTCGGCAGCTCGCGATGCTCGATCCTCCGATGCAAAAGCAGATGCCGCGCTGCGTTTTGCACAACGAGTGGCGAAAACCCAAGGCAAAGTGTCGGATGAGGAACTGGCAAGCTTGCGCGCTACTGGTTTTGACGATGCCGAAGTAATAGAGATTGTGGTTAATGTAGCGCTAAATGTGTTGACCAACTACGTCAACAATGTTGCCCAAACAGACATCGACTTTCCGAAGATAAGCGCAAAATTGGCGGCATAATTTACTAATCAACAACCGGGTCGCAAGACCCGGCTCGATGGAATTTAGTATGAACACAATAGATGATACTGTGCGTCTTCCGCTACCGCCATTTACCCGTGAAACAGCGATACAAAAAGTTCGTATGGCTGAAGACGCCTGGAACAGCCGCAATCCGGCTCGAATTGCACTGGCTTACACGTCCGATAGCCGCTGGCGTAATCGTACTGAACAACTCGTTGGTCGTCCAGCAATTGAGTTATTTTTGATACGCAAGTGGCATCGAGAGTTTGAGTATCGGCTGATTAAAGAGCTTTGGGCTTTTCATGAAAATCGTATCGCTGTGCGCTTCGCCTATGAATGGCATGACGGCAGTGGCCAGTGGTTCCGTAGCTATGGAAATGAAAACTGGGAATTCGACGAACAAGGATTAATGCAGTGTCGTATTGCCAGTATCAATGACATACCAATTCATGACAGCGAACGAAAATTCAGCTGGCCGCTAGGATGCCGCCCGGATGATTATCCATGCTTAAGTGATTTTAGCTTTTAGGTAATTTTATGCAATCAACACTTCAATATCCTAGCGATATCGCCTTTACCGATTCGGTAAAAAATATTCAGAGTCGTAAAGGTTCACGCCGCGCTTATGCCAATATGGAGCAGGGCGGTGGTTGGAAAACCAAAATTAGTGAAGGCCTAAAAGTATTTATTGAAGCCCAAATTAGTGTATTTTTAGCAACCGCTAATTCAGATGGACAGCCCTACATTCAGCACCGAGGCGGGCCGCCTGGCTTTTTGCGAGTGCTTGATGAAAACACCATTGCCTTTGTCGATTTCAACGGCAATCGGCAGTTTATAACTAGTGGCAATCTGATCGACAATTCCAAGTTTCACTTGTTCCTGATTGATTACGCCAATAAACAGCGTGTAAAAATTTGGGGCGAAGCAAAGGTCATTGAAGGTGACCAAGAATTGGTTGCAACGCTAATGCCTGCGGGGTACAAAGCACGTGCTGAGCAAGTGATTTTACTAAAAATTAGCGCCTGGGATGCCAATTGTCCGCAGCACATACCACAAAGACTGGAAATTGCTGATGTAGCGAGAGCTTTGGCCAAAAAAGATAAAAAAATTGACGCATTGGAAATCGCGCTAAATACTTTGCGCAATGCATAAAGCTAGAAATTGTAGCGCAGTAAGTCATATTTACAGAATAATTTACCTAACAATAAAAAATTTTGCAGCTCGAAAAGACTGTCATTATTTAATATTCTGCTGAAGGATAATGCGCAAATTCGTAATGCCTTGCTGGCCATTTGGGCCTTGCCAGTAATGCGATTCAGGGCTGCTACGAAGTTGGATTCGATAGTTGCCAGCGCTTAACTCGGTGCTGGCTTGATGATTCTTGGCCATTGTCCAAACCGCATCGCGCAGGCCGTTGCCGGTAATGGCGTCACTGGCTTGCGTGGGCTTGGCTGCTTGTGGGCTAAAGAGCGGCATCGCGGTGTCGCGCAATTGTCCATCTTGCCAATGCAGAATATTTCCCGGTGCCAAATAATGTGCCTGAAGGCTGTAATCGCCGAGTTTTTGGCCGACTGTCGGCTTCATCATCCACCAAGCACCTGACATGCCCAGCGCTTCAACAGAAATATCGGTTGCGTTGATGTTCAGCAACAAGGCACTGGTTTCGTCAATGCCAATGCCGGCATCGGCAGTAATTGTGTTTAGTAAGGTTAATAAACGTAGTTCGCGTTTTCGTTCCGACACGTGGGTGTCCATTAGCAATGCGCCCACCAACGACAAGCCGCCACCTGCCCAATAGGTTAGATCATCTTCTTCGAATCCAAGTGGGCAGCGTTTAGCACGCTTGCAACCATCGTCCATGCTGCCGTAAATTTGCGCGCCATTTTTTAATGCATTGGCGCTAGTACCGTTGGTGATCATTGCTGGGCCGGATTGCACAGCCGTGCCAGCGCTCGTTCCAGCAACAACTAAATTGCCAGTTTTAAATGCCATTCTGAGATTTTGCAACCACGGATTTGCTTTGCCATCCGGACTAAAAAATGTATTCCAATGCAGCCATTGATCGCCACCATCGAGAAAGATGCCCTGCACCTGCATGGGAACATCTGCCAGTTGCTTGGCATTCAGACAGGCTTGCTGTTGCTGTTTGTTCAAGTCGGGAAAAACAGCCTCGCGGTTTAGTTGTGAAAAGATTTTCTGGCGCAGGCGGGGCAGAGCATCGCAGCCTTGCTTGCCATATATTGCAGCATTCATGCTGGAATCAATCGGCCACCAAACAACCTCGGCGCCGGCTTGTTGAAAGAGCTCGCGATAGAAATCGACCGCATCAAAATTATTGGCGGCAGCGGACGTGACGAAAGCAATACGCGGTTTTTTGCCCGGCGAACGCTTTGCCGCTTCTTGCACAAATCGGCGAAACATTTGCGCATCAAATGGTCGGTTGCCGCCATCCAGTGCAACGCCTTCTTTGAGGCGGCTGCCGTTAGCGAATTGCGGCATTTCGAAAGCCGAAAAAATCATATCTTGCTCAGAAACCAGCAAGGCATTCCAGGTGCTTGAATCCGCTTGTTCAAAAATGCTGTTTAGCTCTGCATAGTTAAATGTGCGATTGCTTGCCCGCGAATAACTGCTTTCTAATAACTTTTTAATCTTGCTTATCGCTGGCGGCTGATGGCGAGTTGCCCAATAGCTTGGCGCTAGAATGCTTGGGAAAATCCGCGTATCGATTCGATACTTCGACGCTTGCCGTGCATTGGCAAAATCTTTTTTATCAGCCAAACAATCATCGGTATCCAAGCTCGAACAGGTTTTATAGGAACCGCCCATGAGTAGCAAGGTGGGTGAATGCGCAGACAATAGTTCAATGGGCGCAAGCAATAAAAATAGGCTAATGGCGGAGAGTTTCATGGCTGTTGAGCAGCTCTAAATTAAGCAGCTACCGCTATTGGTCTTACTTTTCCACGAAACGCTTTCTGCGCGTGCCATAAGTCGTATCCGGCTTGCATGGTGTACCAAGTGCCCGGCGTAGTGCCTAACGCTTTTGATAATCGAATATCCATTTCAGCGCTGATACCCGCCGCGCCATTTAGTACTCGAGATAATGCGATGCGAGAAACGCCCAGACGCATGGCAGCATCGGTAACGGTTATTTCACTTAGCCATTCGCGTAATACTTCGCCGGGGTGAGGGGGGTTGTGCATAGTGTTCATTAGTGGTAATCCTGATAATCAACCAGTTCGGCATCGCCGTTGTTAAAAGTGAACGTAAGCCGCCAATTGCCACTCACAGACACCGCCCAATGATTCGCCAGCTTTCCTTTCAGTGGGTGTAGCTTCCAGCCGGGCACCGCCATATCATTCGCGCCTTGGGCTTTGTCTAGCATGGCTAATTGCAAGCGTAACCGCGTGGCATGGTTAGACTGAATGCCTTGCGCTTTCCCAGTCAGGAAAAACACTTGAATGCCCTTGTGTCGAAAGCTACGAATGATTGGAATAACTGTACAGTGATACGTTACAAGATGCAATAGGGCAATATTGGACTATTCAGATGCAATGTTCGTATGGGCAACAAAAAACCCCGCTTGCGCAGGGTTCGTTGATTGGTGGAGGTGGCGGGAGTTGAACCCGCGTCCGAAAGTGCGCCATTTCCAGCACTACATGCTTAGCTCGTTGTTCGTTCTCGGCTAACGGCAACACAACGTGCGAGGCACACCGTTAGACATACCCGCTAAATTTAGTGTTCGGTTGGCGGGTCGCCACCGTAAACGATTCTGTAATAATGACACTACATCCACGAGTACAGACACAAGTGGGTTCATGGCGAAGCCTTAAGCGGCTAAAGCGTAGTTGTCGTCGTTGGCAACTAAATTTTGCTACTGGATTAACGAGGAAAGTCGCCCCCTCGGCATGCGCCAAATAATTTTGCTACCCCCGTCGAAGCCAGAACACCCCCGATGCGGTACAAATTCATCTAACACCGACAGTATGCAGTTTAATGGCGGCTAATTCAAGCGTAAACTTAAATGCTGAGTAAACGCTTTACGATATGTTTGTTAGCG
>JAYTVJ010000087.1:0-20189 GCA_043744535.1 Arenimonas sp.
ATTGCTGCCATTTTTAGGCTGGCTACTGTTGTATATTGCGGCATTGGCGTTTTTTGTGCCACGCTTAGGAAAAGCCGCAAGCGCGCAGGCCGATGCACGCAGCTTGATGAGCGGCCGCATTACCGATGCTTACAGCAATATTGCTACCGTGAAATTGTTCTCGCACAATCAGCGCGAAGCGTTATTTGCTAAGCAATCTATGCAGGAATTTTTACTCACGGTATATCGGCAAATGCGTTTGGTGACCGGCTTTGAAATTGTTAATCATATTCTAAGTATGGGCTTAATACTCAGCACCGCTGGCGCTACTTTGTGGCTTTGGAGCAAAGGTGCGGTAGGCATTGGTGCTGTTGCAGCCGCAACTGCCATGGCGTTGCGTTTGAATGGCGTATCGCATTGGATTATGTGGGAAATGGCCAATCTGTTCGAAAACATTGGCACCGTGCAAGACGGCATCGGTGCACTGGCACAACCGATCAGCATCAAGGATTCAAACGCTACACACGAATTACAGGTTAGCCGTGGCGAGGTGCGCTTTGAAAATCTCAGCTTCGCTTATTCCGCCAATAAAACAGTGATTGATCAATTCAATTTAACCATAAAGCCCGGTGAAAAAATTGGCTTAATTGGCCGCAGTGGCGCGGGTAAATCAACCATCGTCAATCTGCTATTACGTTTCTATTCAATCAGCGATGGCAAAATATGTATTGATGGTCAAGACATCAGTGCCGTAACGCAAGACTCACTTCGAAAAAATGTTGGGATGGTCACGCAAGATACCTCGCTACTGCACCGTTCGGTACGTGAAAATCTTTTATACGGCCGCCCAGATGCCACCGAACAAGCCATGCAACAAGCGGCTATTGATGCAGAAGCCGATGCGTTCATTCAAGAATTAAGCGATGCCAAAGGCCGCACGGGCTATGATGCACATGTGGGCGAGCGCGGCGTGAAACTTTCCGGTGGGCAACGACAACGTATTGCCATTGCGCGGGTTATGCTAAAAAATGCGCCAATATTATTACTCGACGAGGCCACTAGCGCCTTGGATTCAGAAGTGGAAACCGTGATACAACGCAGCTTGTATCGGTTGATGGAAGGCAAAACCGTGGTGGCCATTGCACATCGCCTTTCCACAATTGCGGCAATGGACAGGCTGATTGTGCTTGATAAAGGCCGCATTGCCGAGCAAGGTACGCATCAGCAATTATTAGCGCAAGGTGGCTTGTATGCGCGGCTTTGGACGCATCAAAGCGGTGGATTTTTAATCGATGAAGACGAGGATGTGTAATTCAAATGCCTGCATGCCAATGGTAGCCATGCTTATCTTCCCAATAGCCTCCTTTACCCTCACCAATGCCATCAAGGGATTCAACTAATTCAATAGCTAAAATATATTTAGCCATTTTATAACCAAGTTTGCGTTCTAGGCGTACCCGCAGTGGTGCGCCATATGCCACATCCAATGCTTTATCATTCATGTCGTACGCTAAAATACTTTGTGGATGGTGAGCTTCATGCAAATAAATGCTTTCATAATAGCGTTCAGCATTATTCTCATAACTATCGGCACAATGAAAAACAACATACTTAGCATTAGCTTTGGGTTTAGCGATATCCAGTAAATATCCTAATTTTGCACCCTTCCACTTACCAATGCAGCTCCAACCTTCAACACAGTCATGGCGTGTAATTTGGGTGCGCGAAGGTAATGCACGCAACTTTTCAAGCGACACCGAAAGTGGTGTTTCTACCAGTCCAAAAACGTTCAAATTATAATCTTTAAAATTATTATTTAATAACGCCAAATACTCGGCAGTTTGAGGATTTACAGAGCCATTCGCCTTAAAGTAGGGTGAAATATCAGCTACTGTAAACTCTTGCGCCAAGGCATTTTCAGGTGTAAGCGCGTGAAATGTTTTATCCGTTAAAGTGTCTGTGCTGGTTAACACTTTTTTGAACGTTGCACTTTCATTTAATTGATCACAAGCTGACAATACTGATGCACCCGCTACAGCCAGTGCTTGTCTAAAAAATTTCCGGCGATTATTGTTGGACATTGACTTTCTCCTCAACAACTTCAACATCTATTACCATTGGTTGATGTATTTGAAAACGACCTGTAATCATTGAACGAATTTGATTATACGGTCCGCTAATTAAAACCATAAATAAGTGAATTGCAATAAATGCTAACATTAGATTTGCAAAGATAAAATGCAATGTACGCGCTGATTGCCTGCCGCCCACTAAATCCAATAGCCAGCCAAGCACAGAACCCATATGCGGCGACATGCACAAACCCATTAGCACTAGGCCAGGAAGCAATATATAGATAACTGAAACGTACGCTAATTTTTGAAGAATGTTATACCGAGCTGTCTCTTCAGCTTCAGGATGTTTAAAACGCATATGATCCCAGATAGATTGGAAAATTCCACGCCAATCTTTCTTATTAGGATTTAAATCGTTAGAAAAATGCTTAGAACGCCAAGCCCAAAATAAAAATAGCAAGCCATTTAAGATAAATATCCAGGCAAAAAAGAAATGCCACAACCTTGCATCGGCTAAATTTCGAGCACTAGGTATTGTGCTCCAGCCGGGAAACCCAACCACTATTGGTTTATCCATTTTATTATTTGACACACCCAATACACCCGTTGTGTCGAGTTTTACTGGGCCAATCTGTGTGTACCCATGTAATGTGGTGTCGGCCGCTTTTTTAGCACTTAATGAAAAAATTGAATCGCCAAAAGTTGATTTTTTCCCCCAATATAAATTGGGGTGAGCATTAAAAATATTTAACCCGCTACCCAGTAATATAAAAAAACATATCGCATTTAACCAATGTGCAATCCTTACCGGTATGCGATGTTTGTATATACTCTGCTGTACAGTGCTCATCTATTAGCATCCTTTAAAAATACAACTAAAATTGAACCAAACGTCCAAGCGCTGTGTGGCTAGGCGTGCAGGCTAAATCGAGCGGCGTAACCAGTTTTGGGTTTGGGTTGGGCACAATAATTTCACCATCACTTTCCTTAGCAACACTGGCATTTAAGCCATTTACACCCAATTGATCACGTATCTGGGTTATGCGGTGTTGTAAATCGGCATCTTGTATATCGGTTCCAAGCGTTGTCATATCAGCGCTGGCTTGTAGCGCGGCAAGGCCTGGCTTTACCGGATGCAGCAACTCCCACATTTCTTTGGCAAAGGCTACCCAGTCAATGTTTGGAAATGGCAGGCCGCTTCTCGGCTCAACCACCACCACCGGCGTAACCGAGCCAGCAGGTTGCACAGCTGCACCAAGAAAGCTGTTGAATACAAACTCGCTGCAGGTCATGGCCTTATTATTGTTCGCCAACACATGATCCAAGGCTTCTCGCATTAGAAAGCGCGCTAAAGGATGCGCTGGAATTTTCTGCCGAACAGCGCAAAGAATACCGATGTCGAACAACTTTCCAAATTCATATGGCACGCCAATATATTTTTCTGCTGAAGCCATAATGGCAGCTCGTTGATCTTGATCCAAAGCATTCGCTTGATGATCCAAGGAACGAAACGCATCTAAAAATACGACATTGTCTTTATCCAAAAGCCGCTTAGCAAGTGGATAACGACGAACACCGGATGCCGATGCTTCCAGTAAATCGCCGTTGTCGGCCATCAGCGCCGAGTGGCTGTAGATGGAATCGCCTGCCCAGGCTATCAGCGCCGATACCGGGCCAGTACTCAACATCAGAATGACATCACCACTTTGAACTTGAATGCTTGACATATTTTTCCTTAAGCGGCCGCATTCACGCAATTACGGCCATTTTGTTTACAAAAATACAGTGCGTTATCGGCTTTTTGCAAGGCCGCATCAATGCCATCTGGGCCACTGTGCATAACGGCAATGCCAATGCTAATTGTGATGGAGATTTTATGCTCGTTAAAGCTTATTAGGTCGTCAGAAATGCTTTTACGAATACGCTCTGCTAATTGTTGCGCTTGTGCTTGATTGGCATCAGGCAAGCCAATTACAAACTCTTCGCCGCCATATCGCCCAAACACATCACCAAATCGTAAAACACCGCTAATGCGCTTTGCCACTGTTTTCAATACTTCATCGCCAACCGCATGGCCATAGGTGTCGTTAATGCGTTTGAAATGGTCGATGTCGGCAAATAAAACAGCCAAGCTCTGCTTATTTTTTTCGGTACTGGTTGCGGCAATACGCAGTCGCTCATCTAAAGCACGGCGGTTGTAGATGTCGGTTAAGGAATCCATACGCGCCATGCGCTCTGAGGCATCGCGTTCACGTTTGTAAATCAACATGCGCTCGCCTAAGCCCGAATACAACAAAATGCCGGCTACAGCATAGCTGGCTGGAAATAAAATGCTGATGTATTCATTGGGCGGCAATTTAAAGCTCACTTCAAAGACACGCCACAAGGCAAAAATAAATAATGGCGTCCACGACCAGAAGAATAATTTGCCAAACCGATTGCCCATTCTCATTAAAATAATGCTGGATGAAAGCCCCGTCAAGATAGTAATTATGATCAGTGAATTGGCTGTTTTCGGAATAATTGAACTTGCGCCTATGCCGGGCATTAAACTCACTGCAAACAATAAAATTAAAATGGCAATACAGCATTTCTGCACCATCGCAATACGAGGCGTATAGCGCGGCATATCAAGAAATATGTAGGTAAAATAGGCTGTTACTATGCATGCCGCCAAGCCAAAAATGCGTTGCAGTGCGAAGTGCTCATCCCATTTCGCCAATAGCGGCACATGAAAAATATCGCCATTATTCGATAAAACAAATAGCAAGCTTAAGAAAATACCCACCGCTAAAACTAGAAATGTGGTTTCGCGCAGCATAATACTCAACACGAGACCTGCAATGACTATGGCGAGTATTATGCCTTCAATGGTGCTTTGCAGGCGCGTTTGCCGAAGATCGTACGCACGCAAGCTTTGTTCTGATTGAATACTTATGGGTAAGGGGGCGAATGCACTGGTGTTAACCCGCCAATAAATTGATTGCCCTGCACGCAAGCCGTTTTGCAGGGCTACCACTTGCATATGTGGAGAGAAATCAAGATTGTTTTGTGGCTTTAACTGCGACAACACAATGGGTTTTTCTGCGCCAGGCAACCAAACCTCCGATTGCGTTAAGGTAATAGTATTCAAATACATCATTGGCCTTGCACTTGCCGCAAAATCTTGGTGAACTTCTATTCGCCACCAGCCATTGGTGGATGGCGCAGGAAAGAATATTTGACTTGTTGAGGCCACCTCTGTGCTTTTATATTCACCTGCAACAACCGCCTGCGCCGGCAAACTTAAATCACCTACGCGAAATATGCTGAAATCGGTGTTATTTGCCGCTAACAATGGCCATGCCATGCATGCGCTAATCACTAGCCCAAGCGCCAACAGCATTTGCCTTGCGGTTTTCCCCATGTGCAAGACTAACCCGATGCTCTAGTTTGCTGCATATCGGGCTTATCACCCCACTCGTCCATTAAGGCGATGTACAAAAGCTTTTCAAATTCCGGGATAAAGCGCTGGATTACTGCATCGGGATCTGGGATGAGTTTGGCATCGGCAATCAAGCCAAAATGCACATTGCCATTGTAGCTTAAAATACTTACGCCTAAGCCAATGGAGCCGGTTTGCGGCACCCAAAACATTTGTTCTTTGAGCTTCACACCGGCCATATACAGCGGCATCGGTGGGCCTGGCACATTAGTGGCCACGGTGGTGGCTTTGCGACTGAATAACTCCAAGGCTAACTGTTGCACAGCCGGTGGCAACATGCCAATCGTGGCGAGCAAGCCATAAGCCACAATGGCTTGCCGTGAACTTTTCAATTGGTTCATGCTTTCTGTGACGCGAATCAAACGGATAACTGGATGCGCTTCGCCCACAGGCAAGTCGAGAAATACTAAGCCGAAATGGTTGCCTAGTTTTTTTGCATGCTCCAGCGGCCTTAGATTAACCGGCACGGTAGCACGAATATTCAAACCATCCACGTGCTCGCCACGGTCAATCATATAGCTACGCAAGGCGCCTGCCATGGAGGCCATCAACACGTCATTAACAGTTGCACCGAAGGCGCGGGAAATGGCTTTAACGTCGTCTAGCGGCAATGCGGGCGCCCATGCAACCCGTTTTCTTACCCCCAAACGGCCACGCAACACGGTTTCAGGATCATCACTGAGCGATAAGGCAAAAGCAAATTCACGCGCAATCTCGGCGCCTTCTTTGGCAATCACCGAAGCAATGCTTGGGTCACGGTAAATATCCATGCCCTTGCCCAGCAAGTTTTCACCCATTTTCATGTAGCGGTTAATGGAGCCCATCCGCGCATTGACGGCAGTTCCGTCGTTTTTAAGCCAGGTTTTGGTTAATGTTTTATCTTTACTGGGCTTTGCCTCGCTGTCGGTCATCGACAACAATACTTGCACCAAGGCAATGCCATCGGCATAGCAATGGTGAATTCGCATTACAACGGCTGAACCACCGTCGTATTTATCCACTAAATGAAACTGCCACAACGGCTTGCTTTGATCTAAGGGCGTAGAGGCTAGTAGGCTCACAAAGCGCTCTAGCGCTTGTTTGTCGGCTTTGCCGGGCAATGCCGTTGGCCGCACATGCCAGTCCAAATCAAAATCCGCATCATCGTGCCAAAACGTGCCAGTTGCAGTCACTGACACTTTCTGCCGGAAACGTGGATACGCCATAAACCGATCTTTGATGACTTTCTTCAGCTTAGTAATATCAAGCTGTGTCTCAAACATCATCACGCCGGTGATCATCATCAAATTGGTTGGCTTTTCCATGTGCAACCACGCTTGATCAACGCGCGACATAGGCACTTTTTTACGGGATTTACGCACAGTGCTCATAACGCGCTCGATACAAAGTTAAAATAACTGTACCGCAAAAACGCTTTTCTAGCACTATCGGTTTGAATAGGCCGCTAATGCCGCATTTCTGGATTCCGCTAAATCAACAATCGGCACACAGGGATAGTCTGGCGCTAGCGCTTGGCAAACACTCGGTTTTAGCCAAGGAGAAAATACCAGCGGCACCGGCAGATTGGCCAATTCCGGCACCCAACGCTTGATGTAGCTTGCTTTGGGGTCAAATCGCTCCGATTGAGTAACCGGATTAAATACTCGGAAATACGGCGCTGCATCGCAGCCCGTGCCGGCAGTCCACTGCCAGCCTTGGCTATTGTTGGCAAGGTCTGCATCAACCAAGGTATTCCAAAACCACTGCGCACCTTCCAGCCAGTGGTAGCGCAAGTTTTTGCACAGGAAACTGGCCACAATCATCCGCACCCGATTATGCATCCAACCGGTATGCCAAAGTTCGCGCATGCCTGCATCAATAATGGGGATGCCGGTTTGGCCACGCTGCCATTTCTGAAGCAATACCAGATCGGGTGTTGCCCATGTAAACTGCTCGAACTGTGGGTTCAAGCTGTGATCGCTCGAGTGCGGAAAATGGTGCAGCAAATGAAAGGAGAACTCACGCCAGCCCAATTCCGAAAAATAATGTTTACAATCGTCGCCCTGCACCACACTGGGCTTAATCGCTTGTATTTTTCGCCATATTTGATGTGGCGATATTTCACCGAAATGCAAATGTGGCGAAAGTTTTGAGGTGCCGGTGCGGTCAGGTAAATTACGCTGGTCTTTATAACCATGAATAGCGCCATCGCAAAATATGTCCAGCATTTCTTGAGCGCCCGCCTCGCCCGGCTGCCAATGTTGCCAAAACGCCAGGTGCCAGTCTTTTGTTGGTAATAAGGCAAGGCTTTCGAGCGTAACGCTGGGCAATGCAGCAAATGCTTGCAAACGCACTGGCGCAGGGTATTCAGCGCGAATCTGTAGCTGGCTGAGCACATTGCGCCAAAAAGGCGTGAATACTTTGTAGGGTGTGCCAGCGCCGGTTTGTATGTGCCACGGCTCAACCAATAGTTGCGAATTATACCGTTTAACAGGCACACCGAGGCGTTCAAAAGCCTGCTGAATGCTTGCATCGCGGTTCTGCAAAATCGGTTCGTATAATGAATTAAAATACAGCGCCTGTGCGCCACTTTGCTGCTGATACGCTAGCAAAGCAGACAATGAATCTCCAGTTGCAATATGTAATCGGCCACCGAGTTGTTCAATATCGCGGCTAAGTTGCTGCAATGAAAAATGCAACCAAGCAGAGCTGGCTTCACCCGGTGCCCAAGGCCGTTCTTCATGAGGCGCATGAGTATACACAAGTAACGGCTCAAAACCGTCGGCTATAGCCTGTGCCAGCGCAGGGTTGTCGTTAAGCCGTAAATCTCTGCGAAGCCAAACCAGTGCTGTTGCCACAATATGCTCGATTATTAATGAATACCGCTATTACACCGTGCGCTATGTAAAGTCGATGTGAACGTTAGGCTTCAACAAAACGCACGCGGCGCGTAATCGAACAAGTAAGTTCATAACTGATGGTATTGGCCGCGCTGGCGATTTCTTCAATGGGCAGATCTTTACCCCACAACAGCACCTCGTCGCCTACGTTTGCGTTTGGCTGACTACGTAAATCAACACTCATCAAATCCATCGACACACGCCCAATAATGGGCACACGTTTGCCATTGAGCAACACCGGTGTGCCGGCTTTAATGTTACGCGGATAGCCATCACCATAGCCAATTGCTGCTATACCGATGGGCATATCTTCAGGGCATTGGTACGTGCCGGCATAACCAACACGCTCGCCTTTTTTAACCTGTTGCACCGAAATCAATCGCGTGCTTAAGCTCATGGCGGCATGCAAGCCAAAATCGGCGCCTGTTTGGCCACTGGCAACGGTTAATCCATACAACGCGCCACCGGCGCGAATCCACTGCCGATGCGCCGCTGGCCAGCACAATGCGGCCGATGAATTGGCTAAAGAACGTGCGTTTAAGCAATCGGTCGGGAGTTGATCAAAGCAATGCATTTGACTTTCTGTTTGCGGATTATCGCTTTCATCTGAACTGGCAAAATGGCTCATCAGCACAATGTCATCGGCAACATTTGGTAAGCCGCGTAGCTGTGCTAATGCATGTTGAAAGTGCTCGGGCGCAAAGCCAAGGCGGTGCATGCCGGTGTCCATCTTCAGCCACACATGGATGGCTGCGTGCGCAGCATTTTGCAGTGAATCTTCTCGGAGCAAATCAAGCTGCGTGGCGTGATGCACAACCGTATCAACTTGCCACTGCCGCAGCAACGGCAGATCTGAGGCTTCATCAAAGCCCGATAACAAAACGATTTTTTGGCTAAGCCCGGCATCGCGTAAACGCTGTGCATCCGATAAGGCGGCTACGCCAAATGCATCGGCATTGGCTAATGCTTTCGCTACGCGCTCTAGCCCATGTCCGTAGCCATCGGCTTTCACTACAGCCATCACGTTTGAATCAGGTGCAGCTTGGCGAATATGCGCTAAATTATGCCGAAGCGCATCAAGGTGAATGGTTGCAGTGGTTGCTCTAGCCATTTACTCAAAGCTTCCGTGATGTTCAAAGGCAAGGTTTTCGAATTTGGTGTATTCACCAAAAAACTTAAGCTTGAACGAACCGGTTTCACCATTACGATGCTTGCTGATGATGATTTCGGCTAAGCCTTTATCGGGTGAATTTTCTTTGTTGTAGTATTCGTCACGGTAGATAAATAAAATAATATCGGCATCTTGTTCAATACCGCCCGATTCACGCAAATCCGACATAATCGGGCGTTTATCGGTGCGGCTTTCCAAGCCACGATTAAGCTGCGACAGCGCAATAATCGGAATATCCAGTTCTTTCGCCAAAGCCTTCAAGGAGCGCGAAATTTCCGAAATTTCGGTGGCACGGTTTTCTTTATTGCCTGGCACCTGCATCAGCTGTAAATAATCGACCACAATCAAACCCAAATCATGCTCACGCTTCAAGCGCCTGGCGCGAAATGCCAGCTCGTGTGGCGAAAGCGCTGGCGTGTCGTCGATAAATATTTTCGCGTCGGTCAGCTGCTTGATGGCGCCAGTTAGCCTAGACCAATCTTCGTCCGCCAATTCACCGGAACGCAGGTTGTTGGCATTGATGCGACCGATGGATGACAACAAGCGTTGTGCAAGCTGCGCGGAAGACATTTCCATGGAATACACCGCCACCGCTTTTTTGGTTTTCATGGCCGCGTATTCGGCAATATTCAAAGCCAAGGTGGTTTTACCCATCGCCGGCCGTGCAGCCAAAATAATTAAATCTTGATTCTGCAGACCCGAGGTCATTTTATCGAGCTCGCTAAACCCCGAAGGCAGGCCGGATAAACTGCCCTGATTGTCAAAACGTTTAATGATTTGCTCATACGCTTCTTTGGCCGCATCTTTCATGGCTACAAAGGATTTTTTAGCGCGCGCGCCTTGCTCAGCGATTTTAAACACGGATTGTTCGGCTTCGGCCAGCAATTCTTTAATTTCACGGCCATCAGGCACAAACCCGTTGTTAACAATATCCGTTCCGGCTTCAATCAATTGACGCAAAATCGATTTTTCGCGAACAATTTCAGCCCACGCTTTAATATTGGCAGCCGACGGCGTTTGGCTGACCAAATCAATGAGGTATTCAGTGCCGCCCACTTGATTGGCTAGATTATTTGCTTGCAGCCATTCACCAATGGTGATGGCATCATACGGCTGCTGTTTGCCTGCCAAATCAATGATAGCTTTGTAAATCACACGATGCGCTTGCAGGTAAAAATCGGCATCAATCAGTAAATCGCCTAAATGATTGATGGATTCTGGCGAAAGCATCAGCCCGCCAAGCACGGCCTGCTCTGCCTCAATGGCCTGCGGCGGCACTTTCAGCTCATCAATGCGTTTGTTTCGAGTGGATTCAGGGCGTGCAGACATACGTTTCTCAACTTTCTTACGGCATCCACTATCGTACCGCGTTACGGATTAAAACGCTTCGGATAACCCTGTGGATAAACAGTGGATTTTTTCGAAAAAAAAACCGCCCGAAGGCGGCTTTTTTAATAACAAAAAGATTATGCGGCTTCTGGAACCACAACAACTTTAACTTTGGTTTCAACATCAGCATGAAAATGCACGATGACTTCGAACTCGCCGGTACGACGAATAGCGCCTTCACCCATAACCACTTCCGATTTTTCCAGTTTATGGCCGGCAGCGCTGAATGCTTCAGCGATATCACGGGCACCCACTGAACCGAACAATTTACCTTCGGCAGAAGCGTTTGCAGGAATCGTAACCGATGCGCCTTCAAAGGCATTTTTACGGGTGCTGGCAGCGCTGAAAATAGCAGCGGCTTTTGCTTCGTAGTCGGCACGTTTAGCTTCAAACGCTGCGATGTTGTCGGCTGTGGCTGGCACGGCTTTGCCGTATGGGATTAAGAAATTGCGGCCATAGCCTGGCTTAACATCTACTTGATCGCCTAAACCGCCTAAATTAGTGACTTTTTGTAACAAAATAACTTTCATAACTACTCCAAAATACGTTAGCGAATTCACATAATCCGCAACTGATGCTGTCCGTACAACGCCTGAAATCAGATGTCGTGGTTATCGGTGTATGGAATCAAGGCCAAGAAACGCGCGCGTTTGATGGAGGTTTGCAACATACGCTGATATTTGGCTTTGGTGCCGGTGATGCGGCTTGGAACAATCTTGCCATTTTCAGACACATATTGGCGCAAGGTGTTCAAATCTTTGTAATCAATGCTGGTTACGCCTTCTGCAGAAAATTTGCAGAATTTACGGCGACGGAAAAATTTTGACATGGTGGCTTCCTTTTATCTTAGGCAACAGTTTCGTTGGTTTCAGCATCGTCGCTTTCGAGCTCTTCGGCTCCAGCATCAACACTGTCATTGCTATCTTCATCACGGCGGCGGCGATCACCTTTGTCATCTTTGTGTTTCATGATCAAAGATTGTTCGGTTTCAGCGGCGTCCATAGACAACACCAAGTTGCGCAAAACGGCGTCGTTAAAGCGGAAGCTGTCTGTTAATTCAGTCAGCACTTTTTGGTTGCACTCAATGTTCATGAGTACGTAATGGGCTTTAACCAGGTTTTCGATGGAGTACGCCAATTGACGGCGGCCCCAATCTTCTAAACGGTGAATTTTGCCGTTATCGCCTTCAATTAAGGCTTTGTAGCGCTCGATCATAGCCGGCACTTGTTCAGACTGGTCCGGATGGACCATGAACACAACTTCATAATGACGCATAAGTATATTCCTTGTGGATGGTATGGCTTTCGCCAACGCAGCCCCCTGCAGGGTGCAGTGGAGCAAGATCTCTCGGTTAGAGAGCCCGCCATTATCTCAGAATGTTCACAAAATAACAAGCAGTTAAGCGCTTTTTACGCCTTTTCTTCGGTGGTGGTGAAGCTTTCGCCACAGCCACACTCGCCGGTAACGCGCGGATTGCGGAACATGAATTGTTGGTTCAAGCCTTGGCTAACAAAATCGATTTCGGTGCCTTCAAGTTGCGCTAAAGAATGCTCAGGAACCCGCACATCAATGCCATGACTGTTAAACACTTGTTCATCGGGCTTCACTTCACGGGCAATATCGAGCACATACGACCAACCTGAACAGCCGCTTTTTTTAACCGCCACCGACAAACCAATGCCTTCGGGCGTTTGCAGCAGGTATTGTTTAACGCGTTCTGCTGCGTTTGGTGTAAGGGTTACCGACATGGGACCGACCTTTTGATGCAATGAAATGCAAAACATTATTGGGGGAAACCGACTATAGCGGTTATTCTATAGCATTACATAGTGTTGATTGACGGAGATTTCAAGTATGGCAGTGGTAAGTATTCAGCATCTTCTGAGCGGTAAATGTAGCGCGGGCGAAACCGTCACGGTGCAAGGCTGGGTTCGCACACGGCGCGATTCCAAAGCCGGCCTGTCGTTCATTAACATCAGCGATGGTTCCTGCTTTGCGCCGATTCAAGTGGTTGCACCAGCCATTTTGAGCAATTATGAAACCGAAGTGAAGCGCTTAAGTGCCAGTTGCTCTGTGCGTGCCACCGGCGTTGTGGCGGTTTCTGAAGGCCAAGGCCAGAATTTTGAGCTACAAGCCAGCCATATTGAGGTGCTGGGCTGGGTGGAAGATCCAGAAACGTACCCGATTCAACCGAAAGCGCATAGCCTTGAATTTCTACGCGACGTGGCGCATTTGCGCCCGCGCACCAACCTTTTTGGCGCGGTTACCCGCATCCGGCATTGCTTGGCGCAAGCCGTGCACCGTTTTTATCATGAGCAAGGCTTTTACTGGATTAGCACCCCCATCATCACCACATCCGATGCTGAAGGCGCTGGGCAAATGTTTCGTGTCTCAACCTTAGATATGGCCAATCTGCCGCGTGACGGCAAGGGCGCAGTGGATTTTTCCAAAGACTTTTTCGGCAAAGAAACCTTCTTAACGGTGTCTGGCCAGCTTAATGTGGAAGCCTATTGCTTGGCACTATCCAAGGTGTATACTTTCGGCCCAACATTTCGTGCCGAAAATTCGCACACCACACGGCATTTAGCCGAATTCTGGATGATTGAGCCCGAAATTGCTTTTGCCGATTTGAACGATGATGCCAATTTAGCGGAAGCGTTTTTGAAATATCTGTTTAAAGCGGTGCTGAATGAACGCATGGACGACTTAAGCTTTTTAGCTGAGCGTGTTGATAAAAGCGCCATTACTAAGCTTGAAGCGTTTATCAGCGCGCCTTTCGAGCGTATTGAGTATGGCGAAGCGATATCTTTACTGCAGAAATCTGGGCAAAAATTCGAATACCCCGTGGAATGGGGCTTGGATTTGCAAACCGAGCACGAACGCTGGTTAACAGAAAACCACGTTGGCCGACCTGTGGTGGTGATGAACTACCCAGAACACATTAAAGCCTTCTATATGCGCCTGAACGACGACGGCAGAACCGTTGCCGCCATGGATGTATTAGCGCCGGGTATTGGTGAAATTATTGGTGGCTCGCAACGCGAAGAACGCTTGGATATTTTAGATTCGCGTATGCGCCAATTTGGTTTAGATCCAGGGCACTACGAATGGTACCGAGATTTCCGTCGTTATGGCTCGGTGCCACACGCAGGCTTTGGACTCGGTTTCGAACGCTTGGTGGTGTATGTGTGTGGCTTGCAAAATATCCGCGATGCAATCCCCTACCCGCGCGCACCCGGCCTGGCCACATTCTGATGTGGATCGGTTTATTATTTGCAGCATTGGGTATATTTGGCTCAGCCTTACCCGGCCATTTGGGAATGCGGGTTTTAGCGCACCGCGAACACCTTGATCGCAAGCTGCCATTTGCCGCTAACACAGAACACAGCGGTTTAGGCTATGCGTGGTGGCTAATGCGCTTCAAACAAAGAGCCTTTCCAGAAGCAAAAGCATTAAACCAGTTCGGTAACTTGGCAGGTATTTTCGGATGGATTACCTTGCTTGCCTTAATCGCCACCGTATTTTGTTTCATAATGTCGAAGAGTTAAAATGATGGATGACGAAGAAAACCTAGATGGTCACGAGTATGTGGTGGTCTCCGAGCAATGGTGGCTAGCACGGCCTGAGCATTTATTAGTGTGGGCACGCTTGCAAGTAACCGAGAATGGTATTGCTGTGGTGTTTGATAGCAAAGGCGATAACTTAACCTTTGAAAATGAGGACATTGCCCGCGCGGTGCTGATGGATGCCGATTTCCGATCTTTCGACGGCATGGACGAAGACGATGCCGATGAAATGGGCTTGTGGATGGAAGAACTCGAGCCGCCGCATGGCAATAGCGAAGAAGAGTTACTGCCGCAAATGATTCGCACCATAGGGCCAAAACACTGATGCCTGCCTTACGCGGTAAAAATGCCCTGGTCTGTGGCGCATCCGAAGGCATTGGCTTAGCCTGCGCGCAAGCACTGGCTGCGCTTGGAGCGAATGTTACCTTGCTAGCACGCCGCCAGCCCGCCTTGCAAAGTGCGCTACAAACACTGCCAAAATCGGGCGCACAGCAACACAGTATTATAGTTGCCGATGTTTCGCAGCTTGACGCAGTATTGCCAACAATTGCTGGCGCGAAATTCGATATTTTAATCAATAATAGTGCAGGCCCTGCTGGTGGTGCTTTGCAAAAAGCGAATACCGAAACCTTGTTAGCAGTTTTTAATCAACACGTTTTAGCTGGACAAATCTTGTTGCAAGCTGTACTGCCAAACATGCAAAGACAGCAATGGGGTCGCATCGTCAATATCATTTCAACCTCGGTGAAAGAGCCAATTGCCATGCTCGGCGTGTCGAATACCATTCGTGGCGCAATGGCCAGTTGGGCCAAAACCCTAGCTTCAGAGCTTGGTGGCGATGGCATAACCGTCAACAATGTGTTGCCAGGCTATACGCAAACACAACGCCTAGATCAAATCTTAAAAGAACGTGCAGCCAGTTCAGGGCAATCGATACAACATATTGCAGATGCCATGCTTGCTAGCGTGCCAGCCAAGCGTTTTGCGCAAGCACAAGAAATTGCACATGCGGTTGCATTTTTATGCCTGCCTTTGTCAGGCTATATCAATGGCATCAATTTGCCAGTGGATGGCGGGCGCACGAAATCGCTTTAAGCTGCTTCTCGCTCGGCGAATGCGTTATCCTATACAGGTTCCGGGGATACAGCGATGATGGCAATCAAACAATTTATTGCAGGTCAATTCAAGCCATCGCATAGCCAAGATGTGCTCTCGGTTTACAATCCCGCTACCGGAAGCGCTTACGCACACTGCCCCACAGGGCATGCTCAAGATATTGATGACGCGGTAACTGCTGCGCAGGCAGCGTTTCCGGCATGGTCTGCATTAAAGCCAAGCCAGCGAGCACGTTGGTTGAATAAATTAGCCGATGGCATTGCCGCACGTTTTGATGAATTTGTGCACTGCGAATCCTTAGACACCGGCAAACCCTTGGCCATTGTGCGCGATTTTGAACTACCGCGCGTAATAGAAAACTTCCGTTACTTCGCCGCTGCCTGCCAACAAAGCCTAGATCAGGCATATCATTCCGAAGCCGGTATAAATTACACCGTGCATCACGCATTAGGCGTTGTTGGCGTGATCAGCCCATGGAATTTGCCGCTGTATTTATTAAGCTGGAAAATTGCGCCGGCATTGGCCGCAGGAAACTGCGTGATAGCGAAGCCCAGTGAAATCACCCCGATGTCGGCCGCTTTGTTAGCCGATGTATGTAAAGACATTGGCTTGCCAAATGGCGTGCTAAATATTATCCAAGGCCTTGGCGAAACCGTTGGGCAAGCATTAGTCGCTCACTCAAAAGTTTCTGCCATCAGTTTCACGGGTTCAACGCGGGTTGGCCACGCCATTGCCAGTGAGTGTGCAAAAAGCTTCAAGAAAGTGACTCTAGAAATGGGCGGTAAAAACCCGGCGCTTATTTTTGATGACGCGCCGCAAAAAAATCTGATTGAAAACATCGCTCGCTTGAGTTTTCAGAACAGTGGCCAAATCTGTTTGTGTGGCTCACGGCTTTTAGTGCATGCCTCAATCTATGCGCAATTCAAAGCCGATTTTTTACAGCACATACAAACGCTCATCGTTGGCGATCCAAGCAAGCCCGATACGCGTTTCGGGCCGGTGATGTCAAAAATCCATTTCGATAAAATCCTTGACTATATCGCCTTAGCCAAACAAGAAGGCGGCCAAATTCTATGCGGCGGTGACGCGTTGCAATTAGACGGTGAATTGCGCAATGGCTGGTTCATTGCACCCACCGTTATTGAAGGCTTGCCGATGCATTCGCGCTTTTGCCAAGAAGAAGTGTTCGGCCCGGTGGTTAGCTTGCATGCTTTTGAAGACGAAGCCGAGGCATTATTGCTGGCCAATGATTCCCGTTATGGTTTGGCTGCATCGGTATGGAGCACCAACACGCAACGCGTGCAACGTATGGCTATGGCATTGGATACCGGCATTGTCTGGATTAACACCTGGCTACAACGCGACCTACGCACGCCATTCGGTGGCATGAAGCAATCTGGCTATGGCCGTGAAGGTGGGCTTGAAGCGCTGAAGTTTTTCACTGAATCCAAAACTATATCGTTGGGAACCTAAACATGCCTGAACTCAAGCATTTACTCGACCAAAACAAAGCATGGGCCGCGCAAGTGTTGGCCGAAGACCCGCAGTTTTTTTCGCGCTTAGAACAAATTCAATCACCGAAATACTTATGGATTGGCTGCTCGGATTCACGTGTGCCGGCCAATCAAATCACCGGCATGCAGCCTGGTGAAGTGTTTGTGCACCGAAACATCGCCAACGTGGTGGTGCATACCGATTTGAATTGCCTGAGCACCATTCAATTTGCGGTTGATTTGTTAAAAGTTGAACACATTATTGTTTGCGGCCATTATGGCTGCGGCGGCGTGCAAGCTACGTTGCAGGGCCAACGCGTTGGCCTTGCCGATAACTGGCTACGGCATGTTGCCGATGTCATGGATAAACACCAGCTTGATTTATCCAATATTCCGCAAGAGAAACGCCTTGATACTTTGTGCGAACTCAATGTGATTGAGCAAGCACTGAATGTATGCCAAAGCACCATTTTGGCTGACGCATGGCAACGCGGACAAGCCATTCACGTGCATGCGTGGATCTATGCGTTGAATGACGGAAAAATTCGCGCCCTAAATGATGGCATTCGTTGCATGGATGATGTTGCTTCGATTTACAAAAATGCCATCAACGCTTGCATAGAGCGTGCTAGTGAATAACTCCATTGAAACGCAGAATGCACCGAAAGCGGTTGGTTCATACCCGCATGCGCGGCGTGTTGGCAACTTGCTGTTTCTTTCAGGCATTGGTCCGCGCTCAGCTGCTGACAACTCAATTCCCGGCAATTGCTACAACGCCGCTGGCGAACTAATCAGCTACGACATTACAGCGCAGTGCCATTCGGTATTTGCCAATGTGAAAGCGGTTTTAGACGCATCAGAATTAGGCTTGCAAGACCTTGTTGATGTTACCGTGTACTTAACCAACATGGGTACCGATTTTGCTACCTATAATAAAATTTGGGCTGACTATTTCCCTGATACAGCCAGCGCGCCATGCCGCACCACGCTTGGCATCACTGCCCTGCCAACACCCATCGCCATTGAACTGAAATGCATCGCTGCACTGAAGGATATTTCGTCATGTTGCTAAACGCGTTTAATCTGCAGCAATGGATTGAGGAGCATCGGCATTTATTGAAACCACCGGTCGGCAACAAGTGCATTATTGATGGCGACTTCATTGTGATGGTGGTGGGCGGCCCAAATGCCCGCACCGATTATCACGTCGAAGACGGTCCAGAGTGGTTTTATCAGCTTGAAGGCGAAATGCTACTTAAGCTACAAATTGACGGAAAAGTGCATGATGTGCCGATCAAAGCCGGCGAGATGTTTTACTTGCCACCACACATTCCGCACTCGCCGCAACGCATGCCCGACTCTATTGGGCTGGTGATTGAACGAAAACGTTTGCCACATGAGCAAGATGCCTTGATGTGGTTTTGTGAAAGTTGCAATGAAAAACTGTTTGAAATGTTTTTTCATTTGCACAATATTGAGACCCAGTTTGCTGCTGTATTTTCTACATTTTATGCTTCTAAGGCGCTAAGAACCTGCAATAATTGTGGCGTGGTGCATGCGCTTCCTGAAAAATATGCACACTATGAATCCTGAGGTTTACATGTTCTCAACTGAACTGCTCGCCGCAAATCTACTGTCCCCTGTGGTATTGGCATTCGCACTAGGACTAATTGCCCGAAGCTTGCGAAGCGATCTGGAAATTCCAGCTGCTATTCAAAGCTATTTGTCGATTTTTTTACTACTGGCAATTGGCTTGAAAGGTGGTGTGGCACTTCGTAAAGATTCCCCTGAAAACTTACCCATCTTTATTTTAGCCACGCTAATTTTAGGCGTGTTAACCGCTACCAGCGCCTACTTTTTAGCCAAAGCTTGGCTACGCGATAGCCGTATTGATGCCGCTGCCATTGCTGCACACTTTGGCTCGGTATCGGCCGTTACGTTTATCGCGGCACAGCAGTTTAGTGAGCGCAGCGGACAGGCAGCTGATTCTGTGCTTGTGGCATTAGTTGTTGCAATGGAAATTCCAGCCATACTTATTGGTTTGGCATTAGCTAAAGGTGCTAAAGGAATTCGATGGCGAGATGTTCGCGAAGTAGTGACGGGTAAAACCGCAATATTACTTTTAGGTGGCCTAGCGATAGGCGCCTTGAGCACTAAAGATGGGCTGGCAAAAGTAGATGCTATGTATTTCCAACTTTTCCAAGGCACTTTAATGTTGTTCATGCTCGATATGGGCATATTGGCAGCGGGGCAATTACGCACTGTTGGCAGAGAAGCATTCCGACTTGGGCTTTACTCGGCGATTGTACCTTTAGCACACGGGCTATTGAGTGTTTGGATAGGCCATTTAATTGGCATGAATGCATCCACTAGCGCCGTATTTGGCACGATGGCAGCCAGTGCATCGTATATTGCGGCACCCGCTTCTATTCGCGCCTCATTACCAGAAGCAAATGTTGGCCGTTGCATCACTGCTGCACTTGGCTTCACGTTTCCTTTTAATCTTGCCATTGGCATTCCCATCTATTTTAGCGTTGCCAATCGCTTAGCCACTTAAATTGGGTTTCAATACCATGCTTAAAATCGATACACACGCACATTATATGCCACGCGATTGGCCAGATTTAGCCAGTAAATACGGCGACAAACGCTTTCCCGTCATCCATCATGGCGAAGATGGTAGCCATCGCATTTATAAAGACGGCAAATTCTTTCGAGAAATCTGGGCTAAAACATGGGATGCGCAAGAACGCATAGACGACTACGCGCGCTTCGATATACAAGTACAGGTAATCAGCACCGTGCCAGTGATGTTTAGTTATTGGGCCAAGCCACATCATGCGCTGGAATTGCACCAAAGCTTGAATAACCATATGGCTGAAACCTGCCGTGCATTTCCAAAAAACTATGCTGGCATTGGCACCGTGCCACTGCAATCGCCGCGCTTAGCCATTCAAGAGTTAGAGCGTTGCATGGACCAGCTTAATCTGCGCGGCGTGCAGATTGGTTCACACATCAACGACTGGAATTTGGATGC
>JAYTVJ010000088.1:0-20115 GCA_043744535.1 Arenimonas sp.
CCTCCGACTTTCTGATTGCTTGGTGGTGGTTGATTTTAGGCATTATTATTGGTGCCATTTTCTTAACCATCAGCTCGCTGAAGCGTTCCAAAGCGTTCGCGGAATTTGTTGATCGGCTATTGCTGAAGCTGCCTGTGATTGGCCAAATTATGCATAACTCAGCCATTGCTCGGTTCGCGCGCACCTTAGGCGTAACCTTCAAAGCCGGTGTGCCGTTGGTGGAAGCTTTGGATACCGTGGCCGGCGCATGCGGCAATGTGGTGTATGAAAATGCCGTGCTTGCCATTCGCGATGATGTGGCCAGCGGTTACTCATTGAATGTGGGTATGAAGCAAATTGGATTATTCCCGCATATGGTGATGCAGATGACTGCCATCGGCGAAGAAGCCGGTGCGCTTGATACCATGCTGTTCAAGGTTGCTGAATTCTATGAACAAGAAGTCAATAATGCGGTGGATGCCTTGTCGAGCTTAATCGAGCCGTTAGTGATGATTGTGATTGGTATTGTGGTTGGCTCGATGGTGATTGGTATGTACTTGCCAATCTTCAAGCTGGCGGCCGCCATTTAATGCTGGCATTTTTTGCTGAAAACAACTCATGGGCCATTGCCTTCGCGCTGTTTGTTGGCCTGTTGGTGGGTAGCTTTTTGAATGTCGTAATCTTGCGGCTGCCGGTGCGTTTAGATTGGGCCTGGCGCCAAGAAGCACGTGAGGTGCTGGGCTTGCCCGATGTTTACGAGCCAAAGCCTGCGGGGCTTGCTATTGAGCGTTCTGCTTGCCCAGGTTGTGGGCACCCACTAAGCGCCTGGGAAAATGTGCCGTTGTTCAGTTTTATGCTGCTGCGCGGTAAATGCAGCGCCTGTAAAGCCCCCATCTCTTGGCAATATCCGCTGGTTGAAGCAATCACTGGCGTGTTGTTTGCCGTATGTATTTGGCGCTTTGGGTTTTCTCTGCAAGGCGGCTTAGCCTGCGTGTTCACCGCCGGTTTAGTGGCGCTATCAGGCATTGATCTGCGCACCACCTTATTGCCCGACCAAATCACCCAGCCCATGCTGTGGCTAGGTTTGCTAATCAGTTTAATCACCGTGTTCATCGACCCCGTGTCGGCCTTGCTCGGCGCTGCCTTCGGGTATTTGAGCTTATGGACTGTCACACGGCTTTTCAAGCTACTGACTGGCAAAGACGGCATGGGCGCTGGCGATTTCAAGCTGCTGGCAGTTTTGGGCGCGTGGTGCGGTGTGAAAGCGATTCTGCCGATTGTGTTTATCTCATCCTTAGTGGGCGCCATTATTGGCGGCATTTGGCTGACCACGGCTGGCAAGCATAAAGACACGCAAATTCCCTTTGGCCAATACTTAGCCATTGCCGGTTGGATTCAATTCATCTCCGGCACCGATTTCTTCGCGCTATACATGCGCTGGGCAACGGGCGGCTAATGCCGTTTTGTGTGGCCATCAGTGGCGGCATTGCCTCTGGAAAATCCACGGTCTGCGAACAACTGCATCAAGCCGGCATGGCGGTTATTGATGCCGACATCGTGGCACGAGAATTAGTCGCCCCCGGCCAGCCAGCCTTGCAGGCGATTGCCGAACAACTCGGCACACAGTTTATTCAGCCAAACGGGCAACTCAACCGCGCCGCATTGCGCACGCATGTGTTTTCGCACGCACAGGCCAAACAACAACTCGAACACATTCTGCATCCGCGCATTCAAGCCGAATTATTGCGCCAAAGCCAGCAAGCGCATTCGGCCTATGTGGCGGTGGCTATTCCATTGCTCAGCCCGCAGAGCCGCAACAGCGCTTATCAATGGTTGAATCGCGTGTTGATTGTGGATGCGCCAGAAGATTTGCAGATTGCACGTATCAGCGCACGCGACGGCAGCAGCACCGAGTTAGCGAAAGCCATGATTGCCGCGCAGCTCAGCTTCACCGAACGCTTGCCGATGGCCGACGATGTGATAATCAACGATGCAGAGTTAGGCCAATTGCGCGCTTGGACAATGCGCTTGCATGAAAAATATTTGCAATTAACCTAAACGCGGCCAAAATGCGCTGATGCCCGCCACGCCTTGCGCGCCGTGTTGGCGAGCAATGCCCACATCGGAGGGTGTTAAGCCACCAATCGCAAAAATCGGTAACGACACTTCAGCGCGCAATTTCTGCCATGAGTCCCAACCCATCGGCTCAATCCCAGGGTGCGAGGCAGTTTTGTTCACCGAGCCAAGCACCACGAAATCTAAGCCTAGCGCTTGCGCATGCTTGAGCTGCTCTAGATTGTGGCAAGAGGCCGATACCGGCAAACGCGCGGCTAATGGCCGTGATTGCAAGGCCATTAGCTGCTCGCTGGATAAATGCAAGCCCACATCAAAATCATGCGCTAAGCCCAATTGGCCGTTAATCAGTAATTGTGCTTTGTGTTTTTTGCACAGCGCCGACGCCAGCGTTAATAAGGCTTTTAAGGGTTTTTCCTGCCAGGTTTTAGCGCGCAATTGCACCAATCGATAGCCCTGTGCCAAGGCCGCATCCAATTCACGCAAGAAGCGTGTGGTGTCGGTGGTTGGCTCGGGGGTGATGAGGTAATGCGCAGGCTTTTGCAACACCGCCACAACCGGCAAATCGGCCGGTGGCATCGGGTATGAAGTCAGTTTATTGTTTGGCACCCATGCTAAGGCTTGATTTTCCATGCCGCGTGGCTGGCCGGTGTATTTGGTGACTTTAAAAACATCCAATTTAATGCTTTTATTGCCAGCATGCTGTGGCACCGACATCAAGGGCTCGGTGCTGATCACATCAATGCCGAGCTCTTCTTTCAGCTCGCGCTTCAACGCTTCTTCTGCCGTTTCGTTGCGTTCGATTTTGCCGCCCGGAAATTCCCAAGCACCGGCCAAATCGCGGCCCGTAATTCGGCGCGCCAATAGAACGCGGCCGCTGGCATCGGTCAACACACCGGCGGCAACCGGTACCATTCGTGGTGAGGTGCTGGATGTTCTACGCATTAACTTAATAGCCCATGACATTGTTTGAATTTTTTTCCGCTGCCACATGGGCACGGGTCGTTGCGGCCAACTTTAGGGCCACTTGGTGCTTTGATAACGTCCATTTCAGCCAGTTCTTCGTCAGCACTGATTGAACCAGCGCTTGCATGCTGGAAGTTCATTTGCTTGGCTTGCTGCTCATGGCGAACACGATCCGCTTCTTCCATAGCAACCACTTCGTCTTCATCGCGAATGCGCACGCGCGCTAGCATGGTGGTTACTTCAAATTTAACTTTATCCAGCATCTCCGAGAACAGCTCAAAGCTTTCCCGCTTGTATTCCTGCTTCGGTTGTTTTTGTGCATAGCCGCGCAAATGAATACCTTGGCGCAAATAATCCATGCGTGCTAAATGCTCTTTCCAGGTTTGATCAAGCACATTCAGCATCAGGTGTTTTTCTAACTGACGCGCCATTTCTGGGCCAATTTGCGCTTCTTTATGGGAAAAATGCTCAGCGACTTGCTTTTGTACTTCGCGCGCAATGCCTTTGTCGTCTAGCTCATCGGTACTGGCTAGCAAGGATTTTAAATCGACATGCACGCTAAAGTGTTCTTGCATGGCTTGTTCAAGGCCTTGCAAATCCCATTGCTCATCAATGGAATCGTTTGGCACGAACTTACGAACTTGCTCATCCACCACATCGTCACGAATGGCATGAATGGTATCCGCCACATCGTCGGCTTCCAGCAGTTCATTGCGTTGTTGGTAAATCACTTTACGCTGATCATTGGCAACATCGTCGTATTCCAACAAATTTTTACGCATGTCGAAGTTATGCGCTTCCACTTTGCGCTGCGCATTTTGAATTTGGCGCGAGACCAGGGCAGATTCAATCACTTCGTCTTCTTTCATACCCATGCGGCGCATCGCAGTTTGCACCCAATCGGCGGCAAAGATGCGCATTAAGTTATCTTCTAACGACAAATAAAAACGCGAGGAACCCGGATCGCCTTGGCGGCCAGAACGGCCACGCAGCTGATTATCAATACGACGCGATTCATGGCGTTCCGTGCCGATGATATGCAGGCCGCCCAATGCCACCACGTTATCGTGGCGAATCTGCCAGGCGCTTTTTGCTTGGCTTAAGGCTTCAGCATCTGGATCTTCACCCAAGGCATGTAGGTCGGCGTCTAAATTTCCGCCGAGCACAATATCGGTGCCGCGGCCGGCCATATTGGTGGCAATGGTTACTGATTTAGCGGCGCCCGCTTGCGCCACAATATGCGCTTCGCGTTCGTGTTGTTTGGCGTTTAACACTTCGTGGGCAATATTGGCTTTGCTCAATTCGGTGGAAAGCAACTCAGAAGTTTCAATTGACGTGGTGCCCACCAACACTGGCTGGCCGGTGTCGAAACAGCGCTTAATATCTTGCACCACGGCCTGAAACTTGGCGTCGCGGGTTAAGTACACTAAATCCGGATCGTCTTTACGAATCATCGGGCGATGGGTTGGAATCACCACCACTTCTAAGCCGTAAATATTCTGGAATTCATAGGCTTCGGTATCAGCGGTACCTGTCATGCCAGCTAGCTTGCTGTACATGCGGAAATAATTTTGGAAGGTGATCGAAGCCAGCGTTTGGTTTTCACGCTGAATAGGCACGCTTTCTTTCGCTTCAACGGCTTGATGCAAGCCATCCGACCAACGCCGGCCTTGCAGGGTACGGCCGGTGAACTCATCAACAATGATGACTTCACCATCGCGCACAATGTAATCGACATCGCGTTGATATAAAGCATTGGCACGCAAGGCGGCATTCAAATGGTGCACTACCGATAAATTATTGCCCGAGTACAGGCCGTCATCTTCACTGATAATGCCGGCTTCGCGCAAAATGAGTTCGGCTTTTTCCATGCCCGCTTCCGACAAATGCACTTGTTTGGATTTTTCATCAATCCAAAAATCGCCTTCGCTATCTTCTTTTTCTTGCTTAACAAATTTCGGCACA
The DNA here is from genome assembly GCA_043744535.1 of Arenimonas sp. Lineage (GTDB taxonomy): Bacteria > Pseudomonadota > Gammaproteobacteria > Xanthomonadales > Xanthomonadaceae > Arenimonas. The sequence goes on from JAYTVJ010000088.1 coordinate 4,984, forward strand.
ATGCGATTGACCTTAACGTACAGATCAGGCGATTCGTCGGCTGGGCCAGAGATAATTAATGGGGTGCGTGCTTCGTCAATTAAAATGGAATCCACTTCATCAACGATGGCAAAATTTAAGCCACGTTGGAAGCGTTCGTCTTTGTTATTAGCCATGTTATCGCGCAAATAATCAAAGCCGTATTCGTTGTTGGTGCCGTAGGTGATGTCGGCGGCGTACGCTTCTTTCTTTTCATGATGCGGCATGCCAGGCACCACAACGCCTACGCTTAAGCCCAAGAAGTTATACAGCTTGCCCAGTGTGGCGGCATCGCGGCGCGCTAGGTAATCATTGACCGTTACCACATGCACGCCCTTGCCCGACAATGCATTTAAATACACCGGCAAAGTAGCGACTAAGGTTTTGCCTTCACCCGTGCGCATTTCTGCAATGCGGCCGGTGTGCAACACCATACCACCAATCATTTGCACATCGTAATGGCGCAAGCCAAGGGTTCGCACTGATGCCTCGCGACACACAGCAAACGCTTCGGGCAGAATTTTATCGAGGCTTTCGCCTTGCTCGACGCGCAGCTTGAAGTCGGCTGTTTTGGCTTTAAGCGCTTCATCGCTGAGCGACTTTAAGCCATCCTCGTATTGGTTGATGCGGTTGACGTCTTTTTCATACTGCCGCAATAAGCGCTCGTTGCGGCTGCCGAACAGTTTGGTAAGCAATTGATTGAACATGGTTGAACCGAATAGTTGTGGTTCCTGTTTACACAGGATTTAACCCGGAATGCGCTTCGTAAAACGGCTGCCCGGGAGATAGCCGACTATTTTAACCTGTGGGCAGATTTAGAACAATCAAGTCTTAGCGTTGGGATTTATCCAAAAAAACCCGTGGGTTGATGGCTAGGCCATCTTTATGCACTTCAAAATGCACATGTGGACCGGTTGAGCGGCCCGTTGAGCCAGCTTTTGCAACCACTTGCCCGGCACGCACCACATCGCCTTCTTTCACCACAAAAGCAGAATTATGCGCATAAATGGTGACGTAACCATTTTGATGATCAATTTCAACGACATTGCCGAAACCGGTTTTCCAGCCTGCAAAAATCACCAAGCCATTGCCCGCTGAACGCACTGGATCGCCAATATTGGCTTCAAAATCGATGCCATTGTGGTGTGCACGACCGCCCAAAATAGGGTGCAGGCGATAGCCGAAATCGGAGGTAACATAGCTGTCGGTTGGGCGCGTGGTGGGCTGCGATTTCAATTCAAGTTCTTGTTCAAACAACATCGATTCCAGCACCGACAGCTGCTGTAAAGAGGTTTCGAACTGTGCTTGAATCTGTTTCAAACTTTGCTCAAGCTCGGGCTTTGAAATATCTTCGGCTTGTTCGTCGCCGCCTGCGCCTGGGGTGTGCTCAAAGTTAAACTCGCCGCCATTTAGCTTGCTGTCGTGCGTTAAGCGAATACCCAATGCATTCAATCGGTTAGCCTGCGCCTGAAGCTCTGCCAAACGCAATGCCATGGCATTCATATCGCGCTGGTTATCAGCTTTTAAATCAGCTATTTGTTGGTCTTGCTGCTTCACACGGCTATTGAGCAGCGAAAGCTGGACATTGCCCACCACGCTGTTGGCGGCAAAGCCAAGACCGAAAATCAGCAATGTGCCCAATAGCACAGACGCGATCATAATGCTCGCGGTACGCTTGTCACTTAAATTGATTTTTTTTGGTGCGCGAAGGTGTTTTGAAACTAAAATGATATTGAACATTCAGCGAATCTCTTAAAATCATGGCCTCAGACAACCCGTCAAAACCTGAACAATCAGCGCTTAGCGCTTTGAAAAGCTCGGATTTGTCGGCATTGATTCAGCGCGCCCATTCAATGGTAGCGCTAGATCAACGTCTGCGTCGGAATTTGCCGGAAGCCTTGGCTAAGCAGTGTCGCTTAGTGGTATCGGAGCCTGACAAACTGGTTTTTCACGTATCCAATTCAGTTTGGAAGAACAAGTTGCGCCTGCATAGCCAAGAAATATTGGCTGTGGCAAGCACATTAGGGCTCCATGCCCGAGAAATTAGAATCAAAGTCGATCCAGCGTTTAAACCTGCTGAAGACTAAATGATGGAGTCATTGTCCGCTAAAACGGATAAGAAACTGTTAATGGAAGGTTAAACTAAAGTTAACTGATTAATATTTCTTCAGTTTTTGTTCAGTTAGCCAATACCGGGCTACCGAAAGAAATAGGCGCTTCCACGCCTTCGTGCTCAAAACTGACCTCTTCCCAGGCGCTTGGATCAGCAATTAGAGCCAGCAAAAGCTGGTTATTCAAGCCATGCCCAGATTTGTAGGCGAAATACGCGCCAATAATGCTATGGCCCATTAAATACAGATCACCAATAGCATCGAGAATTTTGTGTTTCACAAATTCGTCTTCATAGCGCAGGCCATCTTCATTAACCACCCGGTAATCGTCCAACACAATGGCGTTATCCAAGCTGCCACCCAGCGCTAAGTTGCGGTCGCGCATGTATTCGATGTCTTTCATGAAACCAAACGTGCGCGCGCGGCTAACTTCTTTGACGAACGAGGTGGTGGAAAAATCGATTTCCGCATTGGCGGCAGATTTTTTAAAGGCCGGGTGTTTGAAATCAATGGTGAAGCCAATTTTGAAGCCGTTATACGGCTCAAAACGCGCCCATTTGTCACCGTCAGTGACTTGCAGGGTTTTTTTGATGCGAATAAAGCGCTTAGCGGCATGTTGTTCTTCAATGCCTGCCGATTGAATCAGGAACACAAACGGACCGGCCGAGCCATCCATTATTGGCACTTCTTCGGAGGACAAATCAATATAGGCGTTATCAACACCTAAACCAGCCAAAGCCGCTAATAAGTGTTCGGTGGTTTTAATTTTTACGTCGTTTTTATCGACCAACACCGTGCAAAGCTGGGTTTGGCCCACTAATTGCGCTTGCGCTTTTATTTCAACAGGCTGTGGCAAATCGATACGGCGAAACACAATACCGGTATTAACCGCCGCTGGGCGCAAGGTCATGAATACTTTTTCACCACTATGCAAGCCCACACCGGTGGCGCGAATCACATTTTTTAAGGTGCGTTGCTTAATCATGAGGTCACTATAAGGCCTAGCGTGTGTATAAAATATAAACAAAGCGATGATTTGTTTAAAGATAATGGCTTGCTTTCAATAGCTATTGTAAAACAAGATGGCGTTTGGAGCAAAAGAAGCGGCTCGCTGGAGGCCAACGAGCCAAAATGAGCCCAAACCGCAGGACAACGGGTTGGGCTGTATTACCTTAAGCCGTTAATCCGCTTGGCGGCGCAAAAACGACGGTATATCTAAATAGCTTTGGCCACTTGTGCCATTGCCCACATCATTCAATGCGGTGGCAGGGCTCGCAGTGGTTGGCTCTGTGCGGCCAGCCGCCGGACGACGTAACCCGCCAAATCCCGCAGGAAGGCCTGGCATAGGAAATGGATCGTTGCTCAGTGCGTTATCGGTGCCGGTGCGTGCCATTGGCATGGGCGTTTCAACCAACACCGGGCGCGCGGCTTTGGCACGCGATTGGTTCAAACCGGTGGCAACCACGGTAACGCGAACTTCATCGCCCATGTTTGGATCAAGCACGGTACCCACCACCACGGTGGCATCTTCCGAAGCGAACGCTTCGATGGTGCTGCCCACTTCGTCGAACTCACGCATGGTGAAGTTCGGGCCAGCGGTGATGTTGACCAACACGCCATTGGCGCCATGCAGATTCACTTCATCCAACAACGGATTATTAACCGCGGATTGCGCGGCCGCTTGAGCGCGGTCATCGCCACGTGCAATGCCGGTACCCATCATCGCTAAGCCCATTTCCGACATCACGGTGCGCACATCGGCAAAGTCAACGTTGATGATACCTGGACGGGTGATTAAATCGGCAATGCCTTGCACCGCACCAAGCAATACATCATTGGCAGCTTTAAACGCGCTGATCATGGTGGCGTCGCGGCCGAGCACGGTGATTAATTTTTCATTCGGCACGGTAATTAAGGAATCGCAATGCTTGGCGAGCTCTTCAATGCCCTGCAAAGCCGTTTGCATACGGCGACGGCCTTCAAATGGAAATGGCTTGGTAATCACGGCAACGGTTAAGATGCCCATTTCTTTCGCCACTTGCGCCACTACAGGAGCTGCGCCAGTACCGGTGCCACCACCCATACCGGCAGTGATGAATACCATGTCGGCGCCTTCAAGCGCTTTGATGATAGATTCGCGATCTTCAAGCGCTGCTTGACGACCGACTTCAGGGTTCGCGCCTGCACCAAGACCTTTGGTTACGTTTGCGCCCAATTGCAATTGGGTTTTAGCGCCACATTGTTTGATGGCTTGTGCGTCAGTATTGGCGGTGATGAACTCCACGCCTTCCACGCCGGAATTGACCATGTGCGCCACCGCATTGCCACCGCCGCCGCCCACGCCAACCACTTTAATCACGGCATTAGGTGCCGCTTGTTCTACTAATTCAAAATGTGCCATGTGTATGTCCTCTTTTTTTATGTGAATGATTGCCAAACTGTATTACAGCTCGCCCTTAATAATTTTGCCGATCTTTTCAAACCATCCGCCCATCGCTTTGCTACTACGAAAACCCGGGCGGCGCGGATTATCGTTTAACCGACCCCACTGCATCAAACCAACTGCAGTAGCAAATGTTGGATTGCCTACCACTTCACCCAAGCCTTGAATATGGTGTGGAATACCCTCGCGCACCGGCATATGCAGCATTTCTTCAGCCAGTTCTAAAACACCTTCCATACGCGCTGCACCGCCGGTAAGCACCAGCCCAGCACGAACAAACTCTTCAAAGCCAGAACGCCGTAATTCGGCATGCACCATTTCGAAAATTTCTTCGTAACGGCTTTGCACGGCTTCCGCTAATGACTGCCTGGCTAAGCGGCGTGGCGCACGGCCACCCACACTTGGCACTTGAATGGATTCATCGGCACGGGTTAGCTGCGCAAGCGCGCAGGCATAGCGAATTTTTAATTGCTCCGCCTCTGGTGTGGGCGTGCGCAGAATATGCGCAATGTCGTTGGTAACTTGATCGCCGCCAATGGGCAATGATGCGGCATGTCGAATATAGCCGCCGGCATACACCGCAATATCGGTGGTGCCCGCGCCCATATCCACCAACACCACGCCCGATTCTTTTTCATCGTGAGTGAGTACTGCGTGCGAGGAAGCCAGCGACGACAGCACCAAGCCATCAACCTGCAAACCGCAACGGCTAATGCATTTTTCAATATTAGAAGCCGCCGAGGTGGCTGCGGTAATTAATAACGCGTGCAATTCTAAACGCACCGCCGACATACCGACCGGATTGCGCACGCCTTCTTGGAAATTATCTAAAATATATTCTTGTGGAATAGCATGAATAATACGTTGGTCTGATGAAATTGCCACCACGCGCGCGGCTTGCAAGGCTTGATCCAAATCTTGGTATTGCACTTCGCCGCCAACAACCGGCGATATGCCGGATGAGCGCCGGCATTCGGTATGCGAACCAGAAATAGATGCGTACACCGAACGAATTTCGCAACCGGCCATCACTTCTGCTTCTTCAATCGCACCCTTGATTGATTCAACCGTTGATTCAATATCCACCACCACGCCACGGCGCATGCCGCGTGAGTCGTGCGTGCCTAAGCCGATGACTTCAATTTCATCAAACTCCGGCGAATATTCGCCCACTAAGGCAGTTACTTTGGAAGTGCCAATATCCAAGCCAACAATGAGGGATTTATCGCTTTTTCGGTTCATATCGCAGTGTGTCCCTGCTGAATGGGTGGCGGAATAATTTCCGCAAGAGGTTGAGGCGCGTCTTTCCAGACCAGCGCAAAGCCATTGGTGTAACGCAAATCGGCTTGCACTAGCTGGCGTTTATCGTCACGTTTAATTTTTGGCAACAAGGCAATGAAGCGCGCTAAACGCGGCTCAACATCGTTTCGGCCCATATCCAGCACCAAGCCATCCGAGAGCACCACCCGCCAAGCATTACGTTCATTCAAGCTAAGCGCGGCAATACGCAAACCCACCGAACCAAACAACGGTTGTGTTAGTTGGTAAAACTGGCGCATTTCTTGTGCGCGCAAATCTGGGCCGTTAAAGGCTGGCAGCGCCGGCAGCTTGGTATTGGGCATGGCAAAAATCGAGCCCTGCTCAGCCAACATGCGCTTGCCATTCCAGACCGCCAATGGCCGGTATTCCTGCATTTTTACCACTAAGGTATCCGGCCATTGTTTTCGTACTTCTACCCGTTCAACCCAATGTAAGGCCGATAAATCACGATTGATCTGCGTTAAATCAACCGCAAAAAAACCTTGCTTCAAATGCGGTGTAATGGTTTTTTGAATTTGCACTTGGCTAACAAAATGAAATGGTGCCGACACGCTTAAGTGCTTCATAGGCCAATGCTGACCGCCCAGCCAGCCATTTAGCACAGCAAGCACGGGCGATGCCAAAATGGCCAACACCAATAACCCAAGCAGTAGGCGGCGGAAGGCAGGCATCAGGCGGCCTTATCCTGCATGCTGGATTCCAGAATCAACCAACACAAATGCTCAAAACCAATGCCAATTTGCTGCGCCGCTTTTGGCACCAAGGAATGCGAGGTCATGCCGGGCGCGGTATTCACTTCCAATAAATACAAATTGCCATCGGCATCGCGCATCACATCCACGCGGCCCCAGCCCGAACAACCCGCTGCTTTAAACGCTGCCAACGCAAGTTGACCAATCGCTTGTTCGTGCTCGCCTTGCATGCCGGGGCAAATATATTGCGTGTCATCGGCAATGTATTTGGCGTGGTAATCGTAGTATTCGCCAGCTGGCACAATGCGAATAGAAGGCAAAATGGTATCGCCTAAAATCCCAACGGTAAATTCTTGCCCAACAATCATTTGCTCCATCAATAATTCGCCGGGATAGCTATTGGCCAAATCCACTGCGGCTTGCAAATCTTGCGCTTTAAATACGCGGCTAATGCCCACGCTTGAACCTTCGCAAGAGGGCTTAACGATGAGCGGCAAACCAATGGATTGCGCAGCAGCCACAATATCGGCGCCAGGCGCTAAACGCACATAGCGAGGGCTTGGTAAGCCTAAAGATAACCACACTTGCTTGGTGCGAATTTTATCCATGCTCAGCGCCGAACCCAACACATTGGAGCCGGTATACGGTATGCCAAATGCGTCCAACAGTCCTTGCAAAACACCGTCTTCGCCGCCGCCTTTGTTGCCATGCAAAATATTAAATACGCGGTCAACTTGCTTGTTCACCAATAATTCCATCAAGGCTGGAATGCCATCCACGGCAAATGCTTGTACACCGTTGGCAAGCAACGCATCCAATACATTCGAGCCGGAATTCAAAGAGACTTCGCGCTCCGAGCTGCTGCCACCCATGAGTACGGCAACACGCCCAAATTTTGCTGCATTGCTGTCAATGGTCATTGCTTTGGCTCCAAAATCAATCCATGCTGAGCGAGTTCGTTGCACACCGCGCCAATATCACCGGCGCCCATTAGCAACAATAAATCGCCATCTTTTAATACATCGGCAAGCACTGAGCGCAGTTCGCTTGCAGCCCCCACCACCACAGGGTCAAGGCGACCACGGGCGCGAATAGAGCGTGCTAAGGACTTGGCATCCGCGCCAAGCACAGGCGCTTCACCGGCGGCATACACATCGGTTAGCACCACCGCATCAGCGGTGGAAAGCACGGCGGTGAATTCATCGAATAAATCGCGGGTACGCGAGTAGCGATGTGGCTGAAAGGCAACTACCATGCGCTTATCTGGCCAACCACCGCGCGCCGCTGCAAACACTGCAGCTAACTCGCTTGGGTGGTGGCCGTAGTCATCCACTAATAAGGCGCTGCCCGCTCTAAGGGCCAACTCGCCTTTAATGTTGAAACGTCGGCCGATGCCTTGGAATTTTTGTAAAGCGTTGGCAATGTGCTCGCGCGACACACCTAATTGCCACGCAATGGCAGCAGCAGCTAAAGCATTTAATACATTATGATTACCGGGCAAATTCAACACCACTGCCTGCGTTTTGCCATCGGGAAGATGCATGGTGAAATGCATTTGCCCCGCCACTTGCGAAATATCAGTAGCGCGCACATCGGCCTCCGGCCGGAAGCCATAGGTAATGCAATGGCGTGGCATTTCATGGGCAAGCACACGCACTTCTTCGTCTTCAATGCACAGCACGGCTAAACCATAAAACGGCAGGCGATGCAGGAATTCTGAAAACGCCTGTTTAACGCGGTTGAAATCGCCGCCGTAATTTTCTAAATGATCCGCTTCAATATTGGTTACTACCGCCACTAAAGGATTCAAGCGCAAAAAGCTACCATCACTTTCATCGGCTTCAGCCACCAGCCATTCGCCGCTTCCTAGTTGTGCATTAGCGCCCGCCGATAACAACTGGCCACCAATCACAAAGGTTGGGTCTAAGCCGCCTTCGCGCAACACACTTGCGGTGAGTGACGTGGTGGTGGTTTTACCGTGTGTACCGGCAATAGCAATACCACGCTTAAAGCGCATCAGTTCAGCCAGCATTTCTGCGCGCGGCACCACCGGAATACGCTGCGCTTTAGCAGCCAAGCGCTCAGCGTTATCGGCTTTAATGGCGCTGGATACCACCACCACATCGGCGCCAGCAATATTTTCTGCGGCATGGCCTTTGAAAATGGTAGCGCCCATTGCTTGCAAGCGTTTGGTGGCATTGCTGTCGCTTTGATCTGAGCCACTCACTTGGTAGCCCAGCGTCACCATCACTTCAGCAATACCGCTCATGCCCGAGCCACCAATGCCAATGAAATGCACGCGCGGAAATGCTCGAGCCAAATCGCCTTCTTTCAGCAAATGCCGCTTCATGCATTAATCTCCTGTCGAATTATTTCCGCCACATCATCGGCAGCATGCGGAAACGCCGCAGCGCGCGCTGCTTTTGCCATCGTCAACAGCCGCTCAGGGTGTGTTGTCAAATCGAGCAAGGCCATGCGCATATGGTTTTCCAGCTGTTCGTCTTGGCGAAACCATATGCCGCCGCCATGTGTTTTCAGAAAATCAGCATTCTTGGCTTGATGATCATCCACAGCCGTTGGCAACGGCACTAAAATACTGGCCACGCCGGCCGCACAAATTTCAGACACCGTTAACGCACCAGCACGGCCAATAACAATATCGGCCCACGCATAGGCTTGTGCCATGTCGTGAATAAATGGCTCAACCTGAGCAACAATGCCGGCATTTTGATAGGCTTTTTCTGTGTCAGCGAGCATTTTTTCACCGCATTGGTGGCGTATCTCGAACGCTTGCTCTGAACCTATATTCGCCAGCACGTTTGGCAACAAGCCATTGATGGCGCGTGCCCCTTGGCTGCCGCCTAAGATGAGTAAGCGCACCTTGCCCGCGTGCGCTAACATGCGCTGCTCTGGCGCTTCAACACTGCTGATTTCTGGGCGCACTGGATTGCCAACCGTGGTATTCGGCACGCTATTGAAACTGTTCGGGAAGCCGGTTAATACTTTTTTCGCGATGCGCGCCAACAAACGATTGGTTAAGCCGGGCGCGCAATTTTGCTCATGCACAATGAGTGCACGCCCTTGCAGATAAGCGGCCACACCACCGGGGCCGGCGGTATAGCCGCCGAAGCTCACTACCGCATTTGGCTTATAGCGAGACATTAACGTTTTCGCTTTCAACACAGCGCTAGCAATGGCCCAAGGTGCTTTCAACAAACTGACCAGCCCTTTGCCACGCAGGCCTTTAATGGCTAACGTTTCAATCGCAAAACCGTGTTCTGGCACTAAACGAGTTTCCATGCCACCTTCCGAACCAAGCCACACAATTTGCACACCACGTGCCGTTAGTGCATGCGCCACAGCCAGGCCAGGAAAAATATGGCCGCCGGTGCCACCGGCCATAATCATCACGGTTTTAGGGTCTGCGTTTGCGATCATGCGTTGGCACCTATTTTAGGTTCAATACGCGTGGGCCCAATACGCGCAGCTTGCTGTGCGGCATTTGATGTTGGTACGTTGACTCTGGCGAAACCTGATTCATCGGTGCGAGTAATTTCAACGCGTTCACCGCGCTGACGACGCGCACGATCCAGCTCATAGCTGATACGCAATAATAAGCCCATCGCCGCACAGGTCATCAATAAGCTAGAGCCACCAGAAGAAATCATCGGCAAGGTTAGGCCTTTGGTTGGCAACACACCGAGATTGACGCCCATTGACACAGTGGCTTGAATGCAAATCCACAAACCCAAGCCAAAACTGCAATACGCTGCAAATGGGCGATTTAATTCTATACAGCCCAAGGCCGTTCTAAATGCCCGCCAAGTCAAAATGCCGAATAAGCCAATCAACACGCAAATACCCACAAACCCAAATTCTTCGGCGAATACCGAGAAAATAAAATCGGTATGGGCTTCAGGCAGATAATCTAATTTCAAAATACTGCCGCCCAAACCAACGCCCGAAAATCCACCGCGGCCAATGGCAATAAACGCTTGCACTAATTGAAAACCGGAGTCGAATTGATTCGCCCATGGGTCAAGGAAGGTGGTTAAGCGCTTAACGCGATAAGGCTCTAGCCAGGCAATAAAGCCCATAGCCACCACAATAAAAATAGCCGGCGCAATAATATGCTTTTGATTAGCGCCACCCAGCCAAATCATGCATAAAGTGATAGCAAGGATAAGCGCCGAGGAACCGAAATCCGGCTGCACCAACAACATAGCAACCAGCGCACTCGCAATACCGATTGGCTTTAATAACGCTTTTAGGCTAACGCCCATCTGATCGCGGTAGCGCACTAAATAGCTGGACAGCCAAATAATAAACATCAATTTAACCGCTTCAACGGCCTGAAACTGTAGCGGCCCAATATGCACCCAGCGCCGCGCACCATTCACCGATTTACCAATTCCAGGCAACCAGACGGATAGTAATGCCAAGAAGCATAAGCCAAGAAAAATATAGCCGTATTGTTCAATTTTTTTAATTTCGGTGCGCAGAAAAATAAACGCTAAACCCATGCCACCCGCTAAGAACAGTAAGTGCCGTGTGAAATAATGAAATGGCCCGCTGCCTGTCATCACCGCATACGACATTGAGCTTGAAGCCACCATCACCAAACCAATACTGATAAGCGCAACAATAGCGCTCAGCATCCACAGATCCACCTGCCCGTTTAGCTCATTGAATTTTGTGGCTTGGGCAGGCGTGCTCATCAGCGCACCTTCAAGGTGGCTAAGCCAACCAGTACTAAAATGACGGAGATGATCCAAAAGCGCACAATCACACGCGGCTCTGGCCAGCCTTTTAATTCAAAATGATGATGGATTGGCGCCATCCGAAACACGCGCTTACCGGTCATTTTAAAGGAAGCCACTTGAATCATTACTGATAAGGTTTCAACCACAAAAATGCCGCCCATCACCACCAAAATCAGCTCTTGCCGAACAATCACGGCAATGGTTCCCAATGCAGCACCAAGTGCCAGCGCGCCAATATCGCCCATAAAAACCATGGCCGGAAAGGTGTTGAACCACAAAAAACCCATCCCAGCGCCGGCAATGGCCGCACACACAATCGCTAATTCGCCCGCGCCCGGCACGGCTGGAATTTGTAAATAGCCAGAGATAATGGCATTGCCCGATGCATAGGCAAAAATGCCTAAGCCGCCAGCAACCAACACCGTAGGCATAATGGCCAAACCATCCAAACCATCGGTGAGATTCACTGCATTGGAAAATCCAACAATCCAAAAATAAGCCAGCACCATAAACATGCCACCCAATGGAATGGCGACATTTTTAAATAGGGGTAAATACAACGTGGTATTTGACGGCGCATCTTGGGTATAAAACAAAACCACAGCAGCAATTGCACCAAATAGCGATTGCAAGGCGTATTTATGCCGCGATTTCAAGCCATTTGGATCGCGCCTCACGATTTTAATCCAATCATCCAGCCAGCCAATTAATCCGAAACAAACCAATACCGCCAACACAATCCATACGTAGCGATTCCGCAAATCGGCCCACAGCAGTGTAGAAATGCAGATGGTCATTAAAATCAGTGCGCCGCCCATGGTTGGCGTGCCGGCTTTTGAGAAATGCGATTGCGGTCCGTCTTGACGAATCGGCTGACCGCCTTTCAGTGTGGCCAACCGTGCAATCACCGATGGGCCAAGGCTTAGCGATAATGCTAATGCCGTTAACGCGCCTAAAATTGCACGCATCGTGATGTAATCGAAAAGCGCGAATAAGCGTGCGAAATCTTGTAGCCAACGGGCTAATTCAAGCAGCATGTGTTGTCTCCTTTACCCCAAATTGTTCAATCAGCGCATGCACAACGCGCTCCATTTGGCTTGAACGCGAGCCTTTAATAAGCACACGCTGATCCGCGTCTAGCGTGTGAAGTAGATGTGCTATCACGGCTTCGCGGCTTGCAAAATGCATGCCACCATCGCCGAATGCCTTACTGCTTGCTGCGCTGATGTTTCCGCAGCTCAGTAATTGCGTTATGCCACGGGTTTTGGCTAAGCGGCCTATATCGGCATGTAAAGCGTCGGCGGTTTCGCCCAACTCGGCCATATCGCCCAACACCAGCATGGCGCGCTTTTTATCCTGCGCACAAGCCAAGGCTAAAGCAGCAATAGCCGCCGACACCGACCCAGGATTGGCGTTATAGCTGTCATCAATTAGCACTGCACCATTATTTAATAGCATCGGTGCTTGCCGCCCCGCCACAGGTTTGGCGTTATGCAGGCCAAACACCAGCGATTCAAACGCGGCGCCTGCAGCCAGTGCCATTGCACATGCAGCTAAGGCATTGAGTACATTGTGTTGCCCAGAAAACGCCAAGGTGATTAACGCACGCCCAGCAGGCGTAATCAGTTCAAACTGGGATTGTTCAGCGCCGAGCAGTAGATTTTTTGCGGTAATATCGGCATTGTTTTCAATACCAAAACGTAACACAGCACGTTGCCCAATTCGCTCTAGAAAATAGGTGGCGAAGGCATCATCCACATTCACCACCGCAATGCCATCATCGGGCAACGCTTCGTAAATTGCGCCCTTAGTTTCAGCTATCCCCAATAAAGAACCCATCCGCTCAATATGCGCTGGGGCAATGTTGTTCACTAAGGCCACATTCGGGGCAATGATGCTGGTTAAATAAGCGATGTCGCCCGGTTTGCCTGCACCCATTTCATAGATGGCAAATTCAGCCTCTTCCGGTGCATCAATGACAGCCAATGGCAAGCCGATTTCATTGTTTCGATTGCCCGGATTAGCATAGGCATTACCAGCGTGCGCCAAGATACTGTGCAGCATGGTTTTGACCGAGGTTTTCCCGTTGCTGCCGGTTAAGGCCAGCACCACAGCAGGGCGATCTTTACCAAAGCCCGCCGCCATTTCGCCCAAGGCTTCTTCGGTGTCCGAGCAAAGAATATGGGGCAAATCAATATCCACAACCCGATGCAACAACACCGCGGCTGCGCCACTGGCTTTGGCCTGATTAACAAAGTCGTGCGCATCGAAGCGCTCACCGTTGAGCGCCACAAATAAACCGTGTTCATGCACGTGACGGCTGTCGGTGCTGATCTGCTCAATCGATACATCGTCGCCGATTAAGCGGCCTTCGCACCAATGCGCTAACTGCGAGAGCATAATGGTTTTCATGCCGCCACCGCTAAAAATTCAGCCGCAATAGCGCGATCGTCAAACGGTGTTTTTACGCCATTTTGTTCTTGGTAGGTTTCATGGCCTTTACCAGCAATCAGCACAATATCGGTTGCGTTAGCGGCAGCAATGGCTTCTTTGATGGCTAAGCGCCGATTGCGCTGAATCTGTACACGATGCACTAGTTGGAAGCCTGTGCAAATCTCAGCCACAATGGCATCGCCCGATTCAGTGCGCGGATTATCATCTGTTACCCACACCAAGTCGGCTAATTGTTCGGCACTTGCAGCCATCAATGGTCGCTTGCTGCGATCACGATCACCACCACAGCCAAATACGCAAATCAAGCGCGCTTGACTATGCTCACGCAAGGTTTTTAGCGCCTGTTCTAAAGCGTCTGGCGTATGTGCGTAATCCACCACCACTAATGGCAGGCCGTGTTCGCCACCTAAGCGACTCATTCGGCCGCCCACAGGCGAGAGCTTACCGAGCACCTCGGCAATGTGTTGCAAGCTTAAGCCACCGTGCAGTAACACACCGGCAACAGCCAATAAATTATCAACATTAAAGCGACCCAGCAAAGACGACGCAACGGCCGCCTGTTGTCCGGCGTAATCCATGCTGAAATGCATGCCATCCAAGCCGAGTTGGATATTCGTTGCACACAACGAAGCGGCATTGCCGTTCGATGAAGTGCTGATGGCTAGCAGGCCATCTGGCAATGCTTTAAACAGTTGCTGGCCATACGCGTCATCAATGTTGATGACCGCATGACGCAAGCCAGGCCATGCAAACAATTTTGCTTTCGCGGCAAAATAGGCTTGCATCGTGCCGTGATAATCCAAATGATCCAACGTTAAATTGCTAAACACCGCGGTATCAAAACAAACTTCATCCACACGGCCTTGATCAAGCGCATGCGAAGAGACTTCCATTGCCACAACCTGCGCACCCTGATCGCGCATGTCTGCAATGGCGCGGTGTACGGCAATCACATCTGGGGTGGTGCGTTCACCAGCCTGCAGCTTGCCGAACATGCCAGTGCCCAAGGTGCCAATGGTGCCAGCCGCTTGGCCAAGCACACTATAGGCTTCGGCAATCAATTGCACGCTTGAAGTCTTGCCATTGGTGCCGGTAACGCCAACCATGTGCAGCTGTTTAGAGGGCGAGCCAAAAAAACGATCGGCAAGTTGCGCCTGCACATGTTTTAAATTCGGCACGGGCAAGGCATTGGCCGGCAAAATGCAATCGCTTGGCACGGGTGTTTCATACAGTACAACGCTGGCGTTTTTAGCTTGCTCGGCATGCAGATAGCGCAAGCCGTGTGCAGTGAAGCCTTGCAACGCAATAAAGGCATTACCGGCTTGAATCTG
>JAYTVJ010000089.1:0-5210 GCA_043744535.1 Arenimonas sp.
CGCTCTACTGCAAGTTCAATATAACATGGGTGCGATACAACGAAATCATCAGCTTGAATTCCCAAATGATGTCGAGCACTCGACCATCGATAGTCTTCAACACAATCCAGCAGTTCAGCGCGCACGGGATTAAGTTCAATATACCGCAACACATTCAGAAGGTATTCGCTTCCGCCCACCAGACACGATTTATAGCGGCCTTCCCACAATGTGCCGGATCGGCCATGACGATGATTGAAATGCCGAACATAGCGCCGGCCAAGTTGACACATGGCACGCGAAAACTGCCCGGGTGAGGCTGCGGTTATCAGAAGGTGAACATGATTGCTCATTAGCGCATAAGCATGCAATTGTATATGCTCTAGAGCAAGCGCATCTCTGAGCGACTGCCGGTAATGGTTAAAATCTTCGTCATCAAGAAATACCGCACAGCGGTTATTGCCGCGATGGGTAATGTGCATGGGAATGCCTGGCAGTTCAAGTCGTGGGCGACGTGGCATGTCAATTTACGTATATGGGCTTACAGTTAATTTATTCTCTGATACACTTTGGCGCAATCAGATAATTCTTACTTGCGTGTAAGCCAATATTGATGGAATTCAAACAAATATTTACTCTGGCCCCTTATTGGCTTGGCGCACCGTATAAATTATTCAAGCGGCAACACTTCAACCTGGAAGCCTTGGCTGTAAATGCGTGCAACGAATGCGTCGAGGCAGTCTTGTTTGCCTTCACGAACCAAGCATTTTTTGCCTTGCTGCAAGAGCGCCATAATTTCATGGGCGTTGCGCTCAGGAAAACAATCAGCAAGGGCAACGCGGGTGCTGTCTGGGCGTGTGTTCAACAGATGGTGATTTGAAACAAACACGCCATAGTGATTTCGTCGTGTGTTCATAGTTGATTCGCAGTTCAGGTGTGTGTTCATAGTTCTACTGTAGCGAACTTAGCACCGAAGACTACAAGAATTTTTCTTGGTTTTTGAAATTCGAGTATTTAGCGAATTACTGATTAAAATTAGTGGCTTATCGATTTATACGCCAAAATCAGGGCAGCCAAGCCAGCTGCAATACTGCACAAAACATACATGCCGGCTATCAAATAGTCGCCGCGGCGCAAGAGAAAAAAGGTTTCCACACCGAATGCCGAGAAGGTAGTGAAGCCGCCCAATAGGCCGGTAAATAAAAACAGCCGAAGGTTGGCCGACATCAGATGATGCTTCTCACCCAGCGCGAATAAAGCGCCAGCTAGTAAACAGCCCAATACATTGACACTAAACGTGGGCCACGGAAATTTTTCTTGTAGGGTGAATGGCATCAGCCAACCCGATAACGCAAAGCGCGCACAAGCGCCCATTCCGCCACCCAATGCCACTAATAACCAAGCTATCATTTCATTTAATTCCAGCTATCAGCCCACGGATTAAACCGTGGGCTGTAGTATAAAAAATTATTCTTCTTTCGCAATGAATTTATAAATGCTGGCACCAATCATGGCGCCCACAATCGGCGCAAGCCAGAACAGCCATAATTGCGAAGTAGCCCAATCACCCACAAACACGGCCACAGCGGTGCTGCGGGCTGGATTCACCGACGTATTGGTGACTGGAATGGAGATTAGGTGAATCAAGGTTAAGCACAGGCCAATGGCAATGGGTGCAAAACCGGCAGGTGCACGTTTATCAGTAGCACCCATAATCACCAGCAAGAAAAAGGCTGTCATCACCACTTCGGTAATCAGCGCTGCTTGCATGGAATAACCGCCCGGTGAATGATCACCAAAGCCGTTCGAGGCAAAACCTGCAGCCACATTGAAATCGGCTTTACCACTGGCAATTAAAAATAATACGCCACCGGCCGCAATGCCACCAATCACTTGCGCGAGAATATACGGGAGCAGTTGATTAGCCGGAAAGCGCCCACCAACCCACAGGCCAACCGATACGGCTGGATTCAAATGGCAGCCTGAAATATGCCCAATGGCAAAAGCCATGGTGAGCACCGTTAAGCCAAAGGCCAGCGACACACCCACAAAGCCAATACCAAGCTCTGGAAATCCTGCCGCTAGCACAGCGCTACCACAGCCGCCAAGAACCAGCCAAAAGGTGCCGAAGGCTTCGGCAGCGTACTTACGTGAATTACTCATGTGATGTTTTCTCCCAAGTGAACAGACAGTTTTTTAGTATTAGGGGCTAGTCCCTTTCGGTAAGGTAAACCGAACGCCTCCGAATGTATAGACGCAAGGTGTAATAAAAAGGAAATAAATGAAAGACTGCTATTCATGCTATTTGATGGCATGAACTTCTTGCATGACGCGTTTGCTAGAGGCATGATAGTGGAAACTCGGGGGAGTACGCTATGTTGGCTTGGCTAAAATCGAAGTGGCTTTTGTTGGGTATTGGCTTGCTTTTACTGATCGGCGCGTATGCGTTTTTTGGCTTTAAGTTGGTACCCAAAATCATCCGCTCGCAAGCCATGGAATATGCCAAGACGGAGCTGAACAAACCACTGGCATTGGGCGAAATAACATTTAACCCATTTAGTTTTGAACTGCACATACGCGACATTGCACTGCAAGAGCAAGGCAAGCCGCTGCTATCTCTAAAACACCTATTTGTTGATTTTCAGGCATCGTCTTTGTGGAAGCGCGCCTATGTGTTCAATGCGGTGCAATTGGAAAAGCCATTTGTACGCGCCATTATTAAGCCCGACGGCTCGCTGAACTTAGCCGATTTATTGCCGAAAGAAAAAGACGATTCACCACTTCCTAATATCTGGATTGATGATTTGTCGGTGCAAAGCGGGCAAGTGAATTTTGCTGATCAAAGCCGCGAACTAAAACCCGAAAAGATCCTGA
Source organism: Arenimonas sp. (assembly GCA_043744535.1). Classification (GTDB taxonomy): domain Bacteria; phylum Pseudomonadota; class Gammaproteobacteria; order Xanthomonadales; family Xanthomonadaceae; genus Arenimonas. The sequence continues at coordinate 2,854 of JAYTVJ010000089.1, forward strand.
GCCCCATCACCTTCGCGCTGAAAAACTTCAAGACCCGCGATGAAGGCGGCGGCTTTACCTTGGCGGCAGCCAGCGACGACAACGAGCGCTTTGAGTGGAAAGGCAGTTTGGGCTTGCAGCCGGTGAGCTCGAAAGGTCAATTTAAGGTGTCGGGTTTTAAAGCCACTAGCGCCTATGAATTTCTGAGTGCAGAACTGCCCTTTCAATTGACCGATGGCACATTCAGCCTTGATGGCAGCTACGACTTTTCAATCAAGCCTAAGCAAGGCATACAACTAACGGCTGGTTTGCCGAGCATCCGTGCCGATAAATTGGCCATTCGCCCGAAGAATGGCGTTGAAGACTGGCTTCGGTTGCCAGCTGTGGTGCTCAGTGATACGCATATCGACTTACAAAAACAACGTGCGTCAGTTGCAGCTGTTAACTTACAAGGCTTGCTGGCCAAGGCATGGCTGGAGCCCGATGGCTCGATTAATTTGATAAAACTCACGGAACAAGGCGCCAATGTGAAAAAGGCGGCCGCTAGCCCTTGGGCGGCAACTATTGGCAAAATAATCATCAGTGCCGCCACCATTGATCTGGAAGATCGAACCGTTAAGCCGTTCGGAAAATTTCAATTAACACCAACCGAATTCAGTACCAACAACGTGAGTTTGGATTTAAATAAAGCGCTACAAATTAGTATGGATACCACCATCAATGGCGCAGCACCCTTTCATCTGGAAGGCAGCGTAGTGCCTGAAACAGTGACCGCCAATTTAGCCATAGCGCTAAGCGGTATGCCGATGAATCAGTTGCTGATGTATATGCCGGACTACCCAGGCCTTGAAATGAAATCGGGTGTGGTGGGCGCAAAGGGGCAGATTGTTTTAGATGAAAAAGCCAATATTGCCTACAAAGGCCAAGCCGTTATCGATGATTTCAGGTATGTGGATACCAAGAACCACAGCGATTTATTAAACTGGAATAAAGCCACGGTCGATGGTATTGACTACCAGCAAGGCCCGGAGCGGGTTAGCATTGATAGCATTGTGCTAAACAAGCCGTTTATGGAGGTTGTGGTTACCCAGCAGCAAAGCATTAATCTGGTGGATTTGCTGAGCACTGAAACCGCTGCCACAGCGCAATCGGGTGCTAAAGAGGCGGCTACGGATATTCCCATTTTAGTCAAGAAAATGCAGTTCCAATCGGGCACCATGGCATTCTCTGATTATTCAATTGATCCTAATTTCAAAGCCAAGATTGAAAGCCTTACTGGGCATGTCAATAATGTGTCCACCGATACCAATGCGGTGGCCGATATTGATTTAACCGGACATATCATTAACAAATATTCGCCGGTTGAAATTAAAGGCAGCACCAAGCCCTTTGCTTACGATAATCAAACCGACATCAAAATGGCATTTCGCAATATTGAATTGCCGGTCTTTAATCCGTATTCTGGGCGCTTTGCTGGCTATGCAATTGCTAAAGGCAAACTAACCACTGAACTGCATTACAAAATTGATCAGCGCAAATTAGTGGCTGACCATCACGTTATTCTTGATCAGCTGACGTGGGGCGCGGCCACCGGCAGTAAAGATGCTGTTTCACTACCGATCCGCTTGGCAACAGCGCTGCTAAAAGACAAGAATGGTGTGATTGATTTAAACCTTCCGGTCACCGGCACACTCGATGATCCAAAGTTTCGGATTGGGCCTATTGTTTGGCAAGTGATTAAAAACATTTTTGTCAAAGTTGTTTCTGCGCCATTCTCATTTATTGGCTCATTATTTGCCGGCGCTGATGAAGCGCAGTACGTTGATTTTTCGCCGGGCTCGGCTGTGTTGACGGATAGCGCTCAAAAGAGCTTGCCGATTTTAGCCAAAGCACTCACCGAGCGGCAAGGCGTGAATTTGGATATTCCAGCTGGCACTTTAGCTGAATTGGATAAAGCCGCGCTTTCCGAACAACAATTTCAAAATGCGGTGAGTGCTGTGCTGAGCAAAAAAACCAAAACGCCACCGGCGTATGCAAGTCTAGAGCCGAAGCAACAGATTGCCACCTTGGAAGAGTTGTATAAAATTCAGTTTGGCAAAAAACCGGATATTCCGAAAGCCGAAGCCGCCCCTGAACCTGCTGATGCAAAAACTGAAACAGTGGCTGATGCCAGCTGGAAAGAAAAACGCGCCGCTAAAAAGTCCGCTGAAGTGGAGTGGTTGGAAGCGCAGCTAAAGCCGAAATTCCAAGCCAGCGATGCCGAGCTGGTGGCCTTAGGGCAAGCGCGTGGCGAAGCGGTGCAGTCGGCTTTGCTAAGCAGTGGCGAACTTGACCCAGCGCGGGTGTTCCTTGCTACCAATGTGCCCTTGAAAGCCAAC
>JAYTVJ010000090.1:0-5162 GCA_043744535.1 Arenimonas sp.
GCCTAAACTAAGCGCACTCATCAAAGGATGCAAAACACGCAGTTTTGCATCCTTTTTTGTGGCCTAAACGATTAATGATTTCTTCACATTTCCGTCCAATTTGTCTGATTGAATAGTAAGGTCTGTATTTTTTTATTCATTACCTTAGGAGAATCCCCATGAAAGTAAGCAAATCTTTGCTGTGTGTTGCCACCCTGAGTTTTATTTTAAGTGCTTGTGCAACCAGTCCTGAAGATCCAAATGCTAAAGCGAAAAAAGGTGCACTGATTGGTGCAGCGGCAGGCGTAGCGGCAGGGTTGCTAACCGGCGGAAGTGCAACCGAACGTCGTCAACATGCCATGGTGGGCGCTGCGCTTGGCGCGGGTGCGGGTGCTGGCATTGGTCATTATCAAGACAAGCAAGAAGCCGCTTTACGCCAGCAATTAAAAGGCACCGGCGTTGATGTGGTTCGTCAAGGCGATAACATTATGCTCGATATGCCGAGTGGCATCACATTTGGTTTTAATAGCTCTGATGTGAATGCGCAATTTTATCCGGTATTGGATAAAGTGGCGAGCACCTTAAATGAATACAACCAAACAACCATCAATGTGGCAGGCCACACCGACAGCATTGGCACGGACGCCGTAAATCAGCGCTTATCCGAACAGCGCGCTGGTTCAGTGGCGCAATATTTGCAATCCCGTGGTGTGGCTTACCAACGCTTACAAACGTCCGGCTATGGCAAAACCCGCCCAGTCGACACCAATGACACCGAAGCAGGGCGCGCCAATAATCGGCGCGTTGAAATTACTTTGGTGCCAACAGCACAGTAATATCGATAAATTAAAGAATTAAAAAAGACAGGGCTTGCCCTGTCTTTTTTTATGCTGATTTATTTTTTAGGAAGTTCATCGGACAATTCAATCCAGGGTTGATGGTTGTCCCAGTAAACATGCATTTCTGGCAAGCGATCTAGCGCTTCACGAATGTTCACCGCAGTGATATGCAACTCGCCAGGCCAGCGTGCTGATTTAAAAAAAATTGTTGAACCACACGCATTGCAAAAGCCGCGATAAGCATTTTCGGTAGCGCTAAACCATTTTAGTGTTTTATTCGAATCATCTATTTGTACATTCTGTTCATTGAAGCCAGCCCAGGTAACGAATGCAGCACCGGCGTTTTTCTGGCAAAGAGTGCAATGGCAATGAGCTACCCATAAAGTGGGAAGTTCAGCCGAAAAACCCAACTTGCCGCATAAGCACGCGCCAGTAATCTTGCTCATTTGATAGGCAGGCCAGCGGCTTGCCACGCGATCATGCCGCCTTCAACATTGACGGCGTTTTTACCCAACGCTTCGCAGACCATGGCGCTACGGCCACCACTGCGACAAATAATCAATAATCCTTCAGCATGCGGATCAATACCTGCAGCGCTGAACGCACTGAGCCCATTGCGCTGAATTAGCGAAAGCGGCACAAGAATAGCGCCAGGTGCTGATACGGCTTGGAATTCATCGGCCTCACGAACATCAACCAATACCGTGCCACTTTTTTGCAAATCGGCGGCTTGTTGAACAGTCATGGATTTTGGCATAAAAAATGGCCTAAAACGAAGGTATGTCTATAGTAGCAAGTAACCGTAGGGGCAGACCCCTGTGTCTGCCCTGATGTTTCACGCGCAATACATTGGGCAGCCACAGGGACCGCCTCTACATTTACCGAATACCAAGGGCGCAGTAAGCAGCACCCCTACATCGAATCAAATTATAATGCCGCATGTAGGGGCACGTTGCACGTGCCCGTTCATCAGCTCCGCCTTTTCGGCATCGCTAAGGCGCGGTCTAATTGCCGGTATTGAATGGCTTCGGTGAGATGCGCGGTTTCAATATTCGTTGAATTGGCTAAATCGGCAATGGTGCGTGCCACACGCAAAATGCGATAGGTGGCGCGCGCAGAAAGCTGCAGTGCATTCATGGCCTGATCAAGCAAGTTTTGGTTGGCGTTGCTGAGCTGGCAATGTTCTTTTAGTTGCGCCTGCGACACATGCGCATTGCAAATGCCGGTGCGCTGCATTTGAATATGTCGTGCATGAATAACCCGCTGCCGAATGATGGCACTGGATTCGCCCAGCGGTGCATTTAAATGCAATTCTTCGTGGCTTAAGCGCGTCATCGCTAAATGAATATCGATGCGATCCAGTAATGGCCCAGACAACTTTCCACGGTAACGTTCAATCGCATCCGCAGTACATCGGCAACGACCCGAATTATCGCCGAACCAGCCGCATGGGCAAGGATTCATGGCGGCCACTAATTGAAAGCGCGCTGGGAATTCGGCAGTGTTCGAGGCCCGTGAAATACTGACCGTGCCCGACTCTAAAGGCTGGCGCAATACTTCCAAACTTTTGCGGTCCCACTCGGCGAGTTCATCTAAAAACAAGACACCGTTATGTGCCAAAGATATTTCGCCGGGCTTTGGCATGGTGCCGCCGCCCGCTAAGGCCACAGCGCTTGAGGTATGATGCGGGCTGCGAAACGCGCGTTGTCGAAAACGTGTTAAATCTAAGCCACGCCCGGAAACAGAAGCAATCGCCGCGCTTTCAATGGCCTCTTCATCAGAAGCCATCGGCAGAATGCTGGGTAAGCGCGAAGCTAGCAAGGTTTTGCCACAGCCGGGGGATCCGATTAATAAAATATGATGGCCACCCGCGGCAGAAATTTCCATGGCACGCCGCGCGCTGTGTTGGCCGCGCACATCAGACATATCCAACATCGGCGCTTCAATATATTCGAGCTGCATACTGGCTTTCGGCAGACATTTGTCGCCGCGTAAATGATTTACCACTTCCATTAAGGTACGTGCGGTGTAAATGCCATCCGATTGCGCTAGACCTGCCTCTGCACCATTGCCCATTGGCACTACCATTTTGCGCCCAGCCTGCTTGGCGGCCAGCGCGGCTGGCAACACACCATCAATCGCGCGCAGTTCGCCGGTTAAAGCCAATTCGCCGATAAACTCATACTCGTTCAAGGTTTGCGCATCAAACGCGCCATTGGCCGCTAAAATGCCCAGTGCTAGTGGCAAATCGAAACGGCCACCGTCTTTGGGCAAATCGGCGGGCGCTAAATTCACCGTGATTCGACGGTTCGGAAATTCCAATTGTGCGCAGGAAATGGCGGCACGCACACGGTCGCGGCTTTCGCGCACCGCCGCTTCCGGCAAGCCAACCATATTCAATACCGGCAAACCGGCCGCCAAATACACTTCCACACGCACAGCCGGGGCTTGCACGCCAGAGCGCGCTCGGCTATTCACCAATGCTAGAGACATAACAACCTCGGGGAAAATTATTCGGCGGCGTCTTGCGAACGCAGGCGGGCTTCCAGTTGTTCAACGGCGCGTTCCAGCGCATCCATTTTTTCGCGGGTGCGTAGTAGCACCGCGCGTTGCACATCAAACTCTTCGCGGGTCACTAACTCGAGTTTGCGCAAACTCATTTGTAGCGTGGCTTTAATATTCTGTTCTAAATCATCGCGCGCTTGGTTCATGCTGGGTGGCACTAAGTTGCTAAGGCGGCGGGCTAAATCATCGATGGCGGCAAGATCAATCATGGCGGTGCTCCGTTTGAGGTGTACTCAGTGTGCGCGCTTGTTTGTGGCGAAACAGTCATCGAAAATGCCAAGTGCTGTAAAGATTTTCCTATAATTTGGTCGGAAAGCCCACCGTTTTCTGCGCTAATTCGCTATTCTGTGGGGAGTTAAGGAGAAAGCTATGAAAATGGTAATGGCGATAATCAAGCCATTCAAGCTCGACGATGTCCGCGAAGCACTAAGCGACGTGGGCGTAACCGGCGTGACGGTGACGGAAGTGAAAGGCTTCGGGCGCCAGAAAGGCCATACTGAACTATACCGCGGCGCTGAATATGTGGTCGATTTTCTGCCGAAAATAAAACTGGAAGTTGCGGTAACTGACGACCAGATTGACCGCGTGGTGGAAGCCATCCAAAACGCCGCTAACAGCGGAAAAATCGGTGACGGAAAAATCTTTGTGTACGAACTCGAGCGCGTGGTGCGCATTCGCACCGGCGAGATGGATGGGGATGCGCTTTAATTAAAGATGAAAATGATAAAACGGATTTTTTTATTTTTGTTTTTAGCATTCAGCATTTCCAATGTTGTTGCGCAAGAACAAGCGCTAGATTTTAAAGCCGCATTGACGCTGGCTGAGAAGGGCAATCCGATTGCGCAATTCATACTTGGGATGATGTATTACGATGGTAAGGAAGTGCCGAAAGATTCCGCCAAGGCGGTGTATTGGCTCACAAAAGCGGCCGAAAAAGGCGCTAAAGACTCACAATACAATCTTGGGTTTATATATAAGAATGGTGATGGCGTACCCAAAGATGCTACCAAAGCTATGTTTTGGTATTCCAAAGCAGCCGAGCAAGGTGATGCAGATGCTCAATTAAGTCTTGGTGTTATGTACCAAAACGGTACGGGCATACCGATGGATGCTACCAAAGCGGTGTTTTGGTATACCAAGGCGGCCGAACAAGGCCATGTCGAGGCGCAGTTCAACCTTGGCTTGATATTCGGCTATGGCGATGGAGTGCCAAAGGATGATATCAAATCAGTTTCGTGGTTCACAAAATCTGCCGAGCAAGGGTATGATCGTGCGCAATACAATCTTGCCTATATGTTTCAAAATGGCGAACGTGTTTCACAGGATCTTAGCAAAGCATTATATTGGTACGCAAAATCTGCTGAACAAGGCAATTCCAAAGCGCAATTGAATTATGGCCTTATGTTTCATAATGGCCAAGGCGTTTCGAAGGATGATATCAAAGCGGTTTATTGGTACACAAAAGCGGCTGAGCTAGGCAACACCAAAGCGCAATACAATCTAGGCCAATGTTATTTTAAGGATATAGGTACATCAAAGGATTTTATTATTGCTTATACTTGGTTTGAGTTAGCCATTATAAATGGGTTCGAATATGCGGTAAAAGGGCGGGAAATGGTTGAAAAAGAGATGACGCCGGCGCAAATTGCTGAAGCGAAAAAACTTTCATCAGAATGGAAACCCGGCCAAAGCATACCGCCTGCTCATTAATGGTTATACGTTGTAAAAAATGTAGGGGCGAACCGTGTGTTCGCCCGAAGATTGCGTTGATTGCAATTG
>JAYTVJ010000091.1:0-5136 GCA_043744535.1 Arenimonas sp.
AGCCGGCCTAGGCCACGAGCACTGCAATTGATTGGCCAAATTCATGGCATTCGCCATTTAGAAGCGGCTCTGTCGAAGGGAAAAGGTGTATTAATCGCCGCGCCACACTACGGCAACTGGGAGCTGCTGCTTAAGTTTTTGTCCGAGCGCGCACCGTTTAGCTTGGTGTATCGGGTGCCGAAAAAAGCCTATGGCGATTATTTTTTGCATTTAGCCCGCGGCGGCCCAAATGTTAGCTTGGTGCCAGCCGAAGCAACCGCCATGCGGCCTTTGTTGCGCGCTTTGCAACATGGCGAAACAGTAGGCATCACCCCCGATCAACAGCCCAAAATGGGTGGTGGCGAATTCGTACCGTTTTATGGCATTCCGGCATTAACCTTAAGTTTAATCGCGAAGCTGTCGAAACGTTCTGGTGCACCGGTGATATTTGCTTATACCGAACGAACCGCACACGGCTTTGATGTGTATTTCGAAGCAGAAACCCTCGAACTGCAAGACGATAATCTGCTCAACGCGCTAAGCATTATGAACCAGCACGTGCAACGCATTGCCGAACGTGACTTTCGGCAATACCAATGGACCTACAAACGCTTTAGTATTCAAGCAGATCCTTCGATGAAAAAACCCTATAAATGAACGACGCAATCAACAACCTACAAGATCCCGAGTGGCACGCACTTGCTCCGTCCGCCAAAAACCTGATGACTGGCTTCGGTGCCTTGCCGTTCTTAATTCCGATAATTCCGATTAGCATTGTTAGCACGGCAGTAATGCCCGGCTGGTGGGGTTTGTGCATTTCCCTTCCTGCCGCTATTTTACTAATCTGGCTTGGCCTGCGCGTGGGTTACAACCATTGGTTTTACACACGCTGGCGCTTGGACGATGACGGCTTTCGCGTACGCAAAGGTCATTGGTGGCAAAAAGAAGTGTTCATTCCGCGCTCACGCGTGCAGCATCTGGATATTCACAACGGCCCGATGGAACGCAAACGCCAGCTTGCCACTTTAATCATTCATACCGCCGGCACCCAAAGCCACGCCTTAAAACAAGGCGGCTTCAGTCTTGAACATGCCACGATGTTGCGCGATGCATTAATTCCGGAAACACGCCGTGACGACAGCGCACTCTGATATTACTGAAACTCAGGACGCAGATTTACGCCTGCACCCGTTGTCGTGGCTGTTCGAGCTATTGAATGTGCTCAAACAGTTTATCTTTCCGTTGCTGATTCTTCTGATTACCGGCAAAGGCAATAACTACGAACTTTGGGGCTTAGTCGGCATTGGTTTTATGGTGCCATTGGCGGTAGCGCGCTACATCACCTTTCGCTACCACATTGGCAACGATCGGATTATTATTCGCTCTGGCTTGCTGCATAAAACCGTGCGCGAGATTGCGTTTACGCGCATCCAAAATGTAACCTTGAATCAAGGCCTTTTGCACCGATTAATGCATGTGGCAGAAGTGCGCCTAGAAACCGGCGGCGGCAAGAAAGAAGAAGGTCGCATGCGCGTGCTCGGTTTTTCGCAAGCGCAGCAATTGCAACGCATTATTCGTAGCCAAGAAAGTTTTTCAGTAGCCGCGCATTCAAATAAAACACAACCCGATTCCGGCCATATTTTGCTGAGCCTGCCTCGCCGCGAAGTATTGAAACTTGGGCTCATTTCTAACAAAGGCATGATCTTGGTGGCGGCCGGTATTGGCGGCCTGATGCAACTCAATGGGCAACTGACACAAAAACTGTTTAGCCAAGCCAGTCGTTGGCTGTGGAATCATAGTGCCGAGTTAAGCCATAACAGTGTAACGTCATACTTAATTGGCGCGCTCACCCTGCTTCTGGTGGCATTCGCACTGCTGCGTATCATTTCTATGCTACAGGCTTTGCTGCATTATCACGGCTTTATGCTCAGCAGCGATAATCACCGACTATCCATTGAACGCGGCTTGCTCAACCGATTTCACGGCTCCTTGCCGCGCACCCGCATTCAAGCATGGACGGTGCAACAAGGCTGGCTGCAGCGTCAATTTAAGCGCTACGCATTGCGCGTTGATGCCGCGGCCGGCGGCAAAGTACAAACTCAAAATTTGGAGTCGCAATGGCAGCTTGCGCCTATCGCCGATGCTGAAGGCATACAACGCATCATCGATTGCGTGCTGCCGAACCAACAATGGCCGGTTGCGCATTGGCTACCCTTGCATCCGAAGGCATGGAAGCGGCAATTCAAAACGCCTGCTGTGCTTATGCTAATACCCACAACACTAGCGGCGTATTGGGCATGGCCTTATGGCTTATTGGTGTTACTGGTATATCCGTACTTGTGGGTTCAATCGAAACTGTGGGCGAAATATGCCGGCTATTCGTTTGAAAACGGCCTAATCGCAGTGCGCGAGGGCTGGATAAGTAAAACTTGGCGTTTCGCCGAAACCCGTAAAGTACAAGCCGTGTATTTGAAACAATCGCCGTTCGACCGCCGTAATGGCATGGCCACTGTGTTCTGCGATACCGTCAACGCGGGTTCGTTCGAACCACCATTGGCCGTGCGTTATCTGCCGTTTGACGAAGCGGTGCTGCTGCATCAAAAAATTTCGGCGCTGATTGCGCGCTGATTAATATCGTAGGAGCGGCGGCCGATTTACACCGTAGGGGCGGCCCCTCTGTGGTCGCCCTGATGTAAAAAATTCCGAACATTTGCAAGGGCGGCCACAGGGGGCCGCCCCTACAATAAATACAGAATTATCTGACAAAAATTTCAATGATTTTCTTATTTAATTACATCCAACATCGCGATAATTTGGACATATACCCAAATAATTACGGTGAAAACGTGGCATTTAATCCAGATTTACACCATCGCAAAAGTCATCGCCTTGAAGGATTTAATTACAAAATTTCAGGTACATATTTCATTACAATTTGCACGCAACATCGTGAGCAACTATTCGGTAAAATTACAGATGGGAAAATGAATTTAAATAGTGCTGGGCAAATCATACAGAGAGTCTGGGATGAGTTACCAATTTTTTACCCGAATATCGACACGGATGAATTTGTAGTCATGCCAGACCACATTCATGGAATCATCATCGTAGGGGCGGCCCCCTGTGGCCGCCCTAATGTAAAAAATCTAACAAATTTGCAAGAGGGGCCGCAGGGGGCCGCCTCTACAACAATCTCGTTATCATTGCCAGAAGTAGTCCATCGATTCAAATCCTTGAGCACAAAGCGATTTTCCGATGAGGCAAAGCGTGAACAAGCCACGGGCTTTACGGGGCGATTATGGCAACGTAATTATTGGGAGCGAATTGTTCGGGATGATACCGAATGGCAAGCATTACGCAAATATATTCGCGAAAATCCATCAAAAGCAATCATTCCTGCCAAAACTGCGGCGTGAACAGCACCAAGATGGTAAAGATTTCCAGGCGCCCCACAATCATCGCGAAGCTAAGTACCCACGAGGAAAAATCACTCATGGCGCGAAAATCGTGTGCAGATTTTCCTAAGCCTGGGCCCATATTGTTCAGGCAGGCGGCCACCGAGGAAAACGCCGTTTCTATATCCACCCCATCTGCGGCCAATAATAACAACATCATTAAGTATACGGTGATGTATAGCGCACAAAAACCAGCGACCGAAATTACCACGCTTTCCGAAACCCGCTTGCCGCCCATGGTTACCAAAAACTGTGCTTTTGGATGAACCAATTGTTTCAATTCACGCAGGCCTTGGCGCACCACCATCTGCACGCGCGCTACTTTCATGCCGCCGGCTGTTGAGCCGGAACAACCGCCAATAAAGCCAATCATAATCAACAATAAGGGCAGCATGCCCGGCCAATGCACAAAACCGGTGGTTACAAAACCGGTGGTAGTGATGCTCGACACCACTTGAAACGCGCCATGCCGCAAGGCTTGTGGAAAGCTATCGAACGTACCCCATGCAAGCAGATAGACGGACACAATCACGCTGAACACCGCAATAATCGCAAGATACGAACGCAATTCACTGTTGGCCTGATAATGGCTTACGGTAGCAGCCCGCCATGCATACCAATGCATGCTGAAACTGATACCACCGAGCATCATAAACACAGTGGCGATGCAATCCAGTAGATCGCTATTCCAATAACCGAAGCTGGCATCGTGGGTAGAAAAACCGCCGGTAGCAATCGTCGCTAGTGCCTGCGTAACGGCATCAAAAAAATTCATCCCGCCAAACCAATACGCTAAGGCGCAAATCACGTTCAAGCCCAAATAGACTTTCCACAAAGTTCGCGCGGTTTCGGCAATGCGCGGCGTAAGTTTGTTGTCTTTCATCGGGCCATTGCTTTCGGCCTTGAATAAATGCATGCCACCGATTTTAAGCATCGGCAACACCGCCACTGCCAGAATCACAATACCCATACCACCGAAAAAATTTAAACTGGCACGATAAAACAGCAGGCTTCTGGGCAGATAATCCAAGCCGGTCAAAATAGTAGCGCCGGTGGTGGTTAAGCCAGAAACAGACTCAAACACGGCGTCTGTAAATGACACCATGGGCAGCGCTTTGTAAAATGGAATGGCTGTTACTATGCTGGCGATAAACCAAATGCCGCAGGTAATCAGAAAGCCATCGCGCAATCGTAATTCATAGGTGTTATCGCGGAATAAAAACCACAGTAAGCCACCCATTAGCAAAGGCGGGAGCATTGCTTCCATAAAAGGAATGAGCGTTGCTTCATGCAAAAACAGCGCCAGCAACAACGACGGCAGAATAATCAACGACGACAGCGCCGTGACTGCACCGAAAACACGCAATATCGCTTTGAAGCGCGTATTCAATGCCAATCCACTTCTTTAAACAAGGTAATCACGGTGGATAAATCGCGCTTGTTGGTGACAAATAAAATAACATGATCGCCCTGCTCAATCATCACATCATGGTGCGCAATCAGCAGTTTGTCGCCGCGCACAATACCACCAATGGTGGTCGATTCCGGCAGTTCTAAATCGTCTAATTCGCGACCAATCACTTTTGAATTACGCCGATCGCCACGCACCACCACTTCAATGGCTTCAGCGGCGCCACGCCGCAGTGAATACACGCGCTCTGGTGCACCTTCGCGAATATGCGACAGCAAGGCACTGAGTGTG
>JAYTVJ010000092.1:0-19212 GCA_043744535.1 Arenimonas sp.
GTGCCATTCGGTTTTTTCTTGCTTTTCGCCTTGCTTGTCTTTCCACGATTCACTGGTTGCAATCGATAACTGGCAATAGGCATCGCCGGATTGGAAATATTTGACTTCTGGGTCTTTACCGACGGTGCCAACTAAAATTACTTTGTTAATGCCACGAGCCATGGCGGTTTCCTTTAAAAAGTGGGTGTACGCATAGAATAAGTATAACGGTAAGCCAGTACTATCCGACATTTGTTTCAAATTTTGTCAGAAAAATGCTCGCTGCGCTGTCAGACGTTTTATAATTAAGCTTCAAACAAAACCATAAGCATTTGATTTTATGAGTATTGAATCAATTCAAACATTAGCCCGCCAGGAAATGGCGCAGGTAGACGACTTGATTCGTGCGCGCTTAAGCTCGGATGTGATGCTAATCAACCAGATTTCTGAGCATATTATTGCCGCTGGCGGCAAACGGCTTCGGCCATTGCTGGCTGTGCTGGCCGCTAAAGCCATGGGTTATTCGGGCACACAACACACCGCGCTAGCCGCCATCATTGAATTCATCCACACCGCCACGTTATTGCACGACGATGTGGTGGATGAATCTGACCTACGCCGTGGCCGCAAAACCGCCAATGCGCTGTGGGGCAATGCGCCGAGCGTGTTGGTTGGCGATTTCCTGTATTCGCGCGCATTCCAGCTGATGATTGAACTGGATTCAATGCCAATCCAGCGCCGCTTAGCCGATACCACCAATCAAATTGCTGAGGGCGAGGTGCTGCAACTGTTGCATGTGCACAATCCCGATACCGATGAAGCCACGTATTTGAATGTGATTGAACGCAAAACTGCGGTGTTGTTCAGCGCTGCCACGGGCCTTGCCGCGCATATTGCTGGCGCGCCAGAAACACTGCAAGAACAAATGAATTTGTATGGTTTGCATTTGGGCTTGGCATTTCAGATTGCCGACGATGTGCTTGACTACACCGGCGATGCCGAGGCACTGGGCAAAAATCTGGGCGACGATTTGCAAGAAGGCAAAGCCACCCTGCCGGTGATTCACGCCATGAGCCATGCCGATGACGCCTTGAAACAACGCCTACGCAGCATTATTGAACAAGGCGATGGCTCGGCCATGCCAGAAGTGCTTGCCGCCATTGAACGAGCCGGCAGCTTGCCATACAGCATAGCCAAAGCGCAGCATTATGCGCAACAAGCGAAAGCGGCATTAAGCACCGTGCCGCACAGCGAATGGAAGCAGGCATTACTGGATTTGGCAGATTACTCGGTAGCACGTAATCATTGATATAAAAACGATGCCCTTACAACCAGGAAACACGCCATGAACCCTGCCCTATACGCCGCGAAAAAACAATCCATGCAACGCATGCAGATTCTCTCCAGGCTATACCAAGATGGAATCACGTCACGCAACAAAGCCATTGCCCAAAATACACTACCGAGCGAGATGCAAGCGCAAGCTAAATATTTTATTGCCAAAGGCGTTTTGCGCAGCACACAAGATGGCGGCTTGTATCTCGACAAACGTGCCTATGAAGATTATCAGGCTGGCATGAAAACCGCTGGGAAATGGGTTTTGGCAATTATGGGCGTGGCAACGCTGATAGGCTTTGCTATCTTTGTGGCGAATAAGACGTAATACCGTTCTGCAATTAAAATCTTATCTGCCTATAATGAATTTGTTGCCCTAAATGTGGGGTATCAATGTTTTTATGTATTAAGTTGAATTCTATGAAAAACTACCTCACAACAACCTTTATCTTATTGTTTGCTTGTTTTAATGCAGATGCTAAACCTGTTGAAAAACTAATGGTCTCACCATTCACGTCGTTACGTTTTAATTTCGATGATAGCATTTGGAATTACGCAATCACCAATAATCCTTACCCAAGCTACTCGATTCAATTCGGAAACAAAGAACTTTCACTGGTAGCAAGAGAATTTCCCATTCAAAAAACGGATGATAAAGAAATTGTTACCGCAGATACTCTAGTTGATAAATTAATTTCAAAGCTAGATGATGACTCACTTTTTACAGTTGTGCCAACCGTTAACTCTGACAAAATAAAAGCCCCAAAGCAGTGGAGTTGCCGTTCTATTTCTGCTCAACGAAAATCTGATGGAAATAAAATATCTTTCATGGGGTGCGTGTATTTGGCTGGCAATTATTATGAAGAACTCCTTGTTTTCGTTGCAGACGAAGCAACCGAAAGCTCAATTGAAGAATTAAATAAAGTAATTTTAACCATCAAGCATATATAACTGCGCAAACAGCTGCCCATTTAAGCGGGCAAATATTTATCTCATTTAATCAAAGGGAACGGAGCAATACTCCTTTCCTCGCCAATTTTGCTAGCCAAACATCCGGAGCTTGATGCACCCATGTTTTACACCAAAGTCGCTATGTGTATTATCGGTATGTCGCTGTACTTTAATGCCGGAAAAATTGAGGCGCGCGGTGGTGCCGCTGATCACTCCGTGTTATGGGCGTCATTATCGTTGCTTACATCAATATTGGCTTTGTGGCTAGGTGCCGGTTGGCTGCTCTGGTTGCTTGCTCAAATCGGGTTGTTAATTGGGATTGCGTTGGTGCGGGTTGCGCTAGATAATGGCAAATAATAAGTACCCAGCAGAAAAGCAATATGGCATTGCGCCATTACGGCTTTGGCGCTGTATCTTCAGCCACATACGCGGCAATGTCTTGATCAATTAACGGCCAAAATGGGTTGCTACGCAAGCGTGTTAATGCGCCAAGCGAGATGCTGATGGCGCCGCTTTCGCCGCGAAACAACCACGAGCCAATACTTGGGATGCCGTTGTGGCCGCTGCCGGGCAGAAAGCCATACACGGGGTCATCGGCTGAAAATGGCAAAGACACATGCCCAACCGACACCAAATCGTGTGGCCAATCCAATCCGCTATCACGCACTGTTTGGGTGTTATTCGGCAATAGCCGAGTGATGCTAACCCGTTGGCTTTGTGGGTTGCTATTACTCACCACATCCAATGTATAGGCGCGTGGCTGATGCATGATGCGTTTGATTAAGGCCAGAGGCTCTGATCGCTGCACGCTACCAAACGCACGCAAGCGATTCACATCAAACAGCACCAATCGGTGCTTGGCGGATTTCAAGGCCGGATACAGCACGTCAACAGCACCGCCTGTGCCCACCGTTGAATCCACTACTGACTGCCAAGTGGTGACCGGTGGCAATTGCGCTAAACGGCCAGCGTTGCCCTCACGAATTAATGCTGCTTGCAATTCTCTGGTGGCGTGATTCACTTGGCGGGCGGCGTTAACCGGAAATGAGTTGAATTTATACGGATCGTATTCAGGCACAATTTCCTGCCAACGCGCTTTTTCCAGCACCGGAATGGGCACAATGCTTAGCACATCAATAATTCCGGCTAGTGTTGCCACTTTGGTTAATTGAATGGCTGGCGAAATTAGCAACACCCGACTAGGACGCCGCAACGAAGAATCTTCTAAGGCATCTAATGTGTATTGCAAAGCAAGCGTGCCACCGGTTGAATAGCCGCCAATATAAAATGGCTGACCAGCAGGCGTGCGTGCGGCCACATCGCGAGCAGCAATTCGCACCGCAGCAGTCCAGTCTCGCAGCCGCATTTCAGTCATCATGGAAGGCAAGGTGCCGTGCCCTGGCAAACGCAAAACAGTGACTTCAAAGCCGCGCGTATGCAAGGATTCGGCCAAGGCTTTCATTGAATACGGCGAATCCGTTAAGCCTTGAATAAGCAAAGCATGGCCAATTGGCTTGGCACATTCTAAACGGAAAGAATGATTATATGGCGCGCCTTCTGCTAAGGCATTGAGCGGCCCGCTAGCATTGAAACGGCTATAAATAAACGCTTCACTGCTATGATCCCAGCTAGCAATTTCTGAATCCATTTGTTTGAATAAGATATTTTCTAGTTTTAGGTAGCCATCAAAATCAAGATTACTATCGGTTAGCGCGGAAAATTCACCGCTTAGCCGCACCTTATGCCAAGGCTGCAAAGGCGGCAGCATATTCACCGCATACAGGGTGAAGCCGAAAACAATGGCTATGCAAACGATTGCTAGCCATTTACTTAGCCGTAAAACCAATCGCCACGATTTACTAGCGGCAACTTTTGAAACGCGTTTAATATTAATATTCAAAGCTGGGCCCCGCCGAGTGATTTATCTAGAGTAAGCGTGCCGGCTATCGCAAGCAAGATTTACCATTCAACCGTACTGAAAGACCTTTTCCAACGGAACTTTAAACACTAGCGCAATTGAATCAAAGGGGACGGAGGTCATTAGCGTTTGAATAACCGCCTCGACCGTAATTCAATCCTATATTTACTTTACTCTAGCCTGCTATCTGCTGATAATGATTTATCGCCCCAAATGTGGGGTATATATGTTGTTAGCCCCACAAGGACATAATGGCGCGTTACAAGGTTCTAAAATCTGTTGCGCACAATGTTGCGGACTCCTTTGTCAGCGCGCTCAACTACACCCAAGATGGTCACGTGGTCTGCTGTCTTCTGACAGACGCTCGCGCTACCGGCTGCAACTCTTACTTCATTGACTTTGTAGGAGCCAAACACTCTGCCATTTTCAACGACTCCAACCTCGCCAGAATTGTGCCCTTCTATTCAAAAATGTTCTGGGACAACGTGGATGCTCAAGGTTCTTCCCGCTCATACGTCAGCTCGGCAAAACTGACAATGCAATTCAATCTTGAGTCCCGGCGCGAATCAAAGAACGGATATGAAAATCCATACCGCTGCCAGTTGGAACTCTTAGATGATCGTGGCGTCGACCACACTCAATCTTTGGAAGGATGGTGGCAGCCTGAACCTTGGCTACTTGATGCCCCACGCTGGCGGTTCAAACGTTGGTTACGGAAGTTGTGGGGCTAACAATTCGTTCCGAATCAAAGGGCGAATCAAAGAATCCAGAATCAAAGGGGACGGAGGTCATTAGCGTTTGAATAACCGCCTAGACCGTAATTCAATCCTGTATTTACTTTACTCTAGCCTGCTATCTGCTGATAATGAAATAATCGCCCGAGTGTGGGTATAAATGTTGTTAGGTGGCTTATGGCAATAGTCGGCCAGCTGATCATTAAACTTTGGTGGCTTTTATTGGCAATGATTCCATTGGCTCTCTGGCGCTTAATTGATCAACTCAACCAAGAAATTAACTGCCCTCGTTTTGGCGACTGCTACAATCCTGGCTGGTGGGCTGCATATCATTTAGATTTATGGACAACTGGGATTGCTGTCTTAATCTGGCCTGTCTGTCTTTGGAATCTTGGTGGTCGTTGGCTTTCACAGAAAATATTTAAATAAGCTACCAATCAAAGGAATCAAAGGAATCAAAGGGGACAAGGAATCAAAGGGGACGGAGGTCATTAGCGTTTGAATAACACCCGCCATTCCTAATCCGCGACTAACCCAACCCTAACCCCGAAATCTTGCTAATTTAATTTTTGACGCAAAGCCTAGCGCACTGTTACCAGCGCTTTAGCCACATCCTTCTGAGATGCACCAAGCGCCAGCAAAGACTTCACCAGCAAGTCAATTGAAACGGAAGAATCGCCTGATTCCATTTTGGCAACACGCGATTGACTGGAAGCGATGCGCTCAGCAAGCACAACCTGACTCATCCGTTTTTTGATTCGAGTCTTTTTTAAGGCTTCACTCAAAGCGAGCTTCATGTCGATATAGGCCGACTCTTCAGACGACAAACCAAGAAATTCATCAGCTGAGCCAACATGCCAACCAGCCTGTTCAAGTTTCTGACGCTTATTTGCTTTCATGTATAAACAGTATGTCAAATACGACATATTGGCAAGTACATAAACAACAAAATTAAAGAATCCCCAACCCCGGAATCTTGCTAATCGCATTCGGATCAAAGCCGGCGATTTCTGCGAAGTGCCGGCCGCGCTCTACGTAATCGGCATACGCGCCGAAGCTTGGTGCGCCGGGTGATAAAAGCACCACACCACCCTCGCCATGCAACGAATCTTTAGCGAACAACACAGCTTCATGCATGTTGCTGGCTTCCGATAAAAAGAATGTGCCTTTGGAATTGATGGCCTGCAATTGCTCAAAAATGCGCGGGCCGTTTTGGCCCATGGTGATGATGGCAAGCGGCGGTTTGGCGGATACATACTCTTTGAAAGCGTTCCAATCTAAACCTCGATCATAACCACCAACCAAAATCGCGACCGACTCATGAGAAAAACACTCAAGCGCGGCGATGCTAGCAAACGGCGTGGTGCTGATCGAATCGTTGACGTAACGGATGCCGTTTTGTTCGCCTATTGTTTGCAAGCGATGCGGCAATGGTTGAAAACTCTGCACATGTTGCGCGAGCGTTTTAGCATCTAAACCCAGTGCATCAATCGCGGTTAATGCCGCGCACACATTGCTAGCATTATGCTGGCCCGGCATTGGCAGGCGACGCAAATCCAAAATGTTTTCGCTACCTTTATACAGATAATGGCCATCGGCGTGCCAGCCTAACTTGTTGTTAAACCAATGCAGCTGCGACGATGTTTTGTTTGCTAATGCTGCCACCCGCGTATCGCCTGCATTCAGCACTGCATGTTTAGGTTTTGTTTGGCTAATCAGCGCCGATTTATCATCAAAGTACGCTTGCTCTGAACCATGCCAATCAAGGTGTTCCGGAAAGAAATTTAGCATTACTGCCACTTCTGGCTTTACCGCTTCATAGGTTTGGTAGCTCGACATTTCAATGACCCAAAATTCGGGTTTATCCGGCAAAGAAATCGCCTCAATCAGCGGCATGCCAATATTGCCAACCAAGGCCGTGGATTTTCCGGCGCAGCGCAGCAGATGCGCAATCAAAGAACTAACCGTACTTTTGCCTTTGGTACCAGTAACGCAGACGGTGCGTGCTTCGGGATTTTGCGCAAACCACAGCGCGGTGCCACCAATAAACTGCGTGCCGTGTGCGCTGGCTGCAACTAACTCTGGCGTGTATTTACTGATGCCCGGCGATTTAATCACTACCTCAAATTGCGCGAGGTTTTCGGCACTGGCTTCGGTGCAGATGCTAAGCAACGCATCTGCAGTAATGTGCAACGCTTCATTGGCGCTGCAAAACAGAGTTAAGGGCTGGTTTGGCAAGGCCGCGCGTAAAAATTCGCAAGCTGCTCGCCCTTCTCGGCCATAGCCCCACACCGCAATGCGTTTATCTTTAAGCGCGGAAAGCAGCACTTAATGGCTCCCAAATGCTCGGTGGAATGGCGTGTTGGTCGGATGCAATCAGCAAAGGTGCAATTGGCAATTCACTGGCATCAAGTTGCGGCAAAATTTCTTGCGCGAAGCGTTGCACAATAAAATCTTCTCGCCAGCTTGGCGAATGTGCCAAAGCCGCCATGGCAGCACGTGATTCCTTGCCCTCACCCACGCACTCAAACGGCTTGTGGTCTTGGTATTCCAGCAGCGCATCAAAGCCCGGTACGTGTTCTTTTTCATCCAGCAAATTGCGGCCAAAAATTGCCATCAAGCGCGGTTTCGGCATGAATGGCGCAAGCGCTAAAAACACGAAATGGCATTTTGGGCACACGCCACACCAACGCTGCGCGGGGCGCTCGCCAAGGATATGGAAATTGCGGTTGCAGCTGGAAAAATGCGCATCGTAGAAATCGGTTTTAGCGAACTGCCTAGCCACTGCCAATTCTGAAAATGGCCGCAGCAAGGAATAGTAATGCAAATCGGCTGCAATGGTTCTTTTCACATGCGCGGCAAAATCGCGCTCAAAACTCCAACCTTTTGACCACTGATGATTCACCTCGCCGGTGCCTTCGATAAAGCTGCCGTAACTGGCTGAGCGCTCGTTGGAAAACACCACTTGATTGGCATTTTGCAGCAATGCCGCCAGCGTTAATATTGCCGAGTTTACTGCGGTTACTGGAATATGGCCGTTCAACGCACCTTGCTTATTCATCTCAAACAATTCTGGCGCTAATTGACGACTAATATTATGCAAGGGCAAGCCCGTGCGCTCAGCACATGAACGAATTAGTGGCGCAGAACCAATCCAGGTAATGCTTTGCGGAATATTTAAACGGCGCAAAGATTCGATAGATACTAAAGAATCTTTACCGCCACCAATAGCCACTAATGCGTGTTGGTTTAAGCCAAGTGTGCCCACACCCCAGCCCTCTCCCAAAGGTAGAGGGAGAACTGCATTGGATATTCCTTCTCCCTCTGGGAGAAGGTTGCACGCAGGGTCGGATGAGGGCGAATGCGGAAAGTGAATTTTACCGCGCAAACTCATGCCATTGCGATACGCGAATTCGCCCAAGCCGTTTTCATAAATATTGGTTAGAAACTGCGCGGTATCAGCGTCAATGCTGTAGCTGTCAATGGCAATCGTTTCCGGCACAGCGGCTTTGTAATAGCTCACCCCTGCGATTAAATGCAAGGTGCGCAGCGCTTGTGTAACGGCATTTTGTTTTTGTGCAGTTAAAGCAAATGGCGCACCGGGGAATATAATCTGCTCAGTAAAAATACCGCCTTGATCAAAGGCATAATCAAGCCGTGCAATGCCTGTTTCAGCATCAAATTGGCAAGCCACAAAATGAAAGGCCGAAATCGTGTCGCGTTTAAAAACATACTCAGACATCTAGAATTACCTCGCGCGGCAAATCGCGCTTATTGTATTGATTGGCCATCACAAAGCCATACGCGCCTGCCGTATCAATCAGCACGACATCACCTTCTTGGCTTTGCTCAGGCATGAAAATGCGTTTGGCGAGCACATCGGTGGATTCGCAAATGGGCCCAACCACATCCACTTTCATGCTGGCGGATGCATCGGCGCGGCTAAGATTAACCATGCGATGCTTAGATTCGTACAAAGCGGGACGCATCAAGGCATTCATGCCGGCATCTAGGCCAATCCGGCATACGCCAAGCTTAGTAACCACTTGCGAAATATGGGTGAGCAGCACGCCGCATTGCGCCACAATAAAGCGACCGGGCTCCATCCAAAGCGCATACTGCGGCCATTGGCTTTTCATTTCAGCAAGCGCTTGCGCCAAACCGGCCATATCAAATTCGGGGTCTTTTTCATTATACGGAACCGACAAACCACCGCCCAGATTAATGGCTTTCACCGTACCAATTTCGTCGGCATATTGAGCCAGCTGCGCGAATAACTGTGCCCAATGGTTTTTATCGGAAACGCCGCTACCAACATGTGCATGCAATACGTCTATCTGTGCATGGATTTTTTTTGCTTCGGCTATAAATGCTGGCAAATCGGCTACCGCCAAGCCAAACTTCGCGTCGGCACCGCCGGTTTTAACATGCGCATGATGCCCCAAGCCATAGCCTGGGTCCAAACGCAGCACTAACGATTGCCCCGTGAATAACTCCGGCCAATGCTGCAACGGATACATGCTATCAACGGTAATCCAAGCGGCTAGTTCACGTGCTTGCTGATAATCGCTTTTACTGGCGAAGCTTGGTGTAAACAATAATCGGCTTGCAGGTAATTCAGGCAAATGTGTCAACACATGCTCAAGCTCCGCCACCGACACACATTCAAAACCAAATCCGTGTTGCTCTAAAACGCGCAAAATAGCCGGGTGTGAATTGGCTTTAATGGCGTAAAAATGTTTATCAAGCGCGCTGATCTGGGAAAAATTTTCGGTCTGCTGACGGACTGTTGGCAAGTGATATACATAGCTGGGCGTGTGTTGCGCCGCTAGTGCTAATAAATCCGTGCAACGCGCTTGCCACCAGTGCGAACTGGCAGGTTTTACGGGCGTTGAAATCTCACGCCACGATGGGCCGAATACCGCCGTCTGCTCAACCGGCATCGCGCCAGATTCAATCAGTAATGCATGCAAGGTGGGCAACAAATCCTGCGCAACTGTGTCGTCCACCACAAAGGTTAAGTTCAAATCGTTTGAACTTTGTGAAATCAGGTGCACGCGTTCGCGGCCAAATTCCGCCCAAATATCGGTTAGCTGATCAAGCATCGAACGCATGCCCTGCCCAACTAAAGTAACGGCGCTACATGGGGTAATCACTTTAACGCGGCAGACTTTCGAAAGATCTTCGCACAGCGCATCCAAGACATTGGAATTGACTAAATTATCGGATGGGTCTAACGACACGGTGACATTGGTTTCCGAGCTTGAAATCATATCCACCGATAAACCATGCGCCTTGAAGCAAGTAAATAAATCCGCCAAGAAGCCCACCTGTTGCCACATGCCAATCGATTCCATCGAAATCAGCACGATGCCATTGCGGGTGCTGATGGCTTTCACACCAGGATGCGTTTCACTGCTATGACTAATGCAAGTTCCGGCTAACTGCGGGCGCTCGGTATCGCGAATCCATAACGGCACCTGCAAATCTCGGCACGGATGAATGCAGCGCGGATGCAATACTTTAGCGCCCGTGGTAGCAATTTCTTGCGCCTCTTGGTATTCCAGCTGGCTAAGCAATCGCGCATCTGGCACGGCGCGTGGATTAGCGCTGAACATACCAGGTACATCGGTCCATATTTCAACACGTTTCGCTCGCAACAGCGCACCAAAATACGCCGCTGACGTATCCGAACCGCCACGCCCTAAAATAGCCGTCTTGCCATCGCTGCCACGCGCAATAAAGCCTTGGGTAATAAGCAACGAAGGGTTTTGATTAAAGCGCGCACGCCAATCGGCATTGCCTTGGTATTCGCATGAAACCGACAAACGCGCCGCCCAAGCGCTTTGATTCGGTGCCGGCTGGGCGTGCAGCCAGTCGCGCGCATCCAACCAAGCCACTGGCAGTTGCTGGCTTTGCAAATAGGCCACACCAAGCGTTGACGACAATAATTCGCCCTGAGCCAAAATCTCAGCCTGCCATTCAAAGCTGGCCTTTTCCTGCGGATTGCTAGCCAACAGCGCATGCAAATTGCCCAAACGCGGGCTTAAAACATCGGCTGAAAGGCCTAATTGCGCTGCAAATTCGCTGTGTCGGGCACTGATTTTCTGAAAGCCTACGGCCAGATGCGCTTGATCATTGGCATGCTCAATCATGTCTTGCAATTGGTTGGTTATGCCCGACAAAGCCGACACCACCACCAAAACCCGGCATTGTTCCTGTTCGGCACGTTCGCGCATTAAGCGGCCAATGGTGTCCCAACGGTGTTTCTGCGACACCGAAGTGCCGCCGAATTTAAGTACAACCCACGGAATTGTTTGAGCAGATTCTGGCATGACCTTTTATGACTATTGTCTGGAAGTATGAATTTTGTAATTCGTGATGCTTAATGATAAAACATGCCACTCGTTCACGCGCGCTTTGAGAACATTTTGGTGAAGAAAAAGTGAAATAAGCATTGAATCAATACGGCAATCCTGAATAATGCTTGCTTTATGTATTAACGTGCTATTACACTATTACGATGAAAAAGCACACACAAAGCAAAAAATCGCTAAAAAGCGGCGTTGAGATCTTAGCGCAAACTCTAGCTGGCTTAAAAAACGCGGAGCAGGTTTATGCGTTTTTAATCGACCTATGCACACCGGCCGAACTCGAAGCCATGGCCGATCGTTGGCAAGTGGTGGAGCCTTTAACCAAAGCCACGCCGTACCGGCAAATTCACGACGAAACCGGCGTTAGCGTAACCACCATTGGCCGCGTTGCGCGTTGTTTAGAACTTGGCTCGGGCGGCTATTTGCTAGCTTTGAAAAATACTAAAAAAGGCGCTACCGCATGAACCGCCCTGCTAACCGTTTACGCATTGCTATGCAAAAATCCGGCCGCTTAGCCGACCCAGCACGCAATTTACTGAAACAAGCTGGCTTTGAATTTCGAATCGATAAAGATCAATTATTCTGCTATGGCGAAAGCTGCGCCATCGATCTTGTGCTAGTGCGCGACGACGACATTCCGCAATTGGTTGCTGAAAATGTCTGTGATTTAGGCATTGTTGGCCGTAATGTATTGATTGAAAAACGCCTTGAAATGAAAGCGCAAGCGCATTTTGGCTTGCAGGAATTAATGCCCTTGTATTTCGGCGCGTGCCGGCTTTCCTTGGCTGCGCCCAATAGCCATGCATGGAATGGCATCAGCGATTTGCAGCAATCGCGGATTGCCACCAGCTACCCAGAAATTCTGGCCGAATACCTTGAACAGCAGCAAATTACAGCCGAAATTGTGCATTTAAATGGCTCGGTAGAGATTGCCACCAAACTTGGCAAAGCCGATTTCATTCTCGATTTAGTGTCTTCCGGTGCCACCTTAGTGGCGAATGGCTTGCGCGAAGTGGAGTCTATTTTGGTGAGTGAAGCCGTGCTTGCCTCGCAAAACACGCCATTCGGCGATTCCCGCGACGAGCTATTAGCCAACTTTCTTGCCCGCATTGATGGCGTGATGAAAGTACAGGCCAGTAAGTTGATTATTTGCCAAGCGGAAAAATCCAATCTGGACGCCTTGCTGAAATTACTACCCGACGCATTAACACCCACCATAAGCCAAATCTGGGGCAACGAAGGCGCCGTGAATCTGCAAGCCTTGTGCTCAAGCAACATCAGCTGGCAGCGTTTGGAAGCCTTGAAGCTTGCCGGTGCACGTGGGTTGATGGTGCTGCCGGTGGAGAAATTACTGGCATGAATAGTATTAATTGGTCAGCACTTAACGAAAGCCAGAAACAACAGGCTCTGGCACGTCCAAAGCAACTCAATAGCGCAACGCTTTTTGTTGATGTGCAGAGCATTATCTCGCGCGTTCAAAAGCAGGGCGACAAAGCCTTATTAGCCTATACCAAACAATTTGACGGCGTGACATTAACACAACTCGCGGTCAGCGAAGCCGAATTTGAAGCCGCTGAAAAACAATTGCCTGAGCCAATAAAGCAGGCATTAGCACAGGCAAAAACCCGCATCATGCGCTGGCATAAAGCCGGTATGGTGAAAGAATTCTCGGTTAAAACAGCCGCCGGCGTGCATTGCGGGCGCATCATTCGGCCAATACAGCGCGTTGGCTTATACATACCCGCCGGATCTGCGCCCTTGCCATCCACCGTATTGATGCTCGGCATTCCGGCGTTATTAGCAGGCTGCCCTAAAGTCATCATGTGCACACCCGCGCAAGCCGATGGCCGGGTTAACCCTGCTATTTTAGTGGCTGCAAAATTGTGTGGTATTTCACGTGTCTATAAAGTAGGTGGCGCGCAAGCGATTGCCGCCATGGCACTTGGTACGAACACCATTGCTGCGTGTGCAAAAATCTTTGGGCCTGGCAACTCCTACGTATCAACCGCTAAGCAGTTAGTGCAATGTTTGCCCGGCGGCCCTGCGATTGATTTACCCGCTGGCCCATCGGAAGTATTGGTGATTGCCGATGCAAAATCGAATGCCGAATTTGTTGCTGCTGACTTGCTAGCGCAGGCCGAACATGGCCCAGATTCGCAAGTCATCTGCCTGAGCTCAAGCGCTGTTAAATTGAAGCAAATTATTGCTGCAGTGACTAAGCAAAATGCCCAGCTGCCAAGGCGCGTTATTGTTAGCAAAGCGTTAGCTCATGCGCGTTTCATCAAAACACAATCGATTACACAAGCCATCGCCATATCCAATCAATACGCGCCAGAACATCTTATTTTGTCTGTAGAAAAAGCAAGCCGTTATGTTGAATCTGTGCAAGCGGCTGGTTCGGTATTTATTGGCGCTTGGGCCAGCGAAAGCTTAGGTGATTATTGCTCTGGCACCAACCACACCTTGCCAACTAATGGCTATGCACGTGCCTACAGCGGCGTCAGTGTTAGCAGCTTTCAACTCAACATCAGCACCCAGCAGGTCAGCAAAAAAGGCCTGCAGGCTATTGGCCCATGTGCTGAAATTTTAGCGCGCTGCGAACAACTCGATGCGCATGCCAATTCGGTCAGTATTCGACTTAAGGCCTTGGCATGAGCGTACTCGATTTAGTGCGCCCCGATTTACGGCAGTTCTCCGGCTATCTTTCGGCGCGCAAGCAAAATGCCGCTGGCGATATTTGGTTGAATGCCAATGAATCACCGATTCAGCAGGGTTTTGATACACAACAATTAAACCGCTACCCAGAGCCTCAGCCACAGCAACTCAAGCAGGCGCTTTGCAGCTATTACGGTGTTGATGACGCACAACTGCTGATTAGTCGTGGCAGCGATGAAGGCATCGATGTGTTAATTCGCGCATTGTGCGAACCCGGCAAAGACAGTGTTGTGATTCAAACGCCAACCTTTGGCATGTATGCAGTGTGTGCCAAGTTGCACGCGTGTCGCGTTATTGATAGTCCGTTACAAAAAGTGCAACAGTGTTTTGAGTGGAATATTGAGCAACTGATTGACGATGCAGTGCAGAACCAAGCCAAGATTGTTTTTTTGTGCTCACCTGCCAACCCCACGGGCCAATCGTTGCAACGCACCGATTTAGAAAAATTATTACGCGCCTTGCAAGGCCGCTGTGTGGTAGTGATCGACGAAGCCTATGGCGAATATTCACAACAAGCATCTGCCATTGACCTGCTTGAGCACTATTCGCATTTGGTGGTTTTGCGGACCTTATCGAAAGCACATGCATTAGCCGGTGCGCGGATAGGGTGCGTCATCGCAAACCCAGACTTGATTGCCGTGCTAAAAGCCTGCCAAGCGCCCTACCCAATTCCTAAGCCCAGCGCTGAATTGGCGTTGCAAGCATTTTCTGAACTCAGCCTACAGCAAACACGCGCGCACATTGCTAGCACGCAAATACAACGAAATAGCCTTGCCGAACAATTACGTGCGCTTACTATAGTGCGACGCGTATTTGATTCCGACGCAAACTTCTTGTTGGTTGAGTTTAACGATGCAGAGGCATTGAATACACAACTGCTTAACAACGGTATTGTAGTACGCGCCATGCAGCAATACCCCGCTTTGCAATCCTGCCTGCGTATTAGTATTGGCACCGATGCTGAAAACGCCGCGTTATTGAATCACCTCACAAAAAATATGTAATGCTATGAAAAAAATATTATTCATCGACCGCGACGGCACACTGATTAAAGAACCAGACGATTTCCAAATTGATCGTTTGGATAAGTTTCAGCTGGTTGAACATGCCATCACCGCATTGCAACGATTCAAACTCGCGGGCTATCGCTTTGTGATGGTTAGCAACCAAGATGGACTTGGTACCGAATCCTTCCCGGAAGCCGATTTCTGGCCAGCGCAAAATCTGTTGCTACAGATCTTGTCCTCGCAAGGCATACACTTCGACGACATTTTGATTGACCGAAGTTTTGCACACGAACACACCCCAACCCGAAAACCCAATGTGGGTTTGTTGCTGGATTACCTAAAAGACCCCAGCATTTTGTGGCCTGCCAGCGCCGTGATTGGAGACCGTGACACCGATTTGCAACTGGCGGAAAATATCGGTTGCAGCGGCTACAAACTGATTCCCGATGCGCTGAGTTGGCTAGATATTGCCGACCAAATGCTAAGCCAACCGCGAACCGCCAGCTTGGTTCGCCATACCAATGAAACCAAAATCAAGGTAACGGTAAATTTAGATAACCCCAACCCAACCCACATTAGCACCGGCATCGGCTTCTTTGATCACATGCTCGAACAACTCAGCAAACATGCCGGCATTTCTTTACAGCTGAATTGTGTTGGCGATACCCATATTGACGAACACCATACCGTTGAAGATTGTGGCATCGCAATTGGCCAAGCATTAAAGCAAGCTTTGGGCGATAAATTTGGTATTGCCCGTTATGGCTTTAGTGTGCCAATGGACGAGGCCAGTGCCGAGGTTTTATTAGACATTAGCAACCGAGGGTATTTTCAATTTAGCGGCCAATTTCCGCGCGAGAGTGTTGGCACCTTGCCAACCGAGTTGGTGCCGCATTTTTTCCAATCGCTGTCTGAAGCAGCTGGTTTTACGGTGCACATGAGCGTACACGGTGAAAATACTCACCATATGATTGAAGCCTGCTTCAAAGCCTTTGCACGGGTGCTCAAGCAAGCCATAGCCATCACCGGCACCGCGCTGCCAAGCACTAAGGGCATGTTGTAATGGCTAATGTTGTGTTGCTCAGCACCGGCGGCAGCAATTATACCTCGTTGCAAGCAGCATTTGAACGTATAGGCGCGCGTTGCCAACACAGTACCGATGCTGAGGTGATTGCAGCGGCCAGCCATGTGGTGCTGCCCGGCGTGGGCTCTGCTAGCTCGGCCATGCTGGCCATTGAACAACAGCGTTTAGCGCCATTTATTCGCGCACTCAAACAACCGCTGTTGGGCATTTGCTTAGGCATGCAAGTGTTGTATCAGTATTCCGATGAATCCGAGCAAGCCTGTTTAGGTGTCTTTCCGGGCCGTGTTGAACGCCTTGCCAATGCGCCCGGCATTCGGGTGCCTCATATGGGCTGGAACAGCGTTCAAAGCACACGCGAAAACCCCTTGATGAAAGGCATTGACGGCGCCGATTTTTATTTCGTGCATTCCTATGCTGCTGCTTTGGATCAATACAGTATTGCGCAATCAACACATGGTTTTGCCTTTAGCGCGGCGGTGGCTTGTGGAAATTTCTATGGCGTACAATTTCACCCAGAACGCTCTGGTACACAGGGGCAAACACTGCTAGAAAATTTCCTGAGCATCTCACCATGACGTTTACATTAATTCCCGCCATTGATGTTCGCGACGGGCACGTGGTTCGCTTGAAACAGGGCGATTACCAACAGCAAACCACATACCCGCTAAGCCCGCTCGAGCAAGCCATGCACTATGCCGAACAAGGGGCGCAGATTTTGCATCTGGTGGATTTGGATGCGGCACGCTTGGGTGGCTTTAGTCTGCAGCAATTAGTTGCTGATATAAAACAACATACCGCGCTACGAATTCAAGCCGGTGGTGGCATCCGCAATCGTGAACAAGTGGCCAGTGTTTTGGCGGCGGGCGCTGAGCGTGTGGTAATTGGCACCTTGGCTTTGAATCAAAAAGCATTAGTGCAAGACTGGCTAAGTGCATTCGGTGCTGAAGCAATCACCTTAGCCTTCGATGTTCGCATGGACACACAAGGCCAATGGCGTTGCGCTAGCCATGGCTGGACAGAACTCAGTGCTGACAGCTTAAATGATGTGATTGCGTATTATCAGCAATCGTGCGGTTTGCGCCATGTGCTGTGCACTGATATTCAGCGTGATGGTTTACTGACCGGCTATAACCTTAATCTGTATCAACAACTCGCCAACGATTGGCCCATGCTTAGCATTCAAGCGTCGGGCGGCGTGAACAGCCTCGCCGATATTGCGCAAGTTAAACAACTCGGTATTGCTGGTGCTATTTTAGGCCGGGCTTTGCTGGATGGAACATTCAGTTTGTCGGAGGCATTGCAATGCTAAAAAAACGCATTATCGCTTGCCTTGATGTGGCCGCTGGGCGCGTTGTGAAAGGTGTGCGCTTCCAAGCCCATGAAGACATGGGCGATATTCTGGAATTGGCACAACGCTATAGCGAACAAGGCATTGATGAATTGGTGTTTTACGATATCAATGCCAGCCCGGAACAACGCAGTGTATCGGCCGATTGGGTTCAGCGCGTGGCAAGCAGTATCAATATTCCGTTTTGTGTGGCTGGCGGCATTCGCACGCTTGCACAAGCTGAGCATATTCTTGCGCATGGCGCTGATAAAGTTTCGATCAACACACCTGCCTTGGAAAACCCAGCATTAATCACTGAACTTGCGCAGCGTTTTGGTAGTCAATGCGTGGTGGTTGGTATTGATTCAAAAAAAGATGATGATGGCACCTGGCGGGTGCGTAGCTATACTGGCGATCCAACTAAAACCCAACACCTGCGCACCGAAACGCTAGACTGGGTCAAACGTGTTCAAGAACTTGGCGCTGGTGAAATTGTTTTGAATTGCATGAGTTCTGATGGCACGCGTGATGGTTTTGATATTGAGCAACTGAGCGCTGTGCGTGGCCATTGCCAAGTGCCGCTGATTGCCTCCGGCGGTGCGGGCACCATGCAGCATTTTGCTGATGTATTCCAACACGCCGATGTGGATGGTGCACTAGCGGCCAGCGTATTTCATAAAAACAGTATTGGCATCGCCGCACTCAAACAATTTTTGCATACACAACACATTCCGGTACGACTATGAATATAGAATCTTTATCCAGCCTTGATTGGCAAAAACAAGACGGCTTATTGCCAGCCATTGTGCAAGATGCTGATAGCTTGCAAATTCTGATGTTGGGCTACATGAACCAAGAAGCCTTAGCCCAAACGTTGCAGAACGGTAAAGTCACTTTTTTCAGCCGCAGCAAAAACCGTTTATGGACCAAAGGCGAAAGCTCTGGGCATTTTTTGGATGTGCTATCGATTGAACCCGACTGCGATAACGACAGCTTATTGATTCAAGCCAAACCGAATGGTCCAACTTGCCATTTGCAACGCGCCAGCTGCTTTGAAAAAGCACCACTGCATTTTCTTACCGAGCTAGAAAGCCGTATTGCGCAGCGTAAACACGCCGATCCAAACACCAGCTATAGCAAACGCTTAATGGATTCGGGGCTGGATAAAGTAGCGCAGAAAGTTGGCGAGGAAGCGGTTGAAACGGTGATTGCTGCATTGGTGCAAGATGAGCAGGCGCTTTTAAACGAATCCGCTGATCTGCTGTATCACTTGCTGGTATTGCTGCAAACCAAAGACATTGCTTTAAGCCGCGTTATTGATGTGCTGAAACAACGCTAAGCAATACAGTACAATTGCCCAACACTCTTTGCAGACAACCTATGCCGAACTTTCACTGCATTCATTGCGATGTATTCGCGCCACGCATCGGCACTGGCAACCCATTGGCGGTGATTCTCGATGCAGACTCGCTGAGCACCGAGCAGATGCAAGCTATTGCAAGCTGGATGAATTTGGCGGAAACCACCTTTATCTTGCAGCCTAGTTGTGCGGAAGCCGATTATCGAGTGCGTATTTTCACCACTCAAAAAGAAATTGCCTTTGCCGGACACCCAAGCATTGGCAGCGCGCACGCCTTGCTTAGCCGTGGCATGCAGCCGAAAACAGCTGGCCAACTTATTCAACAATGTTCGGCAGGATTGTTGCCCATTCGCTTTCACACTGAACATGGCAACAACACATTAAGCGTTCGTGTGCCTAGCTCTATGCTTGTTCGCTATGCCGATGCA
>JAYTVJ010000093.1:0-5115 GCA_043744535.1 Arenimonas sp.
GAAGCAAATGATTGAGCAAGCCACGTATGTCACCGTCAACGATTACGAATCCAGCTTAATGTCAGACAAAACCGGCCTAAGCACGCAAGAGATTAGTGAACGCGTGAAAGCATACATCATAACCCTAGGCGACAAAGGCTCTGAAATTCACACCACGTCAGGTGTGCAACGCATTCCCGCCGCTAGCGCCATTCGTGTTGTCGACCCAACCGGCTGCGGCGATGCCTATCGCGCCGGCCTAATTTTTGGCTTAATGAACGATATGGACATGGCCACCTGCGGACGCATCGCGTCCTTAATGGGGGCATTGAAAATCGAAAATCTTGGCCCGCAGAACCAGCGTTTTACCTATGCGCAATTTGCGATGCAGTTTAAACAGCAGTTTGGTTATGGGCTCGACTAAAACTTGCACGGCATAAACAAAAACCCCGGCAAGCCGGGGTTTTTTTATAGCTAAACTAAATAATCAGAACTCTTGCGAAAACCTTAGACCGATGCTGCGCGGCTGGCTGGCAATGGTGTAAATCTGGCCATTTGGGTATTGCGCATCGTAGCCCGATGCACCGCAAACAGACTCGGCACATTCGGTGAAACGGTTGTATTCGGCGCTTTCATCAAACAGATTCTTGATATACAGATTCAAGGTCCAGTTGTCTTTCCGAATGCCTGCAGACAAATCAAACACGGTATAGGACGGAAGTTTGCCAACAATACTGTTTTGTTCAGTGCGTAAATCCGAACTGCGTTCACCTTCATACACAAATGCACCTTGGATAAACGGTTCATAGTCTTTCCAATCAAAGGTATAACGTGCCGTTAAATTGCCTTTGAAATCGGCAGTGACCGGCAAACGCGTGCCTTTGGGGGCTTCTGGGTTAGCGCAATTTGTTTCGGGCTCACCATTTGCATCCACAAACCCGCAATAATTAGCGGTTAGCTTCGAATCATAGAAAGCAACGCCACCTGAAATGGCCAGATTGTAGGTTGCTGCCCAGTTGATGTCCATTTCTAAGCCATCAATTTGCGCTTGGTTGGCATTTTTGATTTCAGTTAAGCCATTAGCGCCAAGAATGGAGAACTGGAAGTCTTTCCATTGCTGACGAAACGCTGCGCCGTTGAAGGTTAAACGATTGTCCATCCACGATGTCTTCCAACCAAACTCATAGTTGGTTAAATAATCGGACAAATACGGCGGCAATGTGCCACGGCGATTAACACCGCCAGGGCGATAGCCTTCCGACCATGTGGCGTAAATCATTTTTTTATCATCAATTTTATAGGTAAGGTTAAATTTACCTAAGGTGCCATTTTCTTTGATGGTTTTGTCAAACACTTTACACGGTGCCGTTTCATAGGGGTCGGTATTGCCCGCCGCAATGCATGACGCTTCACCATATGATGATGAGCCAGCAAAACCAGCACTAAAGCCAAAGAAGCCTTTCAAGCCGCTCACTTGCTCAAAATAACGAAAGCCTGCAGTAGCCGTCAATTTGTCGGTGATATCAAACGAAGCTTCACCAAAAATCGCCTTGCTGTTGTCTTTACGATCTTGTTCAGTCAGCCAAATCGTATCTTCCCAACCCGGCACATCATAAAAATCGGCGAGGTTATCGATTTTATAGCGCTGCTCAATATCATGCGATTGATTTTGCATGAACAATCCGCCAATAAAACGGAAGCGTTTATCTTGCGGCGATGAAATACGTAATTCATGGCTGGTTTTTTTGTACTTGTCTTTACCAATGATATATTGCGAAGGGTTAATGTAATCGTAATTATTGTCAATAGCGTATGCACCATAGCCAGAAACAACATCGTACCAAAAGCCGTAATCGCTATAGTCAGACTCAGAATGAATATCTCGATTCAAATTTGCGAACGAATAAACCACGTCGAAATTACCGATTTTACCTGTTACGGTTAACGCCGCTTGTGTATATTTGTCTTCCAGCGATTCGGGGTAATAGCGCGTAATTTCACGATCACCAATCACGGGGTCATTCGCAAATGAACCATTGGTGGTTTGTTTTTGCGTCATGATGCTTGGCAAGATGGACCAATTCTCACCAAGATCAAGTTTCAAGGCAAGCCGTGCGCCGGTGCTGTGCGAATCGTTGTAATCCTCTTCCACTTTGTCGGCATTGTTCATGGTAATGCCAGAAGTTGGGAAGGTACGTTCACCATACACATTGTCTATCCAACCTGCATCGTGCTGATCCCACGCCACTAAGCGAAAAGCGGCTTTATCGGAAAGCGGCACATTGATAAATCCTTCTCCAGTAAAGCCATTGCCGCCATCGGTTACTGAGTTCACTTCAAGTGCATAGCCTGCAGCAAAGCCTTTGGTATCTGGCTTGTTGGTAATGATTTTCAAAGTGCCCGACTGTGAGCTTGCACCGTATAATGTGCCCTGAGGTCCAGCCAGCGCTTCAACACGTTCAATATCATAGATATGCACATTTAATGCGCCACCAATGGTGGTAACCGGCTGTTCATCGAGGTAGATACCCACCGATGGAGACGAGCCCGAATGATTGCCATCGCCACCGCTCACCACACCGCGGAAATACGGCGTTGCACCGCCGCCCTCACCTTGCGTATACGATAGGCTTGGCAGTAATTTGGCATAATCGTCAAAATCACTGACATTCATCTCAGTTAATTTCTGTGTGCCGAGAACCTGAATACTAATTGGCACTGCCTGCAGATTTTCAGTGCGTTTTTGCGCCGTCACGGTTACCGTGTCAAGCACTGCTTTTTTATCTTCAGTAGGCGCTGGCGTTTCCTGTGCCAAAGCCACCGAACTTAAAGCCATATAAATAGCGGCACTTAATGGCAACGTGCTTACAAACTGTGTAGTCACCGACTTACGTTTTGTTTGATACATTTTCCTCTCCCTTTATAAACAAACTATTTTAGAAACTTGGAACATCTGGATAACACGCAAGCACAGGCCCGAGCGCATGCTTTAAAGGCTCAAGCCATGGCTCAAAATGCCGCCAATGCGCAACGCCTTCTTTATAAATCGGCTGACGAACCTGCTCTGAACTTGCGGTGCGAACAGGGCGGTCGTTATCATAAAAACTTAAACAGCTTTGTTCAAAATCAAGCCCGCAATATGCTAGCAAACGACGGACTTCCGCCTCGGTATCAGCCACAATATTTTCGTAATGCACGCGATGCACTCGGCCAGGCAATACCGAATCAAAATGCGCCATCAGCTCAACATAATCGCGATAATAATGGCCCATATCGTTGAGCCCATAACTGAAATTCTGGCCGCGTGCAAAATGCTGCTTAAAGTTAGAAAAGCAGCACGCCATCGGGTTCCGTCTGGCATCAATGATTTTGGCATTCGGTAAAATTAAATGAATCAATGCAATATGCGCGAAGTTATTCGGCATTTTATCGATATAGAATGGCGTTGATTTTTTTCTATGAATAGCGGTGTTGTCTAAATAGCGCTGGCCATAAGTGCTAGCCTGTTGCGGGCTAAGATCGAGCAGCATAGGATAATACGACTTTGCACGCGTATCGGTTTGTTTACGATACAAATCCTTGGTGATCGAAATAATATCCGGCAATTCCATAGTGCCTTCCACCTGCGAATGACTGGAAAGTATCTGTTCCAATAAAGTTGAACCAGCACGTGGCATACCCAAAATAAAAATAGGTTCAGCACTCGCAACGCCAAAGTCTTTGCGTTGTTCAAAGAATTGCTGTGTAAACAATTTTTTTGATATGGCTACTTTTCTACTATTACGATCAGCACTGTAGCCAATAGCGGTGCGGCGCAGTGCATTGCCTGCTTGATAATGCTGAAATGATTCCGCGTATTGTTTTTGATCTTCCAGCGCCTTGCCTAAAGCAAAGTCAAAATGGAAGCGTTGTTCTTCGCTAAGCGTTGCTGAACTTAGCTGCGCTGACATGGCAGCAATATCGTCAGTTGAAAATCTGAATGTTTTCAGATTTGCCAAGCTCCAGTAGGCTTCACCAAATGCTGGCTCTAAGTGAATGCTTTGACGATATGCGGCAATGGCTCGCTCGGTTAAACCTGCTGTTTTTAAGGTGTGGCCAAAGCTATGCCAAATTTTTGAGTAGCCCGGATTATCAGCCAATACACACTCATAAAGTTTTATGGCATTGTTGTAATCGCCTATTTTGCTTAACGCAACCGCCTTTAAATTCATGTAGCTTAAATTCTTAGGGTCGGTGTTTAGCAATATTTCTGATTGCTCTAGTACTTGCTCAAACTTATTGTTTCTATTCAATACATACGAATAATTTTGGCGAGCAAAATTAAAACTGGGTGCGAGTTCCAAGCAACGTGCCAGTAAATTTTCTGCGTCGGCATCACGTCCTAATCTTGCAGCCACTTCCGCTAGCATACGAATCGCTGCCACGTCCGTTGGATGACCATGTAAATAGCTTTTCAATGTGCGTTCCGCTTGCGGCACTTCATTAGCAAGCAATTGTTGGGCCGCGCTCATCAGCGCTGGATTCCGGCTTGAGTACTGCAGTTGCTTGGTGTAGGCAGCATCCGCCAAGGTGTTTTCACCCATTGCTGAGTACACATCAGCTAATGCGAGCCACACTTTCGGTAATTCTCTTTGAAGCGCTAGAGCATTTTTGAGCGCAACTACGGCTTTGTCGCCGAATCCAGAGCGATTTAAGGCATTACCTAATTCGTAATGTGCGGCCGGCCATTTGGGTTGCAAGGCACAGAGTTTGGTTAGGGTTTCAACGGCTAGCGATAATTCCCCAAGCCGTGCTTGCGACAAAGCATAAAACATTAACGCATTCGCTTGATCTGGAATATTTCGCAATATTTCCAAGGCTTGAACAGCCGCAAGATTGGGGCGTGTTTCAAGTAAGTTAGCTGTGTGCGAAAGCGCTGCTTGTAAATCAGCGGTGTGCTCTTGAACAGCTGACATAATTAGTTTATGTATTCTTCACATTTCATTCATAAAACATACCACAAATTCGAACATAAAAAACTAAAAATTAACGATTTTGGGCAACAAAAAACCCCAGTTCACTTGAACTGGGGTTTAGGGTAAAAACCCTGGCGATGACCTACTCTCGCATGACAGAATCACACTACCATCGGCGCGG
>JAYTVJ010000094.1:0-5108 GCA_043744535.1 Arenimonas sp.
GGTGGCCATCGTAGATGGCCAACAACTGTACGACATAGATATTGAACAACCTGCCAAAGAGCAGAAGAAATCGAACATCTACAAAGGTCGAATTGTCCGCCTTGAACCTTCCCTTGAAGCCGCTTTTGTTGATTACGGCAGCGGTCGTCACGGTTTTTTATCGCTGAAAGAGATTTCCCGCGATTATTTCGTGCCCGGCGTAGACTCCAGCAAAGCCAGCATGAAAGAATACCTGCGCGAAGGCCAAGAAGTTGTGGTGCAGGTAGATAAAGAAGAGCGTGGCAACAAAGGCGCCGCCTTAACCACCTACATTTCCCTGGCCGGCCGCTACATGGTGCTGATGCCAAACTCGCCAACTGCGGGCGGCGTTTCTCGCCGGATTGAAGGCGATGACCGGCAAGCCTTGAAACAAACCATGGATGCCCTGAACATCCCTGACGACATGGGCGTGATTATCCGTACCGCTGGCATGGGCCGCGATGCCGAAGAATTGCAATGGGATTTGGATTATCTGATTCAAGTTTGGAAAGCCATAACCCAAGCCGCCTTATCGAAGCCCTCGCCGTTCCTTATTTACCAAGAATCACGCTTAATTATTCGTGCCCTGCGCGATTATATGCGCCCCGATATTGGTGAAGTGTTGGTTGATACCGCTGAAATTTACGAGCAAGCACAAGATTTTATGCAGCTAGTTATGCCGCATAATCTGCGCAAGCTCAAGATGTATAAAGACGACATCCCGCTCTTCAATCGCTTCCAGATTGAATCGCAAATTGAGCAAGCCTATGAGCGGACCGTGCGCCTGCCTTCCGGCGGCTCGATAGTATTGGATCAAACCGAGGCGTTAACCGCCGTTGACGTTAACTCGTCGCGCGCCACTAAAGGCGGCGATATTGAAGAAACTGCGCTGAACACTAATCTTGAAGCGGCCGATGAAGTGGCTCGCCAAATGCGTCTGCGCGATTTAGGCGGCTTGGTGGTTATCGATTTCATCGACATGAGCTCGGGCAAGCACCAGCGCATGGTTGAAGACCGCCTGCAGCAAGCGTTAAAACTTGATCGCGCGCGCGTGCAAATCGGCAAGATTTCGCGCTTCGGCCTGCTTGAGTTGTCGCGTCAACGCCTGCGTCCATCGTTGGGTGAATCCAGCCAAATTGTGTGCCCACGCTGCGATGGCCATGGCCGTATGCGTAGTGTTGAATCGCTTTCCTTATCTATATTGCGCTTAGCTGAAGAGCAAGCCATGAAAGAGAATACCGGGCAGATTTTAGTGCAAGCGCCGCCACAAATTGCCAATTATTTATTGAATGAAAAACGCCGCGCGCTGGTTGAAATTGAAACCCGTCACGAAGCCCCTATCATTATTGTGTCCGATGAAAGTTTAGAAACGCCGCACTTCAATGTCTCGCGTTTACGCGATGGCGAATTGGTTGAAGAAGCCAGCAAACCTAGCTATCAACGCGGTGTTCCACGTAAGTTGGAAATCCACTCACTCACCAAAGGCCAGCTCAATGTGCCATCCGAGCCTGCCGTTACACATGTTAAACCGGCACAAATTGCACCGGCACGCATGAGCAATCCGCCCGTTGCCGAACCTGTAGCGCAAGCGCCAAAAACAGGGCTGTTATCGCGTTTTAAATCGTTTGTGTTTGGTGAAAGCGTTGAAGAACAGCCAAAGGCTGTGCCTGCCCAAACGCGTAGCCCAGAAAACAAACGTGAACGCACTGATACCCGTCAGAATAATCCGCGCCAAAATCCGCAGAATAAGGCTAAACAAGCCCGCCCTGAACGTACCGATAGACCTGAACGTACAGAGGAAGAGAAAAAACGCATCGACGAACAGCGCAAAGCCGAGCAGCAAAAACGCCGCGAAGAACAGCAAAAGCGAGAAGCCGAACGCAAAGAAACGCAACGCGCCGAAAGCTTGCGCAGAGAAGCGGAAAAACGCGCCTTGGCGGCTTCCAATCCTGTTGTGGTTGCAGAAACCCTTTCAACTGAAAACAGTGCGCCAGTTAGCGATGTTATTGCCGACAACGTAGAGCCAGCAACAGATACAGCCGACACCTTGAACGAAAATGGTGCAAAACGGCGTCGCGGTCGTCGCGGTGGTCGTCGTCGTCGTCGTCAAGAAGGCGATACACCGGAAAACACCGCACAAGCGGCCAACGATCAATCAGAAATGGATTTCGACGACGCTGAAACGCAAAGCGAAGATGATATTGTTATTCAATTTAATCATAACGATTCTGATTCGGAAAAAGCCTTTAGTGTTGAACTGGATTCAGCCGCTGAGCCGCTGCCACACACACAAGCTGCGCCCGCAATAGCGCCTAAAAGCCCAGTTGCACGCGTGGCTCCCGTTGTTGTGTCGGCTATTCCCGTTGCGTTTTCAGAGTCTGATTTCTCAGATTTAGGCCGCCCCGAGGAAGAGGTTGTAAGCACTACTGCAACGCCTGCCCCGCAGCACATTGTTCAGCCAACTATTGAAGAGCAAGCACCGCCGCCATTCACTGAAACGCTGATAGCTGTGCAAGAAGCCGTTGCTGAAGAGCAAGAGCCCTTAAAACAGGCCGCTGTTGCAACGTCCAGTGTTGCGTTTATAGAGCCAAAACCACAGCAAACTGGTTATGTTCCGGTTGCACCGCCGTCGTTTTCAATGCCTAGCACGCCAAGCAATGGCTTTGATTTCACGGTGCGTATAAATACAGACAGTAAAGCGGATTAAATCATCGGCATTGGTTCGGTAATGCCGTATAACGCGGCTAACCGAGCCAAAGCGATAGTGTCATGCACGCCTAGTTTTCCTAGTATTCTGTATTTATGTGTGGCAACTGTTTTTGAACTAACACAGAGCTTTTTCGCCATATCTTCAGCGCGCCAGCCTTGGCAAAATAGCATGGATATTTCAATTTCGCGGGCAGAAAGTAGCTCGAATGGCGAGTCTGCTTTCTTGCCTAAGGCCATTTTCTGCGCCAATTCATTGGCTAAATAGCGCTTTCCAAGCGCCACCTCGCGAATGGCTTTAAGTAGTTCCTCTGCATCGCAGCCTTTGCCTAAATAACCACTGGCACCTGCGTCTAATAACCGTTTGGGCATTGGGCCATCTTGTTGCACCGATACAATGATGACTTTCGATGAAGCATTGGCTTTGTGCAACCGTTCGGTAACTTCTAAGCCGCTTAAACCTGGCATATGCAGATCACACAGCACAATATCGGGTTGCAACTGGCGAATTTGTTTTAATGCGTCCTCGCCTGAGTGGCATTCGCCAACCACGGTTATGTCCATTTGCTGTTGCAAAATCATGCGATAGCCGGCACGGACAAGCGAATGGTCGTCGAGCAGAAATACTGTAATCATGGCTTTTTCTCTGAATTAAGTGCGTAGTGAAAGTCTAGACATCTGTTTATGTGCTGACAATCATCATTTTTCTGTATTGATGCTAGGAATTTTCTTATAATGAATCCTATCAAGCCATTGCAGCCCTTATGAATATTGACTCTCTAACAAAAAAACTCGGCACGCTAGGTAACAATATTAAAACTCGTTACTGGCCAACACTTGTCACTGAGCTTGAAACAAAAAGTTTACGTAGCTTGTTCTTGTGGGCTTTGTTAATTGGGTTTATTTTATCGGTGCCTTGGCAATGCTCGCGGCTGATTTATAGTGCGTATTTTTCGAAAGACCCAACCGTACAGCAAGAACAAGGCGCTTCGCTCAGCAGTCCAGATCTGAACAATGGCAGCATTACAAAAATGCCTAACCCCAAAGCGCGCCGCAGTATTCCACAAGCTGAGCTGCAAAGCCAAGCCATTGAAAACAAACCTGCCGATGAAACGCATCCAACATCCACTGATATAGCACCAGCTACCACACAGAATCAAGAAGCCAAAGTAATCTATCAAGAAGCGCCGAAATACCCAATTGAAGCACTGCGCAACAATGATTCGGGCACTGTGCAATTGCGGGTCAGCATTGATGCAGAAGGCAAGCCCAGCAGCATTGCCATTGAAGGCAGCTCAGGCAATCGCTATTTAGATCGGGCGGCTAAAACGGCCGTTTCCCAATGGCGATTTAGTCCTAAAATGGTTAATTCCAACAAAGTAAGCAGCGAACTCCTCATTCCCGTTGAATTTAAAGCCGAACAATAAAACCTAAAGTAACAGAAAACGGTTAAAATAGTCATATTGGAGAGATGGCCGAGCGGTTTAAGGCAGCAGTCTTGAAAACTGCCGTGGGTTTATAGCCCACCGTGGGTTCGAATCCCACTCTCTCCGCCATATTTGTTCGATAAAATTAGTGCCCAGCATCAAATAATCCTTTCAGAAAAGGAGTGGCTTATGTGGATTGCCGTAGTCGCGCTTGTTGTTGGATTAATCGCATTTTATTTTCTGAAAGCCAAATCAAGCCGTCATTCAGGGCACGATAAACACACAAAGCACGCCGCGAATTTGCCGAGCAAAGTGCTTATTCCATCGGCTATCGTAAATCATCCCAATATCCTTGTTTGGGAGTTCCAAGCCCCAAATCTAAGCACCGCCTGCGAATATGCTCGCAACAATGCCAGCGTTCGGAAAAAAGCCAAAGACTGCGCAAACCTGCCTTTAGCCGATTGCACCTCTGCGACCTGCATTTGCCATTACCGCCCGATCTATGAGTCGCGCAAAAATCAGCGCCGCCATACGCAAGATCGAAGAAATTCGTTTCGCTTCGATAACCAAGAAGACCGAAGACACGCTGATGACCGAAGAACAGATCAGCCCGATTGGCACGACAAACACATTAAATAGCTTTATGGCAGACACAAAAAAACCCGACGTCCTGTCAGGTT
The DNA here is from genome assembly GCA_043744535.1 of Arenimonas sp. Lineage (GTDB taxonomy): Bacteria > Pseudomonadota > Gammaproteobacteria > Xanthomonadales > Xanthomonadaceae > Arenimonas. The sequence continues at coordinate 4,832 of JAYTVJ010000094.1, forward strand.
TTTACGGTTGATGGTTCGTTGGGAGAGAGATTCGCAGCCCCGGCATTGCGAACTCCATCAACAACTTCATTGTTACTTAGTTTTGCCGTCAACAGACCAAGAATTTTTCTTGGTTTTAACAAACAGTGCCATCAACCAATCTGGGTTTTACCTTGCATGTAGTGGCGAAGTGCTTCTGGAACGCGAATACTGCCATCAAGCTGCTGATAGTTTTCCATAACTGCTACCAAAGCGCGCCCAACCGCAACACCAGAGCCATTCAAGGTGTGCACCAGCT
>JAYTVJ010000095.1:0-5072 GCA_043744535.1 Arenimonas sp.
AAGGGTTCTTACTTAAAGATGCCTCGCCAGAACAGCTATTTGATGCCATTGTACGCGTGGCAAAGGGCGAAACCTTATTGGCGCCAATTGCCACTAACCCCATTCGTGCGCACTATACCTACCACGAAACATCGCAACCAACAGATACCTTCAACGACCGTGAAATAGCCATTCTGCGCTTATTAGCAGGCGGTTATTCCAATAAAGAAATTGCCACGGCGGTGTTTTTATCAGAAGGCACAGTTAAAAATTATGTGTCCGATATTTTAGACAAACTCGGCGCCCGCGACAGAACGCGCGCTGTATTAAAAGCGATTACCCTGAAAATTATTTGAACGATGGGCTAAAGACGCGAATGCTCTAACGGTCGCTCTCTATGCATCAGGGTCCATTCGGCGTGCTCTGCCAAAGCCGCTTCGCCAAGTGTGCGCAAAATTTGCCGTTGTTCATTTATGCCGCTGCAGGTGTTGAGTCGGCGTTGTGCGGCTGAAAATATACGTTGCATAAAACGGTATTGTTTAATCAATTCTTTATCAGCTTTTTTATAGGCATAGGCTTCATGCACCGCGGCTGCAACCGACAATAAGCCCATTGAGGCAACCATAATGTTTTGTAGATTATCTTGTAATAAGCGCGCAAAAATAACCAACACCACACTGATGCTAATGCCTAGCCATAAGCAGGCATTGCCCAGCATTTCAGAACGATGATGCAGGCGCGTGCGTTTTTCAGAGGTAGTGCTGTAGTATTTCAGCTGGCCTGAATGATCTGTGTCGCCAATCCATTCTTCAATCACCGTTTTAACTTGCTCTGCGCCTTTGGCACACGGCTTTAAAAGCCCATCAATGCTGGCTGCACGCATAATATTCCGAATCCAACCAAGCTCAACATCTTGCTTCTGCAGAAAGTTATCATGCGCGAAAGACGGTGAGTTGCTATCCACAATGCCTGCCCGCCGCCAATACGATTGCACCCGTAAGCCTTCTGCCAAGGCACGGTAATCGATATATTTACGATGCCATTCGCGCCGTTTGGCTACGCTTGCAATACCCAGCCCTGCCAAGAAGAACACCAAAAATAAATACAGCATTTCATCTTGCGCATGAATATCGGAATATAAAATGAAGGCAAAGCCCATCAGTGCGGCAAGAAAGTAGGTCGCTTTCAATACACGACTAACCCGATGCTGGTAGGTGCTGGCTAGCCAATCAGCGACACGGAATAAATGATGAATCGGGCAGTCAGCGTTGGCTTTGACTTCAACTGCCTGCGCTTCGATGTCTTTTTTGTAGCGATGCCAATCAATATTAAATTCGGCATGCCGTTGAAACATTAAATCAAAGGCTTCAGGCATTACGGTATGGTGAACTAAGCCTTGATCAGAGGTAAGCCAATGACAGGCTTGATCCGCCGGGGAGGGCGAATTGTTTTGCCGGCCAACGGGGATATGGTAAACCAAGGATTCTTCATCAAGACCCAGCATGCCAAGTGCCGCGCGCCGTCGATCAATGGTGCCGGGCAATGTGCCGTGTAAATGAAATGCCACCACTTGTGCCGTACCGCCGAGTAGCTCGGATTCATTGCCATCCCAAAGCGCAAGTAGAATGTGGCAGTGGCTTGAAACGAAAATGCCAGCTTGCGCATATTGAAAGTCGCGTTCGGGGCCCTGTTGGCTAATCGAGGTTAAGTTAGCATCTGGGCCAAGTGGCAAAACCATCACATCAGCCTGTTCGCGCTGGTGATTGAATAGAGCCAGAGCCTCCGGGCTGTCGAAATCGGCTTGGTAATACTCGGTCGCAAAGGGCAGTGGCGCAATAACCGGTATGCCGAGTTGCATGGCCACTTTGGTCACCAGTTGGTCACTGCCATCGGCTAATGAAGACAGTAAACACAGCGGCAGATCTGGGTAGCGGCGCTGCAAATCAACAAAGAAGCGCTGTGTATGTGCTTGTATGCTTTCTAGCTCATCATCACGAAGATTACGATGGCCGGTAACCCCAATCACTAAACGTGTTGAGGTTTGACTGCCTATGCGCTGACCCATGAATTACCCCCGTGTGGTGCCACTATCGTTTCATTATAGGTAAGTTAACAGCATTTGCACGCAGCTTAGCGTTTCTGCGCAGTTCCTTCAGCAAGCCAGTGTTGCAGTTGCGCCTGGCTTTCAAACGGCCCGATGTGTCGGCGCAGAAGTTTTCCCTCAGGATTAATCAATACCGTAAATGGCAATACGCCCCAAGCATTGCCCATTCTGCTTGAGCTGTCTTGCTTGCTTGGTGCTTCTTGGAAGCTGTTAAATGCAATCGGTGTTTGTGCCAAAAAGCGTTGGGCATCAGCGGCATTATCCAAGGCAACACCAATCACCACATAACGACCAGCACTTTGCGTGCTTAAGTGATTGAGTAAAGGCATTTCTTTTCGGCAAGGCGCACACCAGCTGGCCCAATAGTTAATCACTTGCCACTGGCCGGGCTTGGGCAAACGCTGTGGCTGGCCTGAAAAATTATGCACCGTAAACGCCGGAACCAGTTGCCCAATTGAACTGCGAACAAGGTGTGCGTCGGCCGTTGGTGTAAACACCTCTTGAAACAGCCATTGCCCCGCTGGGCTGCGCAATAGCGCGCCCGGGCCTGTGATGTAAACACTGCTGGCTAATCCAGCAAGACCGGCTAGCAATGCCAGCGCCAGCACGAACAAGATTTTTTTCATGGAGCGGCTTGCAACGCCTCGCGCATGATATCAAGCGTTAGCAATTGCGGCAGTTTTTTGCCCGCACCAGGCCCATTTGGATACACCACATACAATGGCACACCGGGGGTTTTGAATTGATCTAAAAAAGCGGTAATCTCCGCATCTTGATTGGTCCAATCGCCCACTAAATACACGGTGCCAGATTCTTTGAGCAGTTGCGTAAAGGCGTCAGTATGCAACACGGCTTTTTCATTGACTTTGCAGGTAATGCACCAATCGGCAGTCATATCCACAAACACCGGCTTGCCCTGTGCACGCAGTTCATTTAGGCGTGCAGTGCTGAACGCTTCGTAATGCTTGGTTGCATTGGCTTCGGTTTTTTCAGGCAGGCTTTGCTTTAGCGCAAAGCTAAAACTTACTGCAGCAATAATCGCTATGATCAGCGCGGCTACTTTTTTACCCAAGCTCGGTTGCATTTTCTGGCGCTCAAACCACCAAAGTGCGGCCGTGAGTGCAATGGCTGAAATAAGCAATAAGCCTAAGCCATTCACACCTTTTTGATTGCCAAATACCCATGCCAACCACGCAGCAGTGACATACATTGGATAGGCAAGCCAATGTTTGAGCGTATCCATCCATGCACCGGGCTTCGGCAATTTAGCGGCTAATACCGGCATAAAACCAATCAGTAAAAAGGGCGCGGCCAAACCAAAGCCCAATGCCAAAAACACACCCAATGCAAGCAGCCAATGCGCACTGAATGCATACGCCAAGGCGCTGCCCATAAACGGCGCGGTACATGGGCTGGCCACCACCACTGCTAAAACACCGGTGAAAAAATCACCGGCCGGCCCCGATTTTTCGGTTAAGGATTGGCCCATGCCAGCAAAGCCCGAACCCCAATTAAATAGCCCAGACATCATCAATCCAATGGCGAACATCAGCAACGCCAAGGCCCCAACCACAATCGGCTGCTGAAGTTGAAAGCCCCAGCCCAGTGCTTGCCCAGCACTTCGCAACGCGAGTACGCCAATGCCGAGCGCGGCAAAACTGCTCATCACGCCTGCGGTGTACCAAAGCGCGTGTTGGCGCGCATGGCCGGCACTGCCAGCTTGTGCCAATGCCATCGCTTTGAACGACAATACCGGCAATACACATGGCATTAAATTCAAAATCAAGCCGCCCAATAAAGCGAACAAGATAGCCGGCAACCAACCCTTCGTAGGAGCGCCTTCAGGCGCGATTTCGGTCGCGATGTTTGGTGCTATTTCGGACGCGATTATGCCGCCTGCAGGCAATTGCAATTCAAATTTTTTCTGCATAGGCGGATAGCAAATACCGTCTTTTTTGCAGCCCTGATAATCGACGGTGAGACTCAGCTTGGCGGCCTCGGTTGAGGTGCGCAGCAGTGCCAGCGGAATTTCCACTTGCTTGAAATACACCTGAACATTGCCAAATTCTGGATCGGGATACTGCTCAGCGGCTGGCAGCGCAGGCTTGCCAAGCATCACCGGCGCATCCTTACTGCTGAGCGTAAACTGCATTTTGTTTTGGTATAAGTAATAGCCGGGTGCAGGTGTTAGGCGCACTAAAATGCTATTCGCATCTTTGGTAATGGCTTCAACCACAAACGCTTGTTCTTCCGGCAAGGCTTTATCGCCGCCGAGCAAATCATTACCAGTTTTTCCCAAACCCAATAACTCCGCACCACCATTACTGCTGGCTGAGCTCGTCGAAGCGGTTGACGCAGGCATTGTTACGCTAAGCAATTTGGTTTGCGGTGGATAACACACGCCAATATCGGCGCAGCCTTGGTATTTCACATTCAGCGCAATGGCGCTGAGCTGTTTCGGGTTTTGAATTTGCACTGTTGCTGAAACCTGCTGATGATAGGTTTCAACATCACCGAAAAATTCATCATGGTGTTTTTTGCCTGCCGGAAATTGCATCGGGCCAAGCACCACGGAGGGATCCTTGGCACGGATCGAAAATCGGTGTTTATATAAATAGTAGCCGTCGGCTATTTTCCAGCTGATTTGTATTTCGTTGGCAGAATTGGCCTGCGTTGAAATTGAATAGGCTTGGTCAACTGGCAATAAATCGGCCTCTGAAACAGCCATGGCCGGTTGTAAGCTGGCTAAAAAGAGCGCGACTACGGCAAATAATGATTTCACTGGGCTTCCGAGGATTCAATACGTTAGGTCATTCTACAATAGTGTTAGGCCTGTATTTTTTGGGTGAACCCTTGAAACCATCAAAGCCACGCCCCACCTACTAAGCATCCCATAAGGGATTTTTACATGTAACTATTAGCACTCGCCCCATTAGAGTGCTAAAATAGTCCACCATTGGTAATCTAAAACATTGTTTTTAAACATAAA
>JAYTVJ010000096.1:0-18425 GCA_043744535.1 Arenimonas sp.
TTCATGGCATTTTTTGTGCTGCACTACGCAGCCAAAAACCAGCCGGTAATGGCAAGCCGCGGCGCGCCAGCCCACGGCGAGACCAAACTAACACTGTGCGACTGTGGTACGCGAAATAAAGATAAATGATTCCAATACGGCACAAAACTTTCTAGCAGGCGGTTGTTTTCATCATGAAACTGCAACAAACCGCCCCAATCGCTATCCCAGTTTTTAGTTAAATTAATCACATACGCGCACACCCGATTCTCATGTATCTCTTTGTCTTGGTGACGGGTTAAAAATTGCCCTGCGCGGTAACGCGTTGCTTGCGCGCTTACAGCCACAATGCTGGGTTCGCCGGTTAAACGCCGTGCAAACAGCAAAAACTCTGGGCTGTTTAGAAAGTCTAAAACGGCATGCAACATCAAGCCCGGGTTCCAGCCTTCTTTGGCGGCGCGCACCATCATGTAGCTATCGTAAGAAAACTGAAATTCGGTGTGCGCACGTTCATAGGCTGTAGCCAATAATTCTTGCCGTTGTTGTTCGCTCATTGCCGCATAGCTTGCTGCATCCAACGTATGCGAAACGCCATTGGAGCGCTCGGCCAATGCCCATGGCACATCCTGCAATAAGCACTGATGGAGTTTTTCCGCGGCATCTTCCTGCAAAAATTGTGGAATCTGTACGCGACTTGTTTGCACCAGCTGTTGGCGATATAGATTCAGATTCAGGTTATTATTAATCACACATCCGTCCTTGAAAGCCCATGGCCAGCATAAACCCGATTTTCAGCGTTCCCTTTGCTTTCGATCAGCTTGCCGATTGTGCCAGTGTAAACCAGCCATTGCGTGAATTGTTCATTCGCCGCGAAAGCCAAGGTGCACGCTTTGCTAACCCGAATCCATACACACCGCGCAACAATCAATTATTCGAAAGTAATTTCGATTTGTTTGCCTGGCCAGATGCCGCTATTGCTGTGTTACGCGAATTTTGCTTGGCACGCGTCGCGCAAACTGTTGCCGAGCTAAACCATTACGAAGCAGACCAGATGGCGCGCTTAAATATCGTGACCGATGCGTGGTTTCACATTACGCGACGCGGGGGCTTTTTTGGCGTACACAATCATCCGATGGCATCATGGTCGGGCGTGTATTGCGTTAGCCCAGGAGAAAGCGATGCTGACCAACCCGATAGTGGCAAATTAAGTTTTGTGAATCCTTTGGCGCAAATGTATCTTGATGCGGGCAATTGCAAGCAACAGTTCCCCTATCAACTGGGCAATTATGCCTTCAACCTGCAAGCTGGCCAACTGATACTGTTTCCCTCTTGGCTGGTGCATCAGGTGATGCCGTTCTACGGCGACGGCGAACGTATCACCGTCGCCTTTAACTGCTCGATGGCGTTTCGCTAATTTCTGTGTGGATTTTGTATTTGATTGAATGCGAACGTGGTGTGGGCTCGGTGTATTACACCGGCATTACCACCGATCTGGAGCGGCGCTTTAGCGAACATCAAAACGGCACTGGCGCACGCTTCACACGCGCCAATCGGCCATTGGGTGTTTTGGCCAGCAGAGAATTCGCAGATCGAAGCGCCGCATCACGCGCCGAGGCCGCTGTAAAGAAATTGCCGCGCAATAAAAAGCTGGGTTATTTTAATGCGCTGCCATAACTGGCTATAATCAATCGTTAGCCCACATGCCGAGGTTGCTATGACAGTTGTTGCGCGCACATGAGTCACAACCTAACGTCTAGCCCTGCACAAACCCGAAATCTAATGCTTGCTTTAGTGGCATTGGTTGCGTTGCTGCTTATGTCCGGATGGCAGCCCTACGATCGGCTAACGTGGCTAATGGAAGTATTGCCGATTCTGCTGCTTCTGCCGATGCTGATCTACAGCTATGCGCGTTTTCCGCTAACCCCACTGCTCTACACAGGCATTTTCTTACACGCCTGCGTGTTGATGCTAGGCGGCGCATACACCTACGCCCGTGTGCCCCTTGGGTTTGAATTGCAGGAATTATTCGATTTAAACCGAAACCCCTACGACAAAATTGGCCATTTCATGCAGGGCTTCGTGCCCGCATTAGCCGCGCGCGAATTGTTCATTCGGCACAAAGTGATTAACGGTAAAGCATGGCTGGCATTTCTGGTGGTTTGTGTGGTGATGATGGTTAGCGCCGTGTACGAATTGATTGAATGGTCGGCGGCCTTGGCGCTTGGACAAGGTGCGGATGAATTTCTTGGCACACAAGGCGATATGTGGGATACCCAATCCGATATGTTTTTTGCATTAATCGGGTCGCTGAGCATGTTGATTTTGCTTTCGCGCTGGCATGATCGACAAATTACCAAGCATTTGTAGCACTTTTGTCATGCATCGCCGTATCTAACTATTAGCCCAGCAAATGCAAAGCCAGCTATTGGCAGATAAGCGTTAACAATGCTGGCGGGCGTCACAATTTCAGGCTCGATTGAGCCTAGCCTGTTATAATTTAGAGTCTTTACTCGCAGGTTTTCCTATGTCTTCAATGGCTCCTCTCAACCCTGGCGTTGATTACGATTACACACTCGACGACAAATACAGCCGTGAACAAGGCCGAATTTATTTATCTGGCGTGCAAGCGCTGGTACGCTTGCCATTGATGCAACAAATGCGCGATCGCGCCGCGCAAGTCAACAGCGCAGGCTTTATTTCAGGCTATCGTGGCTCGCCATTGGGCGGTTTCGATCTGGAATTATGGAAAGCCAAAAAGCATCTGGCCGAGTCCAATATTGTGTTCACGCCCGGCCTGAATGAAGATCTGGGCGCCACCATGGTGTGGGGCACCCAGCAAACCAATTTATTTAAAGGCGCCAAATACGATGGCGTGTTTTCCATGTGGTATGGCAAAGGTCCGGGCGTTGATCGCTGCGGCGATGTGTTCAAACACGGCAATGCTGCGGGCACCTCGCAATTTGGCGGTGTGTTAGCCTTAGCCGCCGATGACCACGCTTGCCGCTCATCCACCTTGCCGCACGGCTCGGAATTGGAATTTGTGTCGGCAATGATGCCGGTGCTAAACCCAGCCGGCGTGCAGGACATTCTCGACATGGGTCTGCTTGGCTGGGCCATGAGCCGCTTCACCGGCCGTTGGGTGGGCTTCAAAACCATTGCTGAAACGGTTGAATCGTCGGCCTCGGTGAATGTTAATCCGCATCAGCTCGATATTGTTCTGCCGGAAGATTTTAATATGCCAAATGGCGGCCTAAACATCCGCTGGCCCGATCCACCGCTTGATCAAGAAATGCGCCTGCACCAATATGCGGTGGCCGCCGCGCAGGCCTTCGCCCGCGTTAATGGTATTGATAAAGTGGTGTTCAATTCGCCGAAAGCGCGTTTGGGCATTGTCACCACCGGTAAATCGTATTTGGATGTGTTGCAGGCTTTAGAATATTTAGGCATTGATGCCAACATGGCCGCCGATATTGGCATCCGTGTCTATAAAGTGGGCATGACCTGGCCGCTAGAACCAATCGGCATCCGCGAATTTGCTGAAGGCCTAGAAGACATCATTGTGGTTGAAGAGAAGCGTAGCTTCATTGAATCGCAGATGAAAGAATATATGTACAACTGGGACAGCACATCTCAAGGCCGGCGCCCAAGCATCATCGGCAAATACGATGAATCCGGCGAATGGATTTTGCCTAGCACGCACGAACTCACCCCAGCGCGCATTGCACGCGTGATTGCCAAACGCCTTGCACGCTTCTTCCAATCGGAAACCATCGACAACCGCCTCGCCTTTTTAAGCGCCAAAGAAAAAGAACTGGCTAAACCGCGTGCCGATTTTCCGCGTGCCGCGCATTATTGCTCGGGCTGTCCACACAATAGCTCAACGGTTGTACCAGAAGGTTCACGGGCACTTGGCGGCATTGGTTGCCACTACATGGTGACCTGGATGGACCGCAACACCGACACCTTCACCCAAATGGGCGGCGAAGGCGCAACTTGGTGCGGGCAAGCGCCATTCACCGACGAACAGCATGTGTTCCAGAATTTGGGCGATGGTACCTATTTCCATTCTGGCTCCCTGGCGATTCGCCAAGCGGTGGCCGCCAAGGTCAACATCACCTACAAAATTCTCTACAACGACGCCGTAGCGATGACTGGCGGACAGCCGGTGGATGGCACCCTAACAGTGCCTGACATTGCCAAGCAAGTACGCAGTGAAGGTGTACAAACCATTGTGGTGCTGTCGGATGACATCGATAAATGGAGCGATCATTCGCAATTTCCAAGCGGTGTGGAGTTTTTCGACCGTGACCGCTTGGATGAAATATCCAAACGCCTGCGCGAAGTGAAAGGCACTAGCGTATTAATTTTTGATCAAACCTGCGCCGCCGAAAAACGCCGGCGTCGTAAACGCGGCAAGATGATTGACCCAGCCAAACGCACCATCATCAATCCAGCGGTGTGCGAAGGTTGCGGCGATTGCGGTGAAAAATCCAACTGCGTATCTATTTTGCCGCTCGAAACCGAATTCGGCCGCAAGCGCGAGATTGACCAATCGAACTGCAACAAAGATTTCTCCTGCGTGAAAGGGTTTTGCCCAAGCTTTGTGACCGTGAAAGGCGGCGGCTTGAAAAAACGCAAACCGAGCGCGCAAGCCATCGATTTTGAAAGCCTGCCAGCACCGCAATTCAAAACCGATTTAAGCCAGCCATGGAATATTTTGATTACCGGCATTGGCGGCACGGGTGTGGTAACCATCGGCGCGTTGATTGGTATGGCGGCGCATTTAGAAAACAAAGGCAGCAGCGTACTCGACCAAACCGGCTTGGCACAAAAAGGCGGCGCAGTCACCACCCACGTGCGCATTGCACAAACTCCTGACGACATCCACGCGGTGCGTATTGCCGCTGGTGAAGCCGATTTAGTACTCGGCTGCGATATGGTGGTGGTTAACGATTACTGGGCGCTGTCGAAAATCCGCGCCGAACGCAGCCACGTGGTGCTGAACGATTACCAAGCCATGCCCGGCACCTTCACTCGCAACACCGATATGCAGTTCCCCGCCAAAGACATTATTGCCGCGGTTGCCACGGCCTTGAACGGCGAGCAACCGATGCAAGTGGCCGGCACTGATTTAGCCTTGGCTTTAATGGGCGACGCCATTGCCACCAACTTGCTGATGCTCGGCTATGCCTGGCAGAAAGGCTTGGTGCCCTTGTCGTTTGAATCGATTATGCGCGCGGTTGAACTCAACGGCGCAGCCATTGAAATGAACAAAAAAGCCTTTGCGTGGGGCCGCATGACTGCGCACGACATGGCCAGCGTGCAAGCCGCAGCCGGCATGGTTGTAGGAGCGCCTTTAGGCGCGATTGGGGCAACCGAACTGGCTTTCCTCGGCGAAGGAAAAGTCAGCCACAGTTTGGATGAAAGCATTGCGATACGCACAAAATTCCTCACCGAATACCAAAACAGTGCATACGCCAAACGCTACACCGATTTTGTGGCCAAAGTGCGCGCCGCCGAACAGCAGCATTCGCATGAATTCACCGGCCTTTCTGAAGCGGTGGCGAAATATTTGTTCAAACTGATGGCCTATAAAGACGAATACGAAGTGGCGCGTTTGTATAGCAGCCCAGCATTTTTAAAACAGATTAGCGACACATTCGAAGGCGAGATTAAACTGCATTTAAATCTGGCACCGCCGCTGTTTGCCAAGAAAGATGCTAACGGCCATTTAATCAAACAGGAATTTGGTGCATGGGCTTTGCCTGCCATTAAAACCTTGCGGCATATGAAATTCTTGCGTGGCACAGCATTTGATATGTTCGGCAAAACCGAAGAACGCAAAATGGAACGCGCCTTGATCGAAGACTACCAACGCGATATTGAATTGATCTTGGCTAAGCTTTCCGTGAGCAATCACGTGCAAGCCGTGCAATTCGCGCGCTTGCCGGAACACATTCGCGGCTTCGGACACGTGAAAGAAAAACACGTGGCGAAAGTGAAAACGCAGTGGGCGGAGCTGATGGCGAGGTTTGCGTAAATATATAGGGCGTGCCTTGGCGCGCCGTCATCAAATGGATTAAATTCACGCAATACCAAGGCAACCAATAAAAAGGGCGAATATTATTCGCCCTTACGTAAATTTAATTTGGGCGCAGCAAGCAGCGCCCCTACAGAATCATTTCATTCCAACACACTGCAGGAATTCGGCGCGGGTGCTGGCATCATCGCGGAAACTGCCGAGCAATTTGCTGGTGACCATGCTGACCCCGGTTTTATGCACGCCGCGGGTAGTCATGCATTCGTGCTTGGCCACAATCACCACGCCCACACCTTTGGGTTGCAACACATCGTGGATACAGCGGGCAATTTGTGCGGTCATTTTTTCTTGTACCTGCAAGCGCTTGGCGTACGCTTCCACCACGCGCGCCAATTTGCTGATACCCACCACGCGGCCATTCGGAATATAGCCCACATGCGCCACGCCGATGATGGGCGCCATATGGTGCTCGCAGTGTGATTCAAATTCGATGTCACGCAGAATCACCATTTCATCGTAACCTTCCACTTCCTCGAAGGTGCGTTTCAGGTAAAGCTCGGGCTTGGCATCGTAGCCGGAAAACCATTCTTTGTAGGCTTTAGCGACGCGGGTTGGGGTATCAATTAAGCCTTCACGGGTTGGGTTGTCGCCAGCCCAACGCAACAGCAACCGAATGGCGTCTTCTGCTTGTTGTTGAGATACGTCGGTGATTAATTTCTTGGCCATCTGGGCAGCTCCTTAATTTGAACCCACAGTGTGCGCGACAGCGTGTGAAGGTTTCATCCATTGCGTTAAATGATACGCCATGCCAATGGCGATACAAAGGATCAGGCTGGCCAATAAAAAGGCAGCACCGGGCAAATGCACCGGGGCATGCTCGCTGATAAACAAGGCGAAGGTATGGGTGAAGATAAATGGCGCGAAAATGCCGGCCAGGCTGGTCATTGAAGCCACCGCGCCTTGCAAGCCGCCTTGTTCATCGGCATGCACTTGCTTGGTGATGATGGCCTGCAACGAGGGATTAGCTAAGCCCCATAAGGCCAGCAAAGGAATGGCCAACAAAGACAACATGCCGGTGTTGGCCAAGCCCTGCCAAGCAAAGCCGAGCATGCCGAAAAACAGCCCGAACAGTAACGCTTTGCGTTCACCAATTTTGGGCACTAAGCGGCGAATCAGAAAGGCCTGCACCAACACATTGCAAATGCCAACTAAACCGAGCACATAACCCACTTGTTGCTCGCCCCAACCATAACGAAAATCGGCATACAGCACAAAGGTGCTAGGCAAAACGAAATGCGCAAGCTGGCTCATGAACGCCACTGTTATTAAGCCAAGCACGGCCGGGTAGCGTTTTAGCACCAGCAAGGCACCCACTGGATTGGCGCGCTTCCATTCAAAGCGCTTGGTGCGCGATTCCACCGGCAGCGATTCGGGCAATACAAAAAGACCATAGCAAAAATTCAACATGGCCAGCCCCGAGGCAATCCAAAACGGTAGGCGTAAATCGATGCCGCCCAGCAGGCCACCCAAGGCCGGGCCAATAATAAAGCCAATGCCAAATGCCGAGCCCAACAGTCCGAACGCGGCCGCGCGTTTTTCAGGCGCCGTCACATCGGCTAAATACGCGTTGGCGGTGCTAAAGCTGGATGAGGTCATCGCCGAAATCACTCGGCCTACAAAAAACATGGGGATGGTGGTGGCTAAGGCCATAAAACTGAAATCCACCGCTAGCCCAAAACAGGAAATGAGAATCACTCGGCGGCGGCCGTAGCGGTCGGATAATGCGCCTAAAATCGGCGCGAATACGAATTGAATAGCCGAAAATGCCACACTAAACCAGCCCGACATGGTGGCTGCTTGGCCAAAGTCGAAGTGTCCGATGGTTTTAATTAAATGCGGCAACACCGGAATAATCAAGCCAAACGCCAAGATGTCAATTAAGACCGTAAAGAAAATAAACAGTAAAGCCGCCTTGCGTGCAGGCGGCGAGATGCTGGCATCAATCACAGAAATCCTTATTCGGTTTCTTTGGCATGTTCTTCGTCGGTTTCATCGCTCAGCACGGTTATGCCTTGCGTGGTGGCATCTAAATTGATGTCTTCATCGGTCAGCAATAAGGAACTGCCCGGCTGTAACTCGTTATACACCAGCCTAGCAAAATCGACCGGCACCACAATGCGGCGTATCGAATTGGGATCTAAACCAGAGACAATGGTTTGCGCGGCATTGCCAGGCACGTTCACCCGCATCCAATTCAATTCCATTTGGTTAGGAACAATACGGCTTTTTTCAGCACTGACCCCTTCCAGCACCACATAGGCTTGGCTGCCAAATGCTTCCTTGCCCACCACGCCGATTTTTGAACGACCAATTTCTATGCCATTACGCAAGGCAATCACCAATTGGTTTTTGGTGCTGATTAAAACGGTTACAGGACCAAACAAGGATTTCTCTGGTTGCCAGCGGTAATCTTCATAATCGGATAAGGGCTCAACAGCCACGACCTTGCCCTTGCTATCCATCGATTGTGCGAACACGCTTGGATCAACCAGATTTTCTGGGCTGGCAATTTTGTCATTACTGACGATAACCGTCATGCCTAAATTGGTTTCCGCAAACAGTCGCTTCGAAAAACCATCGGGCATGCGCACACAACCGTGTGAAGCCGGATAACCGGGCAGATTGCCAGAATGCAACGCAATACCATCCCACGTTAAGCGCTGCATATAGGGCATCGGTGACGGTTTTCCACCAGCACCATTATATAAATTGGATTTATGGTCTTTGTTCTTCTGCAAAATGGTGAACACGCCCGTCGGCGTATCATGGCCTTTTTTGCCGGTGCTCACCGTGCTTGCGCCAATACGAATACCATTGCGGTATAAATAGGCTTTTTGCTGAGTGATGCTTACCATCAACAACATCGGGCCTTCGGGCACTGTGTCGGCATACCACACCCACTCACCCGGCTTTAGAGCGTCTACTGGCGTTGTAACTGGCATCGATTCTTTGGCGCCCTGCGCAAAGGCTGTGCTAATGGCGAACGATAAGGCAACCGCTAACAGAATTTTTTTCATAGATTGGAACTTTCCATAAAATTAAATAAATTAAACATTAACTGCATTAAAAAATACGGCAAAACACGGCTTTCAAGTATCGGCTTTCTTTCACATGCGCCATATACGGATGATCGGCGCCGGCGCCAGATACTTTCAGAATTTGTGCGCGCCGACCAGCAAAAAATGCCGCACGGCGAATCATATCCAGAAAATCTTCTTCGCTCACCAACCCGGTGCACGAGCAGCTTAGCAAAATGCCACCGGGCTTAACCACACTCATCGCCAGTTTGTTCATGTCGTTGTATTTTTTTAATGCCGAAATCACTTGGTCGCGGTCGCGGGTTAATTTGGCGGGGTCTAAAATCACCACATCCCATTGATCACCACGTTCGGCGGCTTCGCGCAGAAACGGAAATAAATCCGATTGCACAAATTTCACTTTGGCATCGTTGAGATACGCATTTTTTCTGGCAATCTCAAGAATTTCTTCGTCTAAATCAATGCCGGTTACCTCGCTGGCGCCGCCGCGCGCTTTGGCGTAAATGGCAAAGCCACCCGAATTGCAACAGATATCCAACACGGTTTTGTCTTTGCAGAGCTGCGACAAATAGTCGCGGTTGTCGCGCTGATCGGCGAAGAAACCGGTTTTGTGGCCCGAGCCAGGACTGGCATTGAATTTCAAGCCATGCTCGGTAATCACGCTCGGTTCGGGCGCATCGGCGGAATTGAAATCGAAGCTTTCCTGCTTCTGCACATTTTCCACCGCGAAGCTGTAAAACCGGCAGCCGGGGAAAGATTGACGCAGCGCTTCATAAATCCATTCGCGGTATCGAAACGCACCGGCCGAGAAAAATTCCACCACCAACAAATCGCCATAGCGATCGACCACTAAACCCGATAAGCCATCGCCTTCCGAGTGAATCACCCGCCAGGCATCCGACACCTCGTCAAGCTTCAGCAACTCGCGGCGCATGGCAACTGCTTGCTGTATTTTGCGCGTGAAGAAGGCCTGATCAACCGCTTCATCGAAATCTTCGGTGAGCACGCGCAGGGCAATCCGCGAATGGCCGTTGTAAAATCCACGCGCCACCCAGTGGTTGGTGGAATCGACGATATCGACAATGGTGCCGGGCTTAGGCTTTACTTCCGGCTTTTCAACCATTTTTTGAAAAATCCACGGATGGGTGGATTTACGCTCGATTTTAAGATAAACAACAGGCAGTTCTTGAGTATTCATACGCCTATTGTAAGCCCAAAACGGCTTAATGACTTTTATCCTAAAGCACTATATGATAGGCGGCGAAGGGGAGTAGCTCCCGCTATCGCGTCGTCAGCACGAGGTCATCACCTCCGGTTCGATAGGCAGACCATCTGTCAGCAAGACCTTCGCAAACACTCGGCCTGTTCGAGAGTCTATTTATTGCGATTTTTTGGAGCTGACATGATTAGTATTGCAACACCCACCATGTGGGGTATTTTCATCATTTTTGTCATCATCGCCTTAGCGGTGGATTTGCTGATGCTTAAATCCAGCGGGCCGCATAAGGTTACAACGCGTGAAGCCTTGCTGTGGAGCCTGTGTTGGATTGGCCTTGCCGCTGTGTTCAACGTGGGCTTATGGTGGTACTTAAAAGAGGCTGGCAACCCCGATGCCAACCGCATTGGCATGGAATTTATGACCGGCTATCTGGTTGAAAAAGCCTTAGCGGTGGATAACATCTTCGTGTTCCTGATGATCTTTAATTATTTTGCGGTGCCGGTGCAATCCCAGCAACGCGTGTTGATCTACGGCGTGCTCGGCGCGATTGTGCTGCGCGCCATCATGATTTTCATCGGCGCGGCTTTGATTGCCCAATTCCACTGGATTTTGTATTTCTTCGGCTTATTTTTACTGGTCACGGGTATCAAAATGCTGTGGGCCGCCGGGCAAGAGCCCGATCTTGAGAAAAATCCGATCTTGCGATGGATAACTAACCATTTGCCGCTAACCCGGCATTACGCGGGCGAAGCGTTTGTGGTTAAGGAAGACGGCATCAAGAAATACACGCCGCTATTTGTGGTAATCATTATGGTGGCGTTCACCGATGTGATTTTCGCGGTGGATTCCATTCCGGCTATTTTCGCCATCACCACCGATCCGTTCATTGTGCTAACCTCCAACGTATTCGCGGTGTTGGGCCTGCGCGCCCTGTATTTCCTATTAGCCGACATGGCTGAAAAGTTCCATTTGCTAGCCTATGGACTAGCGGCGGTATTGATTTTCATCGGCACAAAAATGTTGATTGTCGATTTTTATAAAATACCGGTGGCGCTTGCATTGGGTGTGGTTGCGGCTTTGATTGCGGGCGCCATCCTGCTTAGCGTATTGATTAAGCCAAAAACGACCTGACCCCACAATATAAGGCGCGAGTGCCCGCAGCATTCGCGCCTTGTGCTTTGACAAGCCGTCCCCACTTACTGAGTATGGACGCAAACCGCTTGTATCAAGAAACCTATGGTGCGTATTTAAACCAGCTAAAGAGCCAGTTTAATACAGCGCTAACCTTCACTATGTTTTGGGTGGTGGTGTTGGGCGCGGTATTTTTCGCACAAGATCACTTGTTCAATACCGCCACATTTGCCATTGTGCCGCAAGCGCCGGAAGGCCTGATTGGCATACTGACCGCGCCATTGCTGCATGGCTCGCTTGAGCATATTGCTGGCAACTGTTTTTCGATTCTTGTGTTAGGCACGTTGGCGGGCAGCCTGTATCCGCGCGCCAGCCTGCGCGCGTTGCCGATTATCTGGCTGGGCTCTGGTTTAGGCACCTGGTTTATTAGCATTGGCGGCCAGCATATTGGAGCTAGCGGTGTAACGGTGGGCCTGATGTTCTTCTTAATTGGCCAAGGCATTATGCGCCGCGACCGAACCTCACTGGTTGCCTTATTGATGGCGCTGTTCTTCTTTGGCGGCATGGTGCTCTCGGTATTACCACAACAGCAAGGCGTTTCGTGGGAATACCATCTGTCTGGCGCAGTTTTTGGCATGCTAACCGGCCTGTTGTTTTCGCGCTTAGACACGCAAGCACCAAAACGCCTCTATAGCTGGGATATTGAGCCAGAAGCCGACGATGCGCTGCCAGACAGCGAGATGGATTTGCCTCGCCCAACCGATGTGCCGGTGATTTGGCAGCAGCAAGCCACGCCAGAACAACGTAAGGTGTTGATTTTTCCTAAACGCGATTGACCCAAATCATCTTCTTGCTGGCTAACAGCGCTAAAATGACGGCAAGCCTTGAATAAGCAGATTTGCCATGAATAGCCCCGAACGCGTACAACACCAGCAAACCGACAAAGGCAATGTGCCGGTCTACACCACCGCGATTGTTGAGCAGCCGTGGCACAGTTACACCGAAACCGACCACGGCGTTTGGCGCACCTTATTCCAACGGCAACAAGCACAGCTTGGGCCGCAAGCCTGTGAAGAATTTTTATTGGCTCAGAAAAAAATGGGCATGAGCGAAATTCAGATTCCAAAATTTTCTGAATTAAATACTATTTTGAAAGAAACTACCGGCTGGGAAATTATTGGCGTGCAAGGCTTATTGCCGGAACTGGATTTTTTCGAGCATTTGGCCAACAAGCGGTTTCCAGTAACCTGGTGGATTCGCCGCCCAGAGCAATTGGATTATTTATCCGAACCAGATTTATTCCATGATTTATTTGGCCATGTGCCGCTGTTGATGAACCCGGTGTTCGGCAATTATATGCAAGCTTATGGCCAAGGTGGCTTACGTGCGCATGGCATTGGCCCTGATGCCTTGGCGCAGCTAACCCGTTTGTATTGGTATACCGTGGAATTTGGCTTAATCAATACCGCCAACGGCTTGCGTATTTACGGTGCAGGTATTTTGAGTTCGAAAGGCGAATGCGATTACAGCCTGAATTCAGATGCACCAAACCGCATTGGTTTCGATTTACAGCGTGTGATGAATACCCGTTATCGCATTGACACCTACCAGAAAACCTATTTCGTCATCGACAATTTTGAACAATTGTTTGAAGCCACATTGGCCGATTTTGGCCCGATATATACGCAACTCTCAGGTAGCGCCGCTGTTCCTGCCGGTGCGGTGTTAGCCACCGATACGGTGTTTAACAAAGGCACTGGCGAAGGCTGGTTGCTCGATGGCGATGTGTGATTTTTGAACAGACACATTACAATACGCTAACCACTTAGCCTGGATTTTACGCATGAAACCGATTGCTTTATCGCGTTATCTGATTGAAGCACAGCACCAAGGGCACATCAATGCCGATTTGCGACTGCTCTTAGAAGTGGTGTCGAGAGCCTGCAAAACGATTTCTACAGCCGTAGGCAAAGGCGCATTAGGCGGCGTTTTAGGCGATGCCGGCACTGGCAATATTCAAGGCGAAGCACAGAAAAAACTGGATGTGCTCAGTAACGAGATTTTGCTGGAAGCCAACGAATGGGGCGGCCATTTAGCCGGCCTGGCTTCTGAAGAAATGGAGCACGCACACGCTATTCCGAATAGCTATCCACGCGGCAATTACTTGCTGTTATTTGATCCTTTAGATGGCAGCTCGAATATTGATGTGAATGTATCGGTGGGCACTATTTTCTCGGTATTGCGCTGCCCCGATGGCGTTATCGAGCCGAAGGACGAACATTTCTTACAACCCGGCACCGAGCAGGTATGCGCTGGCTATACCTTGTACGGGCCGAGTACGATTTTAGTGTTAACCTTCGGGCGCGGCACGCATATGTTCACCCTCGACCGCGAACAAGGCAGCTTTGTGATGACCCGCACCGATGTGCGCATTCCTGAAGACACCAAAGAATTCGCTATTAATATGTCGAACAAACGCTTCTGGCAGCCGCCCATGCAAGATTACATCGACGATTTGCTGGCTGGCAAAACGGGGCCGCGCGCTAAAGATTTTAATATGCGCTGGATTGCCAGCATGGTCTCGGAAGTGCACCGCATTCTAACCCGCGGCGGCATTTTCATTTATCCAACCGACAGCAAAGACCCAAGCAAAATCGGCCGTTTGCGCTTGATGTATGAAGCTAACCCAATGGCATTTATTGTTGAACAAGCCGGCGGCGCCTGCAGCACCGGCAGGCAACGTATGCTCGATGTTGCGCCGAATGCACTGCACCAGCGCGTGCCAGTTTTTCTGGGCTCAAAAAATGAAGTGGCTGAAGCCGAACGCTATCACCGTGTGTTTGACAACAAAGGCACAGTGTGAAAATAGCAGCCGCAGATTTTATCGGAGTCTATCCAAATCTGTTAAGCGCAGAACGCTGCCAGGCACTGATTGCACAATTTGATCACTCCAAGCAAGCTACGCCGGGGCGCGTGGGTGGTGGCGTAATGCCCGAGTTAAAACACAGCCAAGACATTCAGCTCAATCAGCATCCGCAATGGCAAAGTGCAGAAAAAGAACTCAACACCGCGATGTTCAGGGCTTTGTTGCAGTATGTGCGCCAATACCCATTTGTGTTGATTGCGCCATTGATGCTGCAACGGCAATTGCCGGACGGCTCTCAACGTCGCTACAGCCATAACGACATCCAAGCACTTGACGATAAAGCACTTGGCGATTTGCTGCGCACAGTGTTTCGGCCGGGCGCGGTGAATCTGCAACGCTATGAACGCGATGAAGGCGGCTATCCATACTGGCATTGCGAATACTATCCGAAGGACGCAAGCGCCGAAAGCTTGCATCGCACCTTGTTATGGACCGCCTATTTAAACGATGATTTTGAGCAAGGTGAAACTGAATTCTACTATCAAGATCTTAAAATCAAGCCAGTCACCGGTTCGTTCGTGATTGCACCCAGCGCCTTTACGCACACGCATCGTGGCAATCAGCCAAAAAATGGCGCGAAGTATATTGCCACCAGCTGGATTTTATTTCAGCGCGCTGAAACACTTTACCGGCAAGCTTAACCGTGGACACTGCAATCAATGGGTGGCATCACGTGCAATCGGCTTGGCCGCATATTTCGGTTGTCTTATTTATTATTTGGTTTGTATATGTGGTATTGCTTGGTTGCTGGATTTTGCTGCAAAAACGCGAACCAATAGCCACGCTGAGCTGGCTACTGTCTTTGGCTTTATTGCCCTATGTGGGCTTTTTGATTTACCATTTTTTGGGCCCAACGCGCATTAAGCGTCATCATGTAAAACGTAATCGTAGTAAATCTAATTTGATGCCCTTGCTCGACAGCAACTCCACGCAGCATGCCAGCGAGTTGATGAAGCTCACCATGAGTAGTTCAGATTTTGCACCAAGCAGCGCACGCGATGTGCAATTGTTGGTTAATGGGCTTAGCACTTTTAGCGCATTATTGCAGGCTTTTAGCGATGCCAAGCACCACATTCATCTGGAATACTATATTTTTGAACCTGACCATACCGGCACGCAAATTCGTGACGGCTTGATTGAACAGGCCATACGCGGCATTCAAGTGCGTCTGTTGCTAGATCGGATGGGTTCTAAAAACATCAGCGAGAAATTTTTGCAGCCACTGCGCGAGGCGGGCATTGATGTGGCCTTTTTCCACCCTTACAGCTTCAAGCGATTATGGCGGCCGCAGATCAATATCCGTTCGCACCGTAAAATTGTGGTGATTGATGGCTGCATTGGCTTTACCGGTGGCATCAATATCACCGATGAAGAAAATGAATCGGTTCGTGCCGATGCGTATGTTGATTTGCACTTTAAAATTTCCGGTGAAATTGTGCGTTGGCTGCAATTGGCTTTTATGGAAGACTGGCTGTATGCAGGGGGTGTATTTCAAGCCAAAGAAATACTCTGGCCTGCACCGGTATTGGGCACTATTCCTGCGCAAATATTAGCAGCTGGCCCAGATACACCCTGGGAGCCGATTCATCGTGCACAAGTATTTGCCATCAACAACGCCAAAAAACGTGTGTTGCTAGTCACCCCGTATTTTGTGCCTAGCGATGCCGCACTGATGGCTTTAAGCTCGGCAGCATTGCGCGGCTTGGAAGTGCTGTTAATTGTGCCTAAACGCAGCGACAGCCTGTTGGTAACGTTAGCAGCGCGTTCGTATTTTGATGCGCTTAGCAGTGCTGGTGTGCGTATTTTTGAATACCCGAATATGTTGCATACCAAAGCCTTATTAATTGATGACGATACCGTGATTGTGGGCAGCTCAAACTTCGATAACCGCAGCTTCAAGCTGAACTTTGAATTGTCGCTATTGATTGAACACCCTCAGGTTAGCGAGAATGTGGCGGGCATTGTGCTTGCTTATGTAAAGCAATCGGTAGCCTTCAATGCGAAACAAAAACTGCCCTTAATCTCGCGCTTAGCGCAGGCATTTGCGCGATTATTCTCGCCGTTGTTATAAACTAAGGAAAAAGGAGGCTGTTATGTACATTATTTATTTCTTACTCAGTATTGCGTCATTGCTTGCCGCGATTTTCGCTAAAATTTCAACCGGCGCTGTGGTTGTGCTGATTCTTATGGCCTTGCTTTTTTTACTGATCGGCACATGGATGCTGCTAAACGCGCGTCTTGAAAGCAAGCGCCGTTCGGAGCGGCAAATGATTAGCCCCGAAGAGCTGCGGCATTTCCGTGAATTAGCGGAAAAGAATAAAGCCGAGAAAAAAACCAACACCCCATGACCGCCTTAAGCGTTAACGTCAATAAAATTGCCGTATTGCGTAACTCGCGCGGCGGCAATGAACCGTCTGTTTTGCATGCAGCAAAAGCTGCCATCGATGCCGGAGCACATGGTATTACTGTGCATCCGCGCCCTGATCAACGGCATATTACGCCGGAAGATGTTAATGCCTTAGCGGTGCTTTGTGCGCAGCGCGGTGTTGAATACAACATTGAGGGCAATCCGTTTGCACCCGCGCGCGGCAGCTACCCGGGCTTGATGGATTTAATTGAACGAACTAAACCCACACAAGCCACTTTAGTCCCCGACGGCGATGGCCAACTGACCTCCGACCATGGTTTTGATTTGCAAAAAGACGCGGAGCGGCTGAAGCCTTACATTGCACAATTGCGGCAGTGGGGCGTGCGCGTGTCGATTTTTATGGATGCCGGCACGCCAGATTTAGCACTTGCCAAAGCGCTCGGCGTTGATCGCATAGAGCTTTATACCGGCCCATTCGCTGAGCAATTCGCTGCCGGCCATGCCGAACATACCTTGGCCTTGTGCCGAGATTCGGCGACCAAAGCACAAGCACTGGGCATTGGCGTGAATGCCGGGCACGATTTAAGCCAGGAAAATCTAGCCGCGTTTTTATTGCAGGTGCCGAATGTGTTGGAAGTGTCCATTGGCCATGCTTTAATTGGCGAAGCGCTGTATGCCGGTTTTGATGCAACGATTAAAAATTATTTGGTGATTTGCAAAACGGTGTAGGGGCAATTCACGAATTGCCCGAATGGTGCGTGCGTTCAAACGGGCGATTCATGAATCGCCCCTACGGCAATATTTGCAACCGCTGCCAACCCTGCCAATGACCATCGGCCAATAGCGTTACCGGCTGCGCCGCGGCCGCCGCTTCCACGCACAACATTCGAGTCCAATCTTCGACCGGCATATCGGTAAAAGCCGCTGCTATTTTAGGGCCCGGGCACCAAACCACGGTGTCGTTAAAACCGCCTTGCTCAATACACAAATCGGATTGATTAGCACGCTTCAAACGCAACGATTTTGGCGCATCGGCAAACACCCGATCCACTTCACCTGAAATATACAGGTCGCCATGCTGCGTTTTATAGCGGCCATCATCGGCGGCATCTTCGTAATCGTGATTATTCAAACCATGCAATGCACAGCCGCGAACATCCGGTACGCGCACGTAAGTGTGGAGCGCGGCAGTGAATACAATCGGCAATGCGCTGCGATTATGCACATCCAACGCCATGCTTAATCCGCGCTCATCCAAAATGAGGGTTTGAATCAATTCGAATGCCGTTGGCCATAGCGCGCGCGTTTGCGCATCATCAGAAATAGCCAGAATCAGTGCCGTTTCGGTTTGTGCTAACAGCCGCCATGGCCGCGTGCGTACCAAGCCGTGTTTGGGCAGATTGCCGCGCCCCGAAAACTGCGGAAAACACACCGGCACACCACCGCGCAGGGCTTTGCCCTGTTGAATCCGCAAAGTGTCTGGTGTGTAAAGTTGTTCAGCGCCATCAGCGGTTCGCCATGATAAAAGCTGGCCACCGTATTCTGAAACGGTAAGCTGGCCGAAGGCGTTTTGCAGGGTATGTACAGGAAAGTTCATAAGCGTATTTTGGCGCGCCCGGAGGGATTCGAACCCCCGACCAATGGCTTCGGAAGCCACTACTCTA